>JBDSWB010000043.1:0-15921 GCA_039926915.1 Ramlibacter sp.
CCGTGGAAAGGGAAAATGCCCGAAAGCAGGCGCGCATTGACAAGAGCCGCGAAGCGCTGGGCATCAAGCGCCGGCGGTAGGCTCCCCCCCGAAGTGGCCTGCGGCCGATGCCCCCTCGGGTTTCGACCTCTCCCCCTCAAAGGGGCGCAACCAGCGGCCCGGCGAAGCCGGTTCCGCGGTTGCCCTGGAAAGGGTGCGCTTCAGTAGTTGTCCAGCACAGCGCCCTTGCTGGCGCTGGATGCATTGAACGCGAATTTGGCTTGCACGCCGCGCGTGTAGCGCGGCTTCGGTGCGGTCCATGCGGCTCGGCGCTTCGCGATTTCCGCTTCCGGTACGTTCAGCTCCAGCTTGAGCTGGTGCGCATCGATGGTGATGGAGTCGCCCTCGTTCACGAACGCGATCGTGCCGCCGGCGGCGGCTTCCGGGGCGACGTGGCCCACCACCATACCCCAGGTACCGCCGGAGAAACGGCCGTCAGTGACGAGGCCCACGCTTTCGCCCAGGCCCGCGCCGATCAGCGCGCCCGTCGGCGCCAGCATCTCCGGCATGCCCGGCCCGCCCTTGGGGCCCAGGTAGCGCAACACCATCACGTCGCCGGCCACGATCTTGCCGTCCAGGATGGCCTGCAGCGCCGACTGCTCGTCGTCGAAAACGCGCGCCGGTCCCGTCATCACCGGATTCTTCAGGCCCGTGATCTTGGCGACTGCGCCTTCGGGCGAGAGGTTGCCCTTGAGGATGGCCAGGTGGCCGTGCTCGTACATCGGTCTCGTGATCGGTCGGATCACGTCCTGGTCCGCACGCGGTTCCTCAGGGATGTCCTTCAGCACTTCAGCGATGGTCTGCCCGGTGATAGTGATGCAGTCGCCATGCAGCAGGCCGGCCTTGAGCAGCAACTTCATCACCTGCGGAATGCCGCCGGCCTTGTGCAGGTCAACCGCCAGGTATTTTCCGCTGGGTTTCAGGTCGCACAAGACGGGGGTCTTCTGGCGCACGCGCTCAAAGTCGTCAATGGTCCATTCCACTTCGGCCGCGTGAGCGATCGCCAGGAAGTGCAGCACGGCATTGGTCGAGCCACCGGTCGCCATGATCACGGCGACGGCGTTCTCGATGGCTTTTTTGGTGACGATGTCGCGCGGCTTGATGTCCTTCTTGATGGCCTCGACCAGCACCTTGGCCGATTCCTTCGCCGAATTCATCTTCTCATCGTGCGGGTTCGCCATGGTGGACGAGTAGGGCAGGGAGATGCCCAGCGCCTCGAACGCCGATGACATGGTGTTGGCCGTGTACATGCCGCCGCAAGATCCCGTGCCGGGAATGGCGCGCATCTCGATTTCGCGCAGGTCGGCATCGCTCATGTTGCCAGCGGCGTTCTGGCCGACGGCCTCGAATACGCTGACGATATTCAGGTCCTGGCCCTTCCAGTGGCCCGGCAGGATGGTGCCGCCGTAGACGTAGATGGCGGGCACGTTCGCGCGCAGCATGCCCATCAGGCCGCCCGGCATGTTCTTGTCGCAGCCGCCCACCACCAGCACGCCATCCATCCACTGGCCCTGCACGCAGGTTTCGATGCAGTCTGAAATCACCTCGCGGCTGACCAGCGAGTACTTCATGCCTTCGGTGCCCATCGCCATGCCGTCGGAGATGGTGGGCGTCCCGAACACCTGCGCGTTGCCGCCCGCTTCCTCGATGCCGGCGATGGCCGCGTCGGCCAGTTTCTGCAGGCCGCTGTTGCACGGGGTGATGGTGCTGTGGCCATTCGCCACGCCGACCATCGGCTTTTTGAAGTCGCTCTCCACGTAGCCCATGGCGTAGTACATGGACCGGTTCGGGGCGCGCGACTTGCCTTCGGTGATGGTCTTGCTGCGGCGGTTGATCTGGAGGGTCTTGGTGTCCATGGCGTCTCGCTGGAGGGGAGTTGTCGGGGGCGCCGGGCGGCGCGAAGGGCCCGAGTATGCGCCGCTTGATTGATTCTTTCCAATCCATTCTGGACTCGTATTAATATGCTTGGCATATGAGAGAGACCTGGGTTGAGCTTCGCCTGTGGCGCCAGTTCATCGTGCTGGCCGAGGAACTGCACTTCGGCCGCGCAGCGGCCCGCCTGCACATCACGCAGCCGCCGCTGACGCAGGCCATCGCCAACCTGGAAAGGCTGCTGGGCGTTCGCCTGTTCGATCGCACCAAGCGCAGCGTTCAACTCACAGTGGCTGGAAACGCGCTGTTGTCCGAGGCGCGTGAACTGATCGCGCGCGCGCTGGCACTGCCAGTCCACGCTCGCAAGGCTGCGCTCGGCGAGATGGGGCGGTTGCGGCTGGCCTTCGTGTCCACGGTGGGTTTCGGTCTTCTTCCGCAATGGGTGCAGGCTTTCAGAACGCTGTACCCGCAGGTCGAGTTCGAGTTGATCGAAGCCACCGGCGACGTGCAGTTGCAGGCGCTGGAACGCGGCGACATCGACGCCGGATTCATGTTGCACTCACCCGGCTTCGCGCCCGACGGGCTGGAGCAGTTGCGCATCACGCACGAGCCCCTGGTACTGGCCCTGCCCGATCAACACCGCCTGGCGGCCGCGCGCACCGTGGCCTTCGGGCCGCTGCTGGGCGAACCGCTGGTGATCTTCCCGCGCCGCATCCTGCCGTCGGTGCATGACGCGATCTTCGGCATGTACCACGCGGCGGGGCGCACGCCGCATGTTGCCCAGGAAGCCATCCAGATGCAGACCATCGTCAACCTGGTGTCGGCGGGCCTCGGCCTGGCCTGGGTGCCCGACAGCGTGCGGCAATTCCAGCGGCCCGGCGTCGTCTACCGCCAGGTCACGGGCCGGAACGCAAGGGCAGTGCCGGGCTGCGAGACCAGCCTGGTGTGGACGCGAACACCGAGACCGACGCTCGAGCGTTTCGTCGAGTTCGCGCGTGCAAGGCTGGCAGGCAAGGGCTGAATGGCCCCGGCGGGCGTGGCGGTGCAGCACAATACGCCGCATGCTGATGTACCCCAAAATCGATCCGGTCGCGCTGCAGGTCGGCCCGCTCGCCATTCACTGGTATGGGCTGACCTACCTCGCCGCGTTCGGGCTGTTTCTGCTGCTCGCCATGCGCCGTCTGCACCACGAGCCGTTCGTTTCCGTGAAAGGCCCCGGCGCATGGAGCCGCAAGGATGTCGAGGACATGCTGTTCCTGGGCGTGCTGGGCGTGGTCGTGGGCGGCCGCCTGGGGTACTGCCTGTTTTACAAGCCGGCCTACTACATGGCCCATCCGCTCGAAGTGTTCTTCGTGTGGCAGGGCGGCATGAGCTTCCATGGGGGGATGCTGGGCGTGATCGCCTCCCAGTGGTGGTTCGCGCGTTCGCGCAGCAAGCCCTTCTGGCAGGTGATGGACTTCGTCGCGCCTTGCGTGCCCACGGGCCTTGCGGCGGGCAGGGTGGGCAACTTCATCAATGGCGAACTGTGGGGCCGGTTTGCCGACCCTTCGCTGGCCTGGGGCATGGTGTTCCCCCAAAGCGGCTCCATGGTGCCGCGCCACCCGTCGCAGGTTTACCAGTTCCTGCTCGAAGGGCTGCTGCTCTTTGCCGTGCTCTGGCTTTATGCCCGCAAGGAGCGGCGGCCGGGCCAGGTCGCGGCCGTTTTCCTCTTCGGCTATGGCTTGCTGCGTTTCGTGGCGGAGTACTTTCGCGAACCAGATGCCCACCTCGGGCTGTTGACGCTTGGCCTGAGCATGGGCCAGTGGCTGTGCATCCCGATGATCCTGGGCGGCGCGCTGCTCTGGCTCTGGTTCGGCAGCCGTTCCTCGCCCGTCACCGTCGCCGCTAAGTAATTCCCCCAACGAGGCAGGCCACCTGGCCGGCCGCTTCCCTTGCATAATTACCTGTAATTATTGAAAATTACAAACTCCGCAACGCCCGAATCTCCATGCGCCTGGTCCACAACTCCCTGCACCACGAAGTCGCCGCCCAACTGCGAGACCGCATCTTCGCGGGCGAGCTCATGCCCGGCACCTTCCTGGACGAAGCCCGGCTGGCGGAACAGCTCTCGATCTCCCGCACACCGCTGCGCGAGGCCCTGAAGGTCCTCACCGCTGAGGGCCTGGTGCGGCACGAGCCCCGGCGCGGCTGCTTCGTGAACGAGGTGACCGAGCGGGACCTGGACGAGATTTTCCCCGTCATCGCACTGCTCGAAGGCCGCTGTGCGCGCGAGGCGGCGCTGAACGCCAGTGACGCCGACCTGGTTGCGCTCGAGGCGTTGCACGACAAGCTCAGCCGCCATGCCAAGGCCCGGCGCATCAGCGACTACTATGCTGCCAACTTCGCCATCCATGAGGCCCTCATCACGCTGGCTAACAATCGCTGGCTGGCGCAGGTGATCGGCGACCTGCGCAAGATCCTCAAGCTGGCGCGGCTGCAGCAGTTGCGCGCACCGGGACGGCTCGACCAGAGCCTGTCGGAGCACCTGGCGGTCTTCGCGGCGCTCAAGGCTCGCGACCCCGAGGGCGCGGAGGCCGCGATGCGCACCCACCTCACAAGGCAACGCGTGGCTCTGCGCGAACTGGCGCGCGGCCAGCGGTCGAGGTTGTCCCCATGACCTCGGATTTGACCACCCCCCGATCCACGCGCGAGCGGCTCAAGGCCACCTTGCGGCACCGCCAGGAAGCGCTGTCGCCGCGCGTTCTGCGCCGCACGCTCTCCGAATTGCAGGCCATCGTCGACCCCGCCGTGAGCGAGGTGGAGGGCGGCCGGCGGGCCGAGGGCGTCATCCGTTGGTACGCGCTCGCAGGCCCGGAAATGCGGCAGGACATGTGGCTGCTGATGAGCGAGCAATTCCTGTCCGACCCGGGCAAGGTGAAGGCGGCGCAAGCGCAACTCGCCGCCGCGGCGGGGACTGCCGAAGAGGCCGCCGCCGAAGTGCTTTTCCGCCGCGCAACGGTGTCGCCGCGCCGCCGCCTTCTGCAGCGCTTCAGCGCCAGCCCGGGCGGTATCCGCTTCCTGGTGAATTTGCGCGCCGAGATGCAGCCGCGCCTGAAGGCCGACAAGCGACTGTTCGCGCTGGACGTCGAGATGGAGTACATGTTCTCGACCTGGTTCGATGTGGGCTTCCTCGACCTGCGGCGCATCAGCTGGGATTCGCCCGCGTCGCTGGTGGAAAAGCTCATCAAGTACGAAGCGGTGCACGACATCCGCAGCTGGGCAGATGTAAAGAACCGGCTCGACGGCGACAGGCGCTGCTACGGGTTCTTTCACCCCAGCCTGCCGGACGACCCTCTGATTTTCGTCGAGGTCGCGCTGATGGACGGCGTCGCGGACAGCATCGGCCCCTTGCTGGATGAGGCCGCCGCGCCTGCCGACCTGAAGAAGGCCACCACCGCGATTTTCTATTCCATCAGCAACACGCAGGATGGCCTGCGCGGAGTGAGCTTCGGCGATTCATTGATCAAGCGGGTCGTCGAAACGCTCAAGGGCGCGTTCCCGCGGTTGAAGACTTTCGCGACGCTTTCCCCGATCCCCGGGTTTCGCGCCTGGTTCGGCAAGAACGCCGAGTCGATGATCGAGCGGCTCGAACCCCGGCAGCGTGCCGAGCTCAGCCGTGCGATGGGCGCAGAGTGCACAGCCGCCTCGCTGGCGGCGGCGCTGGAGCAACCGCTGGACCTCCCTGCCAAGTCACCGGTGCGCTTGCTGCTGATTCGGTGCGCGGCCCATTACCTGGGCCGTGAAGTGAACCAGGTGGGCAAGCCGGTCGACCCGGTCGCGCGTTTTCACCTCGGCAATGGCGCCCGGGTCGAGCGGCTCAACTGGGCAGGCGACCCCTCGACCAAGGGCCTGAAGCAGTCTTATGGGCTAATGGTGAATTACCTGTACGACCTCAAGCGGCTCGACAAGCACCGCCACCAGTTCGCGCAGGGGCAAATCCCGATTTCTGGAGCGATAGAAGACCTGTACTTTTAGGCGTTTCTGGCAGTTCAACCACGACAGGAGACAAGACCCATGGACCACAGCCTCACTAGGCGAGAAGTTTTGCGCGCTGCCGCTGCGGCGGGCGCTGTTTCATTGAGCCCATTTGCGCAGGCGCAGTCCGGCTGGCCCACCAAGCCCGTGATCATGGTGGTGCCGTTTCCGGCGGGCGGCGGCACCGATGCTTTCGCGCGGCCGCTGGCCGCGCAATTTGCCAAGCAGACCGGCAAGCAATTGATCATCGACAACAAGGGCGGGGCCGGGGGCACCGTCGGCGCCAGCGTGGCCTCGCGCCTGCCGCCGGACGGCTACGGACTGTTCATGGGCGCGGTGCACCACACCATCGCCCCCTCGATGTACCCCAAGCTCGACTACGACCTTGAAAAGGACTTTGTGCCATTGACCCTGGTGGCCAGGGTGCCGCAGGTCCTCGTGGTGAACCCGAAGCGCGTTCCGGTGGCGGACTTCAAGGCATTTCTCGAGCTCATGAAAAAGAGCCCAGGCAAGTACAACTACGGCTCCGCGGGCAGTGGCACCTCGCACCACCTCGCCGGCGAACTGTTCAAGCAGCAGACCAAAACCTTCATCACGCACATCCCGTATCGAGGCGCGGGCCCTGCCATGCAGGACCTGGTGTCGGGAAACGTCGACATGGTGTTCGACGGCCTGGGCTCTTCGGCTCCGCAGATCAAGGGCGGCCGCATCAAGGCGCTGATGGTGTCCGGCAGCAAGCGCAACGCCGCGTTTCCGGACGTGCCCAGCGCGAGCGAGGTCGGGCTGCCCGACTACACAGTCACCACCTGGTATGGGCTGTGGGCGCCCAAGGGCACCTCGGCCGAAATGCAGGCGCGCATCCTCGACGAGGTTCGCAAGGCGATGCAGTCCGACGAGATCAAGGCTGTGTGGGCCAGCAACGGCGCGGAGTTTCCCAACATGAGCCCGCAGCAGTTCGGCGCCTTCGTCAATGGCGAGGTCAAGCGTTGGGCGGCGGTGGTGAAGGCTTCCGGCGCGACGCTCGATTAGGGCCGGCACGACTGAGTCGGCCGACGCCTATCGGTATGCCGACAGTGCGGAACCCCGCGATGGCATCTCGGCTTTTCTCGAAAAACGAACACCCCGCTTCTGACCCATGAAAAACGAGAACCTGTTCGCCGCCTTGCATGCGGCCTTCCCTGGCGACCTGGACGCCGCCGCGGTGGAGACCGACACCGGCCTGCTGTATTCCTGGCGCGACCTCGACCGCGGCACGGCGATGCTGGCCAACCTGCTGGCGTCGCTGAGGTTGCCGGCCGGCTCGCGCATCGCGGTGCAGGTGGAGAAGTCGGTCGAGGCCATGATGCTGTACCTGGCCACCTTGCGGGCCGGCCATGTCTTCCTGCCGCTCAACACGGCCTACCAGAGCGCCGAGATCGAATATTTCGTCGGCAACGCGGAGCCGGCCGTGGTGGTGTGCAGCCCAAAGAATTTCGGATGGATCAGCAAGATCGCCTTCAGGTCCGGCACGCGCCATGTGTTCACGCTGAACGATGACCGCACCGGTTCCCTGCTCGACCGTGCAACGCATTGCAGCGACCGGCACGAGGTGGCGGCCGCAGCCGCGGGCGATCTTGCAGCCATCCTGTACACCAGTGGTACGACAGGCCGCAGCAAGGGCGCGATGCTCACGCACGGCAACCTGCTGGCGAATGCACGGGTATTGAAGGACTCCTGGGGCTGGAAGCCGGGTGACGTCCTGATCCACGCGCTTCCGATTTTCCATGTGCATGGCCTCTTCGTCGCCCTGCACGGCGCGCTGCTCAACGGCAGCAAGATGATCTGGCTGGCGAAGTTCGACCCGAAGGTCGTGATCCGAAAGATGCCGCAAGCCACGGTCTTCATGGGCGTGCCGACGCTCTACGTGCGGATGCTCGCCGAGCCCACGCTGGACAGGACGGCCGTGCGCAACATGCGGCTCTTCATTGCTGGCTCGGCGCCGCTGCTGCTCGAAACGTTCAACGAGTGGCAGCAGCGCACCGGCCACACGATCCTGGAGCGCTACGGCATGAGCGAAACCATCATGCTCACGTCGAATCCGTATGACACCCGCGACGGCGACCGGTATGGCGGCACTGTCGGCTTCCCGCTGCCAGGCGTCGGCCTGCGCGTCCGCGCAGAAGATGGCAAGCCCTTGCCCGGGGGCGAGGTCGGCGGGATCGAGGTCCAGGGACCGAACGTGTTCAAGGGCTACTGGCGCATGCCCGAAAGAACCGCTGAAGAATTCACCGCCGACGGCTGGTTCAGGACCGGCGACGTCGGCAAGATCGACGAGCGCGGTTACGTCACCATCGTCGGCCGCAGCAAGGACCTCATCATCAGCGGCGGCTACAACGTGTATCCGGCCGAAATCGAGGGCTACATCAATGAGATGTCGGGGGTCGCAGAAAGCGCACTGGTCGGCGTGCCGCATCCGGACTTCGGCGAAGTGGGCGTGGCCATCGTCACGGCCAAGCCCGGCGTGAAGCTCGATGGCGAGCGGCTCGTCGCGCAGCTGAAGTCGCAGCTCGCCAATTTCAAGATTCCCAAGCGCTGCTTCATCGTCGATGAACTGCCCCGCAACGCCATGGGCAAGGTGCAGAAGAACCTGCTGCGCGAACAGCACAGGCAGCTGTTCGCCTGAAACGCCGTGCCGCCTAGAGTTCGAGATCGTCCGCGATTGCCGCGATCCCCGCCTTGGCACAGACATCGTCTGCTTCGCCGCCTGGAGCGCCGGACACGCCGATCGATCCCACGATGGATCCCGCGGACTCGATCGTGCGGCCGCCACCGATGCCCACTACCCCGGGCAACTCACGGATGCCGGACATTGGCTGTCCCGCCTGGGTCAGCTGCGACAACGACAAGGTATCGATCTTGAACGTCAGGGCGGTGTAGGCCTTGCCCTGGGCCGTGCCCGGCGTGTGGGGGCCGGAGAATCGGTCGCGCAGCATCACAAGGGGCGTGCCCGCACGGTCGCCCACGGCCACCGCGACCTGGTATCCGGTCTTCTGGCAACTGGCGAGGGCGGCGCGTGCGGCTTTCAGTGCCGCCTCAGGGGTGATCGACCGGATCGCGTAGGTTGCCTGCTGCGCCATGGCCGCGCTCGAAGCGAGCATCGTGGCCAGCATGGCGGTGCGCGCGGGGCGCATGCGCAGCGCGGAGAGCAGGCGGCTGTTCATGCAGTCTCCGGCAGATAGCCGGGATTGGGCACACCGCCTGTCAGCTGCGGCATGTTGATCTTGCGCGGCGTGACCACGCCGCCCTTGGCCTTCAGCCACTGCTCGACCAGTTCCCACACAGGCTTGTTTCCGGTGTTGCGAGCTTCCTCGGCGACCGGGGCCCAGCCGGCGACTTTGTACTGCCGTGCGGCTTCGATGGGCTTGCCGTTCAGGCGCATGTTGTCGATGCGCTTGCCCATTCCCGCCAACGGATTACAGCTGTATTCCAGACCGCCCACACGCACCATGTCTCCGCCCTGCTGGTAATACGGATCGGGGTTGAAGAGGTTGTCGCAGACATCCTCCAGCACGGTCTTGATGGTTTCGCCGCTCATCATGCTCACCGTGGCATAGGAATACGTCGTTGCTGTCATGTCCATCAGCCACTCGCGCGTGATCGCCTGCCCGGCCAGCAGCGACGTGCCCCAGCGAAAGCCGGGCGAGAAGGCGATTTCCGCGCCTTGCACCTCCATCAGCGCGTCCAGCAGGAGCTGGTCGCCGCTGCCGTTGAAGTTGCCGCGCCGGTATAGCGTGCCTTCGGTGACGGCCAGCTTTTCCGAAAGTTTGGCTTCGTAAGGCGCGCGCACCCGGTTGATGAGGTCATCCATCTCGCTGTCGGCCGGCAGCATGTTGGCGAAGACGGGAAGCAGGCGGTAGCGGAAATCGCGTACCTTCCTGTCCTTCACGTCGAAGTCCATCACGGCGAGGAACTTGCCGTTCGAGCCCGCGTTGGTCACCAATGTCTTGCCGCCCTGATTGCTCACCACGCTGGCCAATGGCATGCCGTCATGCGTGTGGCCGCCCATGATCGCGTCGATGCCGGTCACGCGCGTGGCCATCTTCAGGTCGACATCCATGCCGTTGTGGCTGAGCAGCACCACCACCTGAGCGCCCTTGGCGCGGGCTTCGTCCACCATCTTCTGCATGTTTTCGTCCTGGATGCCGAAGCTCCAGTCGGCCATCAGGTAGCGGGGATTGGCGATGGGCGTGTAGGGAAAGGCCTGCCCGATGATGGCGCAGGGCACGCCGTTGATCTCGCGGATTACGTAGGGCTTGAACACCGGGTCGCCGAAGTCGGCGGTCTTGATGTTCTGCGCGAGGAAATCGACCTTGCCCGCGAAGTCTTTTTCGACGATTTCCTTCACCCGGTCCATGCCGAGCGTGAACTCCCAATGGCCCGTCATGATGTCCACGCCCAGCAGCTTGGCGGCATCGACCATGTCCTGGCCGCGGGTCCACAACGCGGTGCCCGAACCTTGCCAGGTGTCACCGCCGTCGAGCAACAACGCGCCGGGTCGGCTGGCCTTCAGGCGCTTCACCAGCGTCGTCATGTGAGCGAAGCCGCCCACCTTGCCATAGCGCATGGCCGCGGACTCGAAATCCAGGCAGGTGAGGGCGTAGGCATCGGCCGAGCCGGCCGGGACCTTCGCGACTTTGAGCAGGTGTTCGCCCACCAGGTGCGGCAACTGCCCGCTCATGCCGGCAATGCCGAGGTTGACGCTGGGCTCGCGGAAATAGATGGGCTTTAACTGCGCGTGGCAGTCCGTCATGTGCAGGAACGAGACATTGCCGAACTTCGGCATGTCGTACAGCTTGTCCGCGGCCGTCGCGGCATCGGCCTGCGCCCAGCGGCCAAGTCCCATTCCGCACACGGAAGCCGCGCCGAGTACCTGCAGGAACTCGCGCTTGGTGAGATTCACGTGAGGGCTACTTGTTGACCGGCGACTGCGGATCGAGCAGCAGGCCGACGATGTGCCTGACCTGCTGTTCGTTCAGGATGCCCGCATGCCCGGCGCGCGGCATGTTGGAGCACGCGTTGTAGGCCTTGGAGTTCCAGATCTTGCCCCAGGTGTATTCGACGATGGGGCGGGCGGCGGCGCTGTTCGGGTCCGTCACGCCGCGCAGCTTGCCGTACTGGTAAAGGCTGGGCCCGATGGTGCCGAAGGAAATCTCTTCCTTGGTGATCTGGTGGCAGTTGTAGCAGTTGCCGCCCACGGCGACCTTCGCGTCGTCGGTCCAGGTCAGGCCGCGGCCGTTCTGCGCAATCTGCTCGCCGGTTTTCCAGTCGCCCAGGAACTTGCCGTCGCTCGGCCACTTGACTGTCTTCAGGTTGGCGGTCTCGATGGCCTTTGCGCGCGCCGGGTCGAGCTGCCGATCCTCGGCCTGCGCGGCACTGCACTCGCGATTGGAATCGTCCTGGACCAGGCGGTCCACCTTGACCGGCCCCTGGTCGCGGAACGAGGCCTTCGCAGTCTGCGCGGTGATCTGGTCGAGTTCGGCGGAGCCGGGCAGGGAGGCGCAGCCCGCGACGGCCGCGGCTGCCGCCAGGCCGGAGACGAGATTTCGTGTGGTGATATTCATCGTCTTGCGTCCTGCTTAGCGTTTGATGGTGGGCGCTGTTGACGTGCCGCCCTTGCCATTGACGCCGAGGTACACCCCCAGCGCGATGGTGGCGTCGCTGCCGAAGCCGGGATAAGGGAAGCGCTGCTGGCGGTAGCAGTCGTTCAGGCGCAACTGCATGCCCCACATCTGGCCGTTGGACACGCGATAGGCGGGCCAGGCGCCGAAGCCGTTGCCGGCGCCGGGGTTCTTGGTGAGGTTGGGCAGGTCTTGCAGGCGGATGCGCTTGCCGTCCTCTCCATGACAGGAGGCGCAGGCGAAATCGTGTGTGCCGCCGCGCATGAAGAACAGGCGCTTCCCGACCTCGTACATCACCTTCTCTTGCCGGTGCGCCTGCGGCAGGTTGAACTTCAGGCCTTTGGACTCGGCGGCCACATAGGTGGCCAGCGCCGTCACGTTGTTCTGCTCGCCTTTTCCGAACGGCGTGTTGGCGATCTCCTTCCCGTTGAAACCCTGCAGCGTTTCCATGCAGGTGACCAGCCGTGATTCGAGGTCCTGCACCCGCTGGGTATCCGGGAAGTAGCGCGGCAGTTCCACGAAAGCGCCCTTGACGACGCCAGGACCCTTGCCCAGGTCGCAGGCTTCAAGCGACGCCGCCTTCGGGCCGCGCTTTTGCTTCCAGAGCGTCTCGCCCTTGGCCTCGAACAGGTCGGCCGGATTGCCGTCGGCCAGCATGGCGCGGTATTCCTCGATGGCTTCGATGGCGGTCTTCTGCGCGAGCGCGGCGCCTGCGACGATGCAGCCGAGCGCGAGTGCAAACAATGCCTTTGTCTTCCTCATAGGTTCCCCTTGTTGTTATTGCGGCGGCGCGGATTCGCTCAGGACACCACCGCTTCGTCGGTGCGCGTGTCGCCCTTGTTGTCTTTCCAGGTGATGCCGATCTTGTCGCCGGCCTTGGCACCCTTGACGGTGAACTGCAGGAAAGGGTTCTTGGCGACGGCCGGGCCCCACTCGGCGGCGAGCACGGGCTTGCCGTTGTGAGTGGCCGTGACTTCGGTGATATGCCATGCGGGGATGGTCTTGCCGGCAGCGTCCTTGCGCTGGCCGGTTTCCATCTCGTGGCTCATCAGCACGCGGACGGTGGCGTTGGCTCCTGCTGCCTGGGCGCGAATGCGCATCGGGTCGGACATGGTTGTCTCCTGGATCTGATTGGAATGGGGCGAAGGGGCGGGGCTTGATCAGCCGCCGCAGCCGCCGAGGGTGACTTTCACTTCCTTCTTGGCGTAGAAGGCCTTGCCGTCGGTGGTGATCGCCACCGCGTAGACGTCGGACGACTGGCCCATCTTGGCGCGCGTGAGAAAGTTCGCTTCCACCGCGTCGGTGACGTCGAACTTCGCGACCAGCGTGCTGGGGTTCTTCTCGACCAGCACCAGCATGTGCTTGACGTTGGGCAGGGTGGTGGCCACGCCCATGGGCACTACCGCGCCGTTTTCGGCGATGTCGGGCGCCGTGAGGGTGACGCTGGTGCTGGCGGCGGGGGCACCGGCGCCGAAAGCCTTCATCACGTCGGCGACGGTCTTGGCGTCGAACGCTCCGGCGTTCCACGCGGCCAGCGCGTCACGGGGGAAGAAGCCGGCGGCGGCCAGCAGGCCGGCCAGCGCGGCGCTTTGCTTGAGTGTCTCGCGACGGGTTTGCATCGAAGGGCTCCTGGAATATTAAGTGGATGCTAATGAATGATGGGACGGGCCGCATGGGGAATATCCCTTCGACCCCTTGAGTTTCAAGGTTTCGCGCCTCCGGCGAGCCAGCTCGCGATGGACGCCGCTTCAGCTTCATCGAGGGTTTGCGGCGGCATGGGGATCGCGCCCCAAACCCCGGCGCCGCCCGAGCGGATCTTGGCCGCGATGTAGTCGGCTTTGCCCGGGTGCTTGCCGGCAATCTCGGACCAGCTTGGCCCGACGATGCGCGTATTGGGGGCGTGGCAGGCCATGCAGTTGTTCTTCTGCGTGAGGGCTTGCACCGCAGTGCCGCCGCTGGGGCCGGCGGCTCCGGCTTGCGGCGCACTGGCTGTGGACAGCCCGGTCTCGATGCCGCGCTGCGCGCCCACGGTGCGGTTCTGCTCGGCGAGGTTGCCGTGCGCATTGCGCGCGAAAGCCGGCAGCATGGACGTCAGCTTCGCGTCGACCGCGCAGTCCTTCATGCAGGCTGTGCCCGCGACGTCGGGCTTGCCCGTGCCGCCCAGCTCCCGGCCGGGCCACAGGCCGTGCGCCGTGGTGACGCCGTTGCGGTTGGGCAGCAACTGCTGCACTTGCGCCATGTTCCTGTCGGACAGCGTGAAGTCCGCCGGCAGGATGTCGCCGAGGTTGAGCAGGTACGCGGTCACGGCGTACACCTCCTCGACGCTGAGCGACTTCGGCTGCGACCAGGGCATGGCGCGGTTGATGTAGTCCCACAACGTCGACAGGTTCGATGCCTTCATCAGCGTGGTGCGCCCCGGATAGTCGTTGCGCTTCAGGCTGGCGACGTGGCCCGTCTTGATGTCGTCTTTGCTGGTGCCGCCGACCAGCGGGTTGAACATCTGGTTGGATTCGCCGAACACGCCGTGGCACGAAGCGCACTTGGCCTCCCAGACTGCCTGGCCTTTTGCGACACTGCCGGAGCCGGGTGGCAGGCCTTTGAAATCCGCGCGCACGTCGATGTCCCAGGCCGCGACTTCCCTGGGCGTCGCATCGCGTCCGATGCCGGGGTAGGCGGCCCTGCCCAGCGCCCAGCTCATCGTGGCCGCGGCCGCCAGCGCAGCGACCAGCAGCGCTTTAGCCCAGCTGGACATTCTTCACCTCGCCGTTCTCCTCGACCAGCCACGACTGGATTGCGTTGTTGTGGTAGACCGAGCGCGTGCCGCGCACGGCGCGCAGTTGCCGGTAATTCGGCTGCACGTAGCCGGTTTCGTCGGTCGCGCGGCTCTGGATGATGGCCGGCTTGCCGTCCCACACCCAGTCGACGGAAAAGCGGGTGAGGCACTTGCTCATCACCGGCCCGTCGAGCCGGGCGGTGCGCCAGTTGCGCCCGCCGTCCACCGACACGTCCACGCGCCTGACCTTGCCGCGCCCGGACCAGGCCAGGCCGGTCACGCTGTAGAAGCCCTTGTCCAGCAGCATCTGGCCGCCTGAAGGCGTGGTGACCACGCTCTTGCACTCCTGGATGCTGGTGTACTGGCGGTGCTGGCCGCCCGGCATCAGGTCGACGTAATGGATGGTCTCGTCCTTGGTGGCATACGGCTGGTCGCCGACTTCGATGCGGCGCAGGTACTTGACCCAGCTCACGCCCTGCACGCCGGGCACCACCAGGCGCAACGGGTAGCCGTTCTCGGGGCGCAGCATCTCGCCGTTCTGCCCGTAGGCCACCAGCACTTCGCCGGCGCGGACCATGCTCATGGGGATGGTGCGCGTCATCGATGAGCCGTCGCCGCCCTCGGCCAGCACGAACTTGCCTCTGGCCAGATCCACGCCCGCCATCTCCAGCAGCGTGATCAGCGGGACGCCGGTGAACTCACTGCACGACAGCATGCCGTGCGTGTACTGGCAGGTCGGCACCGACACGTTGCCCCATTCCATGCCGGTGTTGGCGCCGCACTCGATGAAGTGAAAGCGCGACACGGACGGCAGGCGCATCAGCTCATCCATGGTGAAGACCTTGGGCGTCTTGACCAGGCCGTTGATCATGAAGCGATGCCTGGACGGGTCGATGTCCCACCAGCCCTGGTGGTGCCGCTCGAAGTGCAGGCCGCTGGGCGTGACGATGCCGAACAGGGATTGCAGCGGCGCGAACGAGACCGAAGCCTGCGGCGTCTGGGTCAGGCCGGGGCTTTGGCGCCGCTGGACATTCGCCTCGTACTTCGATGGTTTGCCGTAGCCCACAGCGACCGGCTGGCCCAGGCCCCTGGCGTGGTCCGGCAGGTTGAGGATGTTCGGGTCGCCGTCAGCCGGCGCCACGTTTTGCGCACCGGCAGCAGGCAGTGCCAGCCCGGCGGCGGCCGCAGCAAAGGCGCTGCGGATGAAGTCGCGCCGGCCACCGGGGGCCCGTGCGGCCGCCTCGGCAATGCCTTGACGGTAGAGGAAGTTTTCAGGCGCCTTTTGCAGCCGGCCGATGTGCATGGGTTTTAATGAATCCGTATATGCAGATTCATTAATATATACACATCGCGCCGCGACCGCACTGGGGTTTACGCGAGTGCGATTGCGCGGTTCAGTTGGATTCCCGCTCCATCAACAGGTAGGTGTTGTACGCGTTCATGCGATTCGCCACGCGAAACAGCGGCAGTGCCTCGAAACGGCTCCAGTCCGCGGCCAGGTAGGCTTCCTCGAACGGCTCGAGGTTCTTCGCTGCCTGGCCCATGACGCTGCGCAGGTGGACCAGG
>JBDSWB010000044.1:0-4614 GCA_039926915.1 Ramlibacter sp.
GCATGGAGGTGTTGTCCGGGTCGAATCCCAAGCCCAGAATGTGGACGGTCTGGTCCGCGAAAGTCACCGAGACCTCGGTGCCCGTCAGGTACTTCATGCCGTGTGATGCCGCCGCGGCAGCGGCCCGGCGCTGGCCGCCGATCTCATCGTGGTCGGTCAGCGCCCAGAGCTCGACACCATTGGCCGCGGCGCGTGAGGCGAGTTCTTCGGGAGTGAGCGTGCCGTCGGAAACAACGGAGTGGCAGTGCAGGTCGGCATTGAGGATGGGCACACCTCATTTTAGGCTTCGCACTCCTGTCGCGTGATGTCAGCAAGGATTGGCCCCACGGAAACGAGCGGCTAGTTGAGCGCGCCGGCTTCCTTGCGAACGTCCTCGATCGTGACGAGCGCCGTCTCGATGGCCAGTCGCAGGCCCTGCACGATCTCGTCGAAGCGCATCGAGGGCTGGCCCTGCGCCGGCAGCAAGGGGACATGCACGAAGCCACCGCGGGTGCGGCGCAGCTCGTGCCGCGTCGCCAGCTCATGCATGAGGCCATAAAACACATGGTTGCAGACGAACGTGCCCGCGGTCTGCGACACCTCGACATTGATGCCGGCGGCGGTCAGCGCGACCCGCATCGCCTTGATGGGCAGGCTGGTGAAGTAGGCCGCCGGTCCGCCCGCCGCCACCGGCGTGTCCACCGGTTGGGCGCCGGTGTTGTCGGGAATGCGGGCATCGTCGACGTTGATGGCGATGCGTTCCAGCGACAGGGCGGCTCGCCCCGCTGCCTGCCCGGTGCACAGCACCAGCGCCGGACGGTAGTGCTGCAGCAGGTCGCGCAGGACCTCGACCGAGTGGCCAAAGGCCGTGGGCAACATGGCGCCGATGAGCCGGTGGCCGGCGACGACGCGCCCATGAAGGGCCTGGACCGCCATCCCGCTGGGGTTGATCGCCTCGCCCCCGAACGGTTCGAACCCGGTTACCAAAACCGTCGTCGGAATGCGGCCCACGCCTACATCGAGAGGGGATACCATCGAACCACTGTACCGCAGGGGCGGTACGCGGGAGACAAAGCATGCGTTGGGAAGGCAATCGGGAATCCAGCAACGTCGAGGACCGGCGCGGCGAAGGCGGCGGCGGCGGGGGCTTCGGCCTGGGCGGGCGCAGCATCGGCATCGGCACTATCGTGATCGCCCTGGTAGGCGGCGCCATCTTCGGCATCAATCCGCTCACCATCCTGGGTGTGCTGACGGGCGGGGGCGACGCCACTCCGGTCCAGCAGCAAGGCCCCGCTCCGGCGCCGCCGGCCGACGACCGGGGCGCGAAGTTCGTTTCGGTGGTGCTGGCGGACACGGAAGATGTCTGGGGCAAGCTGTTCCAGGCGGGCGGCGCTACCTACCATGCACCCAAACTAACGCTGTTTCGCGGTGGGGTTGCCACTGGCTGCGGTTCCGGCCAGAGCGCCATGGGGCCCTTCTACTGCCCGGCGGACAAGAAGGTGTACATCGACCTCAACTTTTACGAGACCTTGCGCAGCCGCCTCGGCGCACCGGGCGAGTTCGCCCAGGCCTACGTGATCGCGCACGAAGTGGGGCACCACGTGCAGGACGAGCTGGGCATCACGGGCAAGGTGGATGGCATGCGGTCGCGGCTGGGTCAAACCGAAGCCAATGCCCTGAGTGTTCGGGTCGAGTTGCAGGCCGATTGCTACGCGGGTGTCTGGGCTCACCACTCGCAGCAGGGCAAGAAGTGGCTGGACCCGGGCGACATCGAAGCGGCAATGAACGCCGCCGCGAAGATCGGCGACGACGCGCTTCAGGGCTCCCGCGGGCGCGTAGTGCCCGAAAGTTTCACGCACGGCTCCAGTGCCCAGCGCCAGAAGTGGTTCAACACCGGCTACCAGAGCGGCAGCGTCAAAGCCTGCGACACGTTCGCTACCCGCAGCCTATAGAAATTGGTCCGCGTTCGGCTGCGGCCCGGCTGGATGCGCCGAAGTTGGGGGCTTGCCCGCCCTGTCACAGTCCGCCTACAGCAAGTGCGACAATAGCGGGTTCAATGCCTAGTTCATTCTCCAATCTGTCGCTGGCCGAACCGCTGGCACGAGCCGTAGCCGAAATGGGCTACGAATCCATGACCCCCATCCAGGCCCAGGCGATTCCCGTCGTCCTGACCGGCAAGGACGTGATGGGCGCGGCCCAGACCGGGACCGGCAAGACGGCGGCGTTTGCGTTGCCCTTGCTGCAGCGACTGCTCAAGCACGAGAACTCTTCCACTTCGCCGGCGCGCCATCCGGTACGCGCGCTGGTGCTGTTGCCCACGCGGGAACTGGCGGACCAGGTGGCCCAGCAGGTCAAGCTGTACGGCAAGTACACCAACCTGCGCAGCGCAGTCGTGTTTGGCGGCATCGACATGAAGCCGCAGACCCTTGAGCTGAAAAAGGGCGTGGAGGTGCTGGTGGCGACGCCCGGCCGCTTGCTCGACCACATCGAAGCGAAGAACGCGGTGCTCAACCAGGTCGAGTACGTGGTGCTGGACGAAGCCGACCGAATGCTCGACATCGGTTTCCTGCCCGACTTGCAGCGCATCCTGTCGTTCCTGCCCAAGCAGCGCACCACGTTGTTGTTTTCGGCCACCTTTTCGCCCGAGATCAAGCGCCTGGCCAGCAGCTACCTGCAGGATCCGGTGACCATCGAGGTCGCCCGGCCCAACCAGGAGGCTTCCACCGTCGAGCAGCATTTCTACAGCGTGCCCGACGAGGAAAAGCGCCATGCCCTCAAGCAGATCGTGCGCTCGCGCGGCCTGAAACAGGCCTTCGTGTTCGTCAACAGCAAGCTCGGTTGCGCCCGCCTCGCGCGTTCGCTGGAACGCGAAGGGATGAACACGACTGCATTGCACGGCGACAAGAGCCAGGACGAACGGTTGAAGGCCCTGGCCGCCTTCAAGGCCGGCGAGGTCGACTTGCTTGTCGCCACCGACGTCGCGGCGCGCGGGCTGGACATCAAGGACGTGCCGGCGGTCTTCAATTTCGACGTGCCGTTCAACGCCGAGGACTATGTCCACCGGATCGGACGCACCGGCCGCGCCGGTCTATCGGGCCTGGCCGTCACCTTTGTGTCGAGCAGTGACGTGCGCCTGGTGGGCGACATTGAGAAGCTGCTCAAGCGCAAGATCGAGCTGGAGGCGCTGGAGTTCGACGAAGACAAGCCGCGCGGCCGCATCAACGACGGCCGCCGTGCCTGGCGCGAAGCCGGCGAGGTGGGTGATCCGCGCGACGTTCTCGACGCGCCGCGCGAGCGCGAACGGGCTGCGCGCCCGCAGCGCGAAGCCCGCGCGCCGGCGCAGTCGCGCGACCCTTTCTTCGACCAGCCTTACCAGGCCCCCGCCACCGAGGCGCCGCCCGCCTGGGAAGCCGGTGAGCGGCCCACCAACCGCATCTCTGCCAACATCAAACCCAAGCGCAAGGTGGCGGCGCTGTTCAAGGCAGAATAGCCGTCACTCCCCGGGCGTCTGGGCCTGCGGGCACCGCACCTGGATCAATTCGTGCCGCGCCCCCGCCGGCACGAGCCTTAGCGCGCTCAGGCACCCTCCCCACACGCACCCGGTGTCCATCGAGATGATGTCCGGCCGGTGCAGGAAACCCAACGTCGACCAGTGGCCGAAAGCGATGGCCGTGCCCGCCGTCCTGCGGCCCGGCACGTCGAACCACGGCACGTAACCGGGCGGCGCGTCACCCGGCCCGCCGGCGGCCTTCAGGTCCATCACGCCCCCGGGCGTGCAGAAGCGCAATCGCGTCAGGGCGTTCACGATCAGGCGCAGCCGGTCCATGCCCTGGAGTGAGTTATCCCACTGCGCCGGCTCGTTGCCATACATCGCTGACAGGAAATCGATCAGTCCCGGCCCACGCAACACCGCTTCCACTTCCGCCGCGAGGAGCAGCGTCTGCATAACGTCCCATTGAGGGAGCACGCCGCCATGGACCATCAGCAGTCCGTGCGCGCGGATGGCCATTCGTTGCTGGCGCAACCAATCGAGCATCTCGTCCCGGTCGGCGGCGAGCAGCACGTTGTCCATGGTGTCGTTTCGATGCGGCGCGCGCTGTCCGTGCGCCACTGCCAACAGGCTCAGGTCGTGGTTGCCGAGCAGGCAGTGCGCCGCGCCGCCATAGCCCATGAGGCGGCGCAGGACGGCGCCCGATTCCGGCCCGCGATTGACCAGGTCACCCAGCACGTACAGCGTGTCGCGGCTCGGCGAGAAGTCGATCTTCGCCAGCAATTGCCCGAGGGCCGCGTCGCAGCCCTGCACGTCGCCGATCAAGTAAAGTGCCATGGTGTCCCATTCTCGCCCTGATCGATGGAAGTCCTGCTGATCGCGCTGCTGACGTTGCTCAACGGCATCTTCGCCATGTCCGAAATGGGCCTGGCGTCCAGCCGCAAGGCGAGGCTGCAGACCATGGCGGAAGGGGGCGACCACGGCGCCGCCGCGGCATTGCGGCTGATGGAGCAGCCGACCCGCTTCCTGTCGACGGTGCAGGTCGGCATCACCTCCATCGGCGTGCTGAACGGCATCGTCGGCGAGGCGGCGTTCAGCGAATCGCTGGCGCACTGGATGCAGGGCCTGGGCATGGGCGTGCGCCC
>JBDSWB010000045.1:0-5836 GCA_039926915.1 Ramlibacter sp.
CCCTGCAGGCCTGCGCTGGCCGCACGGACGCCGTCTTCGAGGCCGAACTGGGCTGGCCCATGTCGGGGGACTACATGGCGCTGGCTGATGCAGTGCAGCCGCTGCAGCGTGAGGTGGAACAGATTCGCGCCGTCGCGGACCAGGCCCGCTTGTCGTCCGACGCAGCATTGGGTGCAGCGCAGGCCCAAATCGGCGAACTAGAGAAGCGGCACCAGGAACTGGAGCTGCGGCGGCATGAACTGGATCTGCGGCGGCACGACCTGGACATGCGTCGCCTGGAACTCGAACGGCAATTGCAGGCTATGAGCGAAAGAAATGAACGTTCCGTCGAGGAGAGAAATCTCATCGCCCGCCATAGGCTGGTGTTGCAAGGCGAGCTGGCCACGCTGGCGAAGAACTACCAGGGCCTGTCCGACCACCTGCGCTGGATCGAGCACTCGACCGTGTTCCGGATGACACGGCCGCTGGTGCACGCCAAGATGGCCGTGCAGCGGATGCTCGGCTTGCGGGCCGTCGATGCGCCGGCCCTTCGGCCGGCGCCGCAACCCGCCACGCCGCGCGTGGTCACCGTGGATGTGATCGTGCCGGTGTACCGCGGCCTGGCGGACACCCAACTTTGCGTGCGTTCGGTGCTGGCGAGCCAGTGCAGGACGCCGTACCGCCTGGTGATCCTGAACGACGCCAGCCCCGAGCCGGAAGTGACGCAGTGGCTGCGCGAAGTGAGCCGCGAAGAGCCGCGGATCGTGCTGCTGGAAAACCAGGAGAACCTCGGCTTCGTCGCCACGGTCAATCGCGGAATGGCGCTGGACGACAAGCACGACGTGCTGCTCCTGAACAGCGACACCGAGGTCGCCAACGACTGGCTGGACCGCTTGCGTGGCGCCGCCTACAGCGACCAGCGGGTGGCTTCGGTCACCCCCTTCTCCAACAACGCCACCATCTGCAGCTACCCGCGCTTCGTCGAGCCCAACGAGTTGCCGGAAGGGTGGGGCACTG
Organism: Ramlibacter sp.; assembly: GCA_039926915.1. Taxonomy (GTDB): domain Bacteria; phylum Pseudomonadota; class Gammaproteobacteria; order Burkholderiales; family Burkholderiaceae_C; genus Ramlibacter. Next base: position 997 of record JBDSWB010000045.1, read on the forward strand.
CGGCGCTCGACGCGCTGTTTGCCCGGGTCAATGCCGGACAGGTCGTCGATGTGCCGACCGGCGTCGGCTTTTGCATGTACATCCGGCGCGACAGCCTGGACGAAGTGGGCCTGTTTGACGTGGCGAAGTTCGGCAAGGGCTACGGCGAGGAAAACGACTTCTGCCGACGGGCGGCCGAGGCCGGCTGGCGCAACCTGCACTCGCTGGACACGTTCGTGCTGCACACGGGCGGCGTCAGTTTCGGCGCCAGCAAGAGCCAGCGCGAGATTGAGGCGGTAGAAAAGCTGCGGGTCCTGCATCCGGATTACGACCGCCTGGTGCACGCTTTCGTCGTCGCTGACCCGGCCCGGACTGCGCGCCTGGCGGTGGACCTGGCCCGCGCCGGGGCCGCGGGCCTTCCTGGCGTCCTCGCCGTGGTGCATGACCGTGGGGGCGGCACCCGAAGGCACGTCGACGAACTCGCACACTACCTGCTCGACCGCGCGGTGTTCTTTTCTCTGACGCCAGCGCCGGGTGGAACTGTCTGGCTGGAACGCGTCGAGCCGGGTGCGGGGTTCAGGCTCGAGTTCGCCCTGCCTTCGGAACTGCCCGCACTGCAGCAGGCGCTACGCGCCATCGGCATCGCGCACGTGCACTATCACCATGTGCTCGGGCACCGTGACGAAGTGCTGGGTCTCGGCGACCAGTTGGGCTTGCAGTGGGATTTCACCGCCCATGACTACTACACCATGTGCCCGCAGATCTCGCTGACCGATTCCAATGACCGCTACTGCGGTGAGGAAGGCGATGGCCAGTGCGGGCGCTGCCTGAAAGGCACGCCGGCACCCGGCGGGGCCGACATCGCGTCCTGGCGCGAACGTTACGGCGTCTTCCTCGCGCGCGCCCGCCACGTGCTCGCGCCCAGCCGCGACACGGCCCGGCGCATCGCGCGCATGTGGCCGTCCGTCGACGTGCGGTTCGCGCCGCACACCGATCTCGTTTCGCTGGCCCAACTGCCGCAGCCCCGTCCCCGTCCTCTGGCGCGGGACGCACCGTTGAAGGTGGCGGTCATCGGCGCCCTGAGCCGCATCAAAGGCGCGGACCTGCTGGAGGACGTGGCGACGCTGGCGGCCAAGGGGCACGTGCCGGTCGAATTCCACCTCATGGGCCATGCCTACCGCGAACTGCGCAAGCAGCCGCGCGCGTCGCTGGCCGTCCACGGCGCCTACCAGGAGAGCGACCTGCCCGGGCTGCTCGACTGGATCAAGCCGGACCTGGTGTGGTTTCCCGCGCTGTGGCCGGAGACCTACAGCTACACGCTGAGTGCCTGCCTCGAAGCGGGGCTGCCCGTGGTGGCTCCCGACATCGGGGCGTTCCCCGAACGGTTGAGCGGCCGGCCCTGGAGTTGGGTTCGACCCTGGGATGACCCCGCAGCCCAGTTGCTGGCCTTCTTCTGCGAAGTGCGCGAACGCAATTTCATTCCCGCTCAGGCACCGGCACCGCAATGGCAAGTGGCGCCGGCAGCTGGCGACGCATCGATCGGCTCGTGGTCCTACGACAGCGATTACCTGCGAAACGTGAAGTCGCCTGAGGCGCCCGCGACCCTGGATCCGGACTTTCTCAAGACGCATGGCCACAGCCGCGCCGTCGGCGCGCAAGCGCAGCGGCGCATGCTGCAGCAGTGGACCCTGAACGCGCTGGTCCGGTTGCGCTCCGCCCCCGCCCTGCGTCAGCTGGCCCGCGCCATACCCCTGCGTTGGCAGACCCGGGTCAAGAGCTGGCTACGGGCCTAGGGATGGAAACGCCACGGGGCGCGACCTGGCCGGACCGCATCGCCGCTTTCGTCGAAGGCCACCAGCGAAGTCTCGCGTGCCTCGCCTCCTTCGCGATCCTGGTGACGCTGCACTTCTCACATCGCTTGGCGGTGATGCCCTTCGACGCCGGTGAATACTGGGACCTGGCCCGACCCCAGGCGCTGTGGAACAGCCGCACGCACCGCGGGTACTTGTTCCCGGCGCTCCTGTTGCCCTTGCGGACCCTCTGCGACCTGTCGTCCCATCCCCTGCTCATATTCCGGATGGCGATGTCATTGGTGTACGCGCTTGCCCTGCCCCTGCTGGTGCCTGCGGCGTTCCAGCAGGCTTTCGGCGGAAAGGCGACGTTCGCGCGGCGACTCGTCCCGGTGTCGCTCCTGGCCGTGATCTTTCCCGGCGTGCTGCTTTATCCGTTGAGCGACTTGCCAGCGCTGTTGTTGGCCCTGGGCGCCCTGTATCTCGCATTGCGCGGCATGCAGCAAGACACCACCGGGCGTTTTCTCGGAATGCTTGCCGCATCCGGGATGGCGATGGGCGCCGCGTACAACACCAGGACCATTTACCTTTTCATCCCGGCGGGCATGCTGGCGTTGTTGGCCTTGCTGACCTTTCATGCCCGATTCAGGGGTTACATGCGGTGGATGGGGATTGCGTCGGCAGTGGCGGGCATGCTGGCGGTGTCGGTCCCGCAGCTGCTCATCAACCAGCGAACGCACGGCGTTTCCAGCCTGGCCGTGCAGGCGCACGTCGACAACCACAGCCTCTTCGCGAGCCAGCTGGTGTGGGGCATGACGCTGCAACGCTACGAGACGACGATCAGCCAGGGTGCACCCGCCCCGAGCGTGTTCTATCTCGACCCCGACGGCGCACAGCTGTTCAACGAGGTGGCCGGCCGAGGCGACCTCTTTCGATTGCCGTATTACCTGACGGTGGTCGCTCAGCACCCGGTGCATTTCCTGTCGCTGATCACACGCCACGTCATCAATGGCCTGGACGTACGGGACGGCATTGTCTATACCCGCAAGCCCTCGCCCTTGCGAACGCGCACTGCGTTGCTGAATTTCGCCGTGCTCGCGCTCGCGTGCTGGATTGCCTGGGTGCGCAAATTGGGGCCGCCGCAGCCTGCACAGCCAGGTCTGCAAGAGGCTTCGCCCGCCTGGCGCTGGTCGCTGTTGATCCTGCTGCTCCCGGTCATGGCCATCGTGCCGGGCGCCATCGAAACAAGGTTCTTCCTTCCACTGCACCTGCTTGCGTACTGCGTCATCGCGTTTTACATCGACGCGGCCGCTTTGCGGCAGAACTTCAGGAAGTACTGGCCCGGCATCGTCATCGCATTGGGCGTGGCCGCAGGCGGGTTCTTCGCAATCTCATCATCGACGATGGCGCAGCTGCAATACAGCTGGCCGGACACCTATCGGTACGGCTTGCCCCCGAAGTGAGGCGCGGCTTTCAAGGGTGGACGAAGATGCGCTCGGATTCACCCCAGAAGTGCCAGGCGGGGGGGTCCTCGCGGATGGCCTGGTCCAGGAAGTCGAACACCTCGCGGATCAACTGCCCCAGGTCTTCGTGCACGCCCAATTGATGGATGTGCAAGACGCGCCGGCCGGTATCGACGTCAAGGCCGGTCAGGTACACGGTGACGGGAAGCGCCTGATCGACGGCGAGCCGCAGCAGGCCGCGCGGCACCCGTGCACGCATGCCGAGCAGGGAAATTTCTTCGCTGGCGCTGACCTGGTCTGCCGGCACATCGATCGCGGCCACCACCTGCTCGCCCCGGCGCAAGGCCTGAAGGACCGGGCGCAGGCTCGCCGACATGTCGAGGGTCGGGCAACCCAGCGAGCGAGCGACCTCCGCTGTCCGCGCCCGCGCGTAGGCCAGCAGCACGCGGCGGCCCACGAAGTGCGCGCCTTCCAGCGGCGCCACAATCGCATGCGCCTTCATTCCGGAGGCCCGCGCGTGGCGAAGGCCCCACATGCCCGCCCCAATGTGAAAAGTGCAGAGCAGGCCGGCCTGGCCCGGCGTGGGCCAAGCGCCGCGCACATCCAGGTGTTGGGCCATCCAGTCGTCCGAACGCGTCCTGCCCAGGTACAGGTCCGCATGGTCAACGAGGGTCACCACCTTGCGGACCATCGACCAGTGCGCTTCATCGCCCACCCAGCCGCGGGCGGCCGCTTGCGCCTGTGCGGCGCGGGTGGCCTTGCCGTAGGGATCAAAACGTTTCGCGATCCGCCGCAACACCCTGAAAACAAGATTCCACGGAAGGAGGGCGGCGAGGCCGGGCAGCAACACCAGTTCGAGGAGGTCGCGCGCTTCGACGCGCAGGCGCTGGATCCGGGCGTTCAAGACGCGGCGCCTCAGGTCCAGTGGTGCGGCAGCTGAACGAGGCCCGGCACCAAGCTCGGGTATTCCCAGCTGAAACGGGTGCACTGGTGCCACTCGTCATAGATTACGAGGGCCTGCGAATCCGCCAGATAGGCGCTCAGCACGTATTCGCCTGAGTGCAATGGCAGTTTGGGGAATGTCACCGTGGCGCGCCAGAGGCCGTCGGCTCCGCGCACTGCCTTGGCGCCGTCTGCATGCGTCGCGGCCACCGTGATGCCGACGCCGTGCGCCTGCTCCAGCATCACGCCAATGTTGGGCACCTCCGCGTCTCCCAGCCTGGCGGTCACCATCACTTGCAGGTCCGGGCCGGGCAACAGCGGCGGATCGCCGGCGCCGAGCCCCGTGACGTCGACCGAAACGATCGCACCGCGGCGCTCGGCTTCCAGCGCCGGCGCAGCAGCGGCCGCCAGGACCTCAGGGGATCCCGCGGGTGCGGCGGCTGCGTCGTCCTTCTGGTTCTGCTCTCGGACATGCGATTCGTAGGCGCCCAGAACGCGCTCGGTGGGACCCCAGGCCTGTTGCCTGCCACCATGAAGCCAGAGCGCGACGTCGCACAACTGCCGGACATGGTAGAGGCTGTGTGAGCAGAACAGGATGGTGCAGCCATTGCGGCGGAAGGCCTCGATACGTTCGACGCATTTCTTCTGGAAGTGCTGGTCGCCGAC
>JBDSWB010000046.1:0-5704 GCA_039926915.1 Ramlibacter sp.
GCCCTGCAGCGCATCGGCGCGGCCGAAAACGGCCCTCGCGGCAATGTCGTGCTGGGCAAACTGGAAGGGAACAACCCGGCCGGCTCGGTGAAGGACCGTCCGGCGCTGTCGATGATCAGCCGCGCCGAGGAGCGCGGCGAGATCAAGCCCGGCGACACGCTGATCGAAGCCACTTCGGGCAATACCGGCATCGCACTGGCGATGGCGGCAGCAATCAAGGGCTACCGCATGGTGCTCATCATGCCGGAGGACTTGTCCATCGAGCGCGCGCAGACCATGAAGGCGTTCGGCGCCGAGCTCATGCTGACGCCCAAGAGCGGAGGCATGGAATACGCCCGCGACCTGGCCGAGAACATGCAAAGGGAAGGCAAGGGCCGGGTGCTGGACCAGTTCGCCAACCCGGACAATCCCCGCAGCCACTACGAAACCACGGGTCCTGAACTCTGGGCCGACACCAACGGGAAGATCACCCATTTCGTGAGCGCGATGGGAACGACCGGCACGATCACTGGGGTGTCGCGCTTCCTGAAGGAAAAGAACCCGGCCATCCGCATCGTCGGCGCCCAGCCGAGCGAAGGGTCGCGCATTCCGGGCATTCGTAAGTGGCCGCAGGAATATCTGCCGAAAATCTACGACCCAAGCACCGTGGACGAGCTGGTCTATGTGGGCCAGGAAGATGCCGAAGAGATGTGCCGCCGTCTCGCCCGCGAGGAAGGCATTTTCGCCGGCATTTCGGCTGCCGGCGCCTGCTGGGTGGCGCAGGAGATCGCGCGTCAGGTGGAGAACGCCACCATCGTGTTCGTCGTCTGCGACCGGGGCGACCGCTATTTGTCCACCGGCGTTTTCCCCGCCTGACCATGGCCGACGAATTCAGGTTCTGCCCAAGTTGCGCCACCCCGCTGGAACTTATCGCCCGGCTCGAGGACGGCGGCGAAAAGCAGCGCCTGCGTTGCGTCGCCTGCGGCTGGACTCACTGGAACAACCCGACGCCGGTTCTTGCCGCGGTGATCCAGTACCAGGACCAGATCCTGCTGGCCCGCAACGCTGCATGGGCCGGCAGGCGCTTCGCCCTGATTACGGGCTTCATGGAAGCCGGCGAGACGCCGCTGGACGGCATCGCGCGTGAGATCAAGGAAGAGACGAACCTGGATGCCTTTGAGCTGAACCTGATCGGCGTCTACGATTTCCAGCGAATGAACCAGGTCATCATCGCGTTCCACGCCGTGGCCCACGGTGAAGTGAAGCTCTCCCCGGAGCTGGCGGAGTACAAGCTGTACGACTATGGCGCCGTGAAGTGCTGGCCGGCGGGGACGGGCTATGCCCTCGCCGACTGGCTGCGCAAGCAAGGTGTGGAACCGCAGTTCATCGAGATGTCCCAGCGGGGCTGAGCGCCTCTAGAATGATTCGTTCACAGGATGAAGCGATGAATATCGACAAGGAAATCGACACTCGCGGGCTCAATTGCCCGCTGCCCATCCTCAAGGCCAAGAAAGCGTTGACCGACATGCACCCGGGTCAGTTGCTGAAAGTGGTTGCCACCGACGCCGGGTCCGTGCGCGACTTCCAGGCGTTCGCGAGGCAAACGGGCAATGACCTGGTCGAGCAACAGACCGTGGGCCTGGAATTCATCCACGTGCTGCGCCGTCGCTAGATACGCGAAACCAGGCCCTTCAGGTATTCCTGGAAGCCCGGGCCGACTTCGGGGTGCTTGAGCGCAAATTCCACGGTTGCTTCCAGAAAGCCTTCCTTGCTGCCGCAGTCGTAGCGCTTGCCCAGGTACTGGTACGCATGGACGCCTTCAGTGCCCATGAGTTTTGCGATTCCGTCGGTGAGCTGGATTTCCCCGCCGGCGCCGCGGGGGTTGTTTCTGATGTGGTCGAACACCGCCGGCGTGAGGATGTAACGGCCGGCCACGCCCATCCGGGAAGGCGCGGCCTCGGGATCGGGTTTCTCGACCATCCGGTCGACTTTGATGAGGCGGTCGCCTGCTGGAGTGCCCGCCACAATGCCGTACCGGTGGACTTCGCCGGACGGGACTTGCTGCACAGCTAACAAAGTTGTCGGCAAATTCTGGAAGACGCTGACCATTTGCGTCAGTACCGGCGGCCCACCGGCCAATCCGGTCATCAGGTCGTCGGCCAGCAACACGGCAAAGGGCTCGTTGCCCACCAGCGGTTGAGCGCACAGAACGGCATGGCCCAAGCCCAGTGAGCGAGGCTGCCGTACATAGGAGCAGTCCATGTCCTCGGGGTGCATGCCCCTCACCAAGGCAAGTAGTTCGTCCTTGTGGTTGGCCTCGAGTTCGCTCTCCAGTTCGTACGCGGTGTCGAAGTGATCTTCGATGGCACGTTTGTTGCGACCTGTCACAAATATCATGTGCCGGATGCCGGCTGCGTAGGCCTCTTCGACAGCGTATTGGATTAAGGGCTTGTCGACGATAGGCAACATTTCCTTCGGTTGGGCCTTCGTCGCCGGCAGAAATCGGGTACCCAGGCCAGCCACCGGAAAAACCGCTTTGTTAATTTGTGTGATTTTTTTCATCGACTGCCAAATCATTTACCGATAAAGTTTGCCCCAGTTTTTCCAAAGGGTTTGGCTCCTACTATCAGGCCAATCCCCAGGGGCCTCGTGTAAGACAAGGACGCATCCGGGTGGAGATCTTACTTCTCGATCAATTGATCCCGGAAGCGCAGGCTTGGCTGGAGGCGCGACACGCCGTGGAATGCCGTCCGGAATTGGCCACCGACCCGAGCGCCCTTCGCAAGGCGGTGTACAAGGCCCAGGCCGTGTTGCTTCCACGCAAACTCGTGGTGACGAGCGAGTTTCTGGACTTCGCGCCGCTGCTCAAGGCCGTTGCCCGCATGCATGTCGGCACCGACAACACCGACCTGGAAACTTGCCGGGAGCGCAAGGTCCGCGTGATTCAGGCCACCACCGCCAATGTGCGCTCCAATGCGGAATACCTTCTGGCGGCCCTTCTGCTGCTGCTGCGCCGCGGGATCGGCGCCTCCCTTAGCGGTGACCGGCATGCGGACGCCAAGATCGGACGCGAGCTCAACGGCAGCGTGGTCGGCATCTTTGGCCTCGCACCGACCGCGCACACGCTCTCGTTGATGCTGCATGCACTCGGGGCCAAGCTCATTGGCTACGACCCGGCTGTCCACCACACCGCGCCCATTTGGAACCGGCTGCACGTGCAACCGGTGAGCCTGCCTGAAATGATGTCGCACGCCGATGCCATTTCTGTTCAGGTGATGTACGCCTCGCGCTACCAGGGGTTTATCAATGACAAGTTGCTGGCGCACTGCAAGCATGGCCAGCTCTGGGTGGGCATTAGCCGGTCCCACCTGTTCGATCCGCAGGCGCTCGCATCGGCCCTCGTCGACGGCCGCATCGAGGCCTGCATGCTGGACGGCGCCGAATCGGGCTTCGCCTCGAAAGGCACCCCCTTGCACGAGATGGACAACCTGTTCCTCACGCCACGCCTGGGCTCCCACACGCGCGAAGCACGGCTGCGCGCCAGCTGGTACGTGGCACATCGAATTCACGAAACGCTGACGTCGACGACGCGCACCGGCGGTTCGGACGTCTTGTCGAGCGCACCGATGGATCTCGACCTGACGGAAGGCGGCGGCCCGGGGCGGGAGCTGCCCCAGTTCATCATCCGCTGATCAGCCCAGCCGGCCCAGCTGGCCCCGCAGCTTGGCGAGCGTCGCCGTGTAGTCCGCGATGCGTTTGCGCTCCTGGTCGATAACGGCGGGCGGCGCCTTGGCAACGAAAGCCTCGTTGCCAAGCTTGGCCTCGGCCTTGCCCAGTTCGCCTTTGATGCGCGCGGCCTCTTTGGCCAGCCGGGCCTTCTCGGCGCCGACGTCGATCTCCATGAAAAGGCACAGCCGGGCGTCGCCCACCATCGCCACCGGTGCAGCCTGCGCGGCAGCGGCCCAAGCGGCCTCGTCGTCGAACACTTTCACTTCGCTCAGCTTGCCCAGCGCCTGCAGCACCGGCGCGGCGTCCCGGATGAAATCCGCATCGCCCAGCACATAGGCCGGAAGCCGCGCGCCCGGCGACACGTTCATCTCGCCACGCAGATTGCGGCAGGCATCCACCACCGCCTTGAGGCGCGCGACATGGGCTTCCGCGGCCGGGTCGATGGCTGCGCTGTTGGTGGCGGGATAGGGCGCGACACTGATCGAGTCGCCCAGCTTGCCGGCCACCGGCGCCACCGTCTGCCACAACTCCTCCGTGATGAAGGGGATGACGGGATGGGCAAGGCGCAGGATGGCTTCCAGCACGCGGATCAGCGTGCGGCGAGTGCCGCGCTGCTGCGCGGCGTCGCCGGTCTGGATCTGCACCTTGGCGATTTCCAGGTACCAGTCGCAGAACTCGTCCCACACGAACTGGTACACCGTGTTGGCGACGTTGTCGAGCCGGTATTCCGCGAATCCCTTCGCCACATCCGCTTCCGCGCGCTGCAGCATCGAAACGATCCAGCGATCGGCCTGCGTGAGGGAGGTGTTCTCTTCGGCCAGGTCATGGCCCTCGCAGTTCATCAGGACGAAGCGGGTGGCGTTCCAGAGCTTGTTGCAGAAGTTCCGGTAGCCCTCGCAGCGCTTGGCGTCGAAGTTGATGTTGCGGCCCAGCGAAGCGAGCGACGCGAATGTGAACCGCAGCGCATCCGCACCGAAAGCGGGGATTCCCTCCGGAAATTCCTTCTCCGTGTTCCTGCGGACCGCGGGTGCGGTCTCGGGCCGGCGCAACCCGGTGGTCCGCTTGTCCAGGAGCGGCGCCAGGGCGATGCCGTCGATCAGGTCCACCGGATCGAGCACGTTGCCTTCGGACTTGCTCATCTTCTTGCCGTGCGAGTCGCGCACGAGGCCGTGAATGTACACGTGGCGGAAGGGCACCCGGCCGGTGAAGTGCGTTGTCATCATGATCATCCGGGCCACCCAGAAGAAGATGATGTCGTAGCCGGTCACGAGCACCGACGAAGGCAGGTACAGGGTCATGTCCTTCGTCTGAGCCGGCCAGCCCATCGTGGAGAAAGGCACGAGCGCGGACGAGTACCAGGTGTCGAGCACATCTTCGTCGCGCCGCAACGTCTTGCCTGGCGCCTGGGCTTGGGCCTGCGCTTCGCTTCGGGCGACGTAGACCTTGCCGTCCTCGTCATACCAGGCCGGGATCTGGTGGCCCCACCACAGCTGGCGGGAAATGCACCAGTCCTGGATGTTGTTCATCCACTGGTTGTAGGTGTTGACCCAGTTTTCCGGAACGAACGTGACGGCGCCCGATTCCACCGCATCGATCGCTTTCTGTGCGATCGACTTGCTGCTTGGGTCCTTGTCGCTGACTTGGCTCATGGCCACGAACCATTGGTCGGTCAGCATGGGCTCGATGACCTGCCCCGTGCGCTCGCAGCGCGGAACGGTGAGCTTGTGGTTCTTCGTCTCAACCAGCAGGCCTTGTGCTTCGAGGTCGGCCACCACCTGCTCGCGGGCGACGAAGCGGTCCAGCCCCTGGTACTTCGCCGGCGCGTTCTCGTTGATCTTCGCGTCGAGTGTCAGCACGCCGATCATCGGGAGCTGGTGCCGCTGGCCGACGGCGTAGTCGTTGGCGTCGTGGGCGGGCGTGACCTTCACCACGCCGGTGCCGAATTCCGGGTCGACGTAGTCGTCCGCGATGATGGGGATGGCGCGCCAAGCCGCAG
>JBDSWB010000047.1:0-18860 GCA_039926915.1 Ramlibacter sp.
GAGGCTGGATGGCCACCGCAATGGCCGCGGCCGCGCTGTTGGCCAGGTGGCCGTGGGCGCCGCCCACACGCCGCTTCAGGAAAGGCGGGTAGCTGGACGCGGCCAGCAGGTCCGGGTCATGGTTGCATTCCAGCACCACGGACGCGCAGCCTGCGAGATGTTCCAGCACATGGCTGCTGGCGTGGCCCAGGTCCGTCAGCACGCCCAGGCGCACAGCGCCGTCGGTGCAGGTCAGTTGCAGTGGCTCGCGCGCATCGTGTGGCACGGTGAAGGGCAGTGCATGCAATGCGCCCAGGTCGATGCCGACAGCGTCGCATGCGATGCGCAGCAACCCGTCGAAGTCCGGTTCGCCCAGCGCCGCGTAGGTGCCGCGGCTCATCCACACCGGTATGCGCTCGCGAAGGGCCAATTGGCGCGCGCAGCCGATGTGGTCAGCGTGCTCGTGGGTGACGAAAATCGCGTCAATCTGCTCGGCCAGCATGCCGGCCTGGCCCAGCCTGGCGTCCAGCTGGCGGATGCCGAGCCCGCAATCCACCAGCAGGTGGGTCAGCAAGGATTCGCTGCGCGCCTGGACGACGGTGGCGTTGCCGGAACTGCCGCTGCCCAGGCTCTTGAAACGCAGCATGTTTTCCCGATGACAGGTTCAAGGGGCTTGCGCCGAAAGTCCCTTGTTCTCTTCTGCCGAAGGCTTCACCTTACTTCAAGTCGTCAGCGATGACCTGCACGATCCGCTGGGCGTTCAACGACGATTCCGGCGCGCCAGCCGCATTCAGCACGGACACCGTGGTCGACTCGCCCTGGCTCTTCAGGTTGATGCGGTACTTTAGCGGCGCCACCGTCTTTTCCGGGCCGCTGAAGATCTTGGCGAAGAAGCCCGACTCTTTCTTGTCGGCGCTCGGTTCGACGTAGCGTACGAAGTACGTGCCTTGCGTGCGGTCGCGGTCTTCCACGGTGAAGCCGGTGCGGTCCAGCGTCAGTCCCACCCGGCGCCAGGCGCGGTCGAACCCTTCATCGATCTGCACGACCGGTGTGGTGCCCACCGTCGCCACGCGTGACGTCAGCTTGGTGGCACCGGCGGCGACGATCGCCTTCGACTGCTCGGGCGGCACACCCAGCTTGACCATCAGGCGACGCAGAAACTCGGCCTCGAGCTCCGGGTCCGTCGGGCGCGGCTGCCAGACGGTCTGGTCTTTGCGCTCGGTGTTGTAGACCTCGATCATTCCCCGGTGGCTGATGTAGATCTCGGTGCCGCCGTTGGGCGTGCGCTCCAGGCGGGTGCGGAAACGGTCGCGCTCGGAGGTGGAATAGACAGAGTCGATCAGCTTGCCCAACGTGTTGCGGATGAAGTCCTGCGGGATCTTGGCGCGGTTCTCGGCCCAGTCGGTTTCCATGATGCCCAGGTTCGCCTGGTCCTGCGCCAGCAGGAAACCGCTTTCCTGCCAGAACTCGCGCACCGGGTTCCACAATTCTTCCGCCGACCGATTCACCACCAGCCAGCGCTGCGTGCCGGCACGCTCGACGCGCACGTCGCCCACGGTATTCGCGGCGGTAGGCATGTTGGGCGCGGCCTGGCCGACCTGGAAGCTGCTGGCCGTCACCGGTCCGCCGGGAACGATATAGCGCGAATCGCGCGAGAGCTGGGTCAGGTCGGGCGGCACTTCCAGCGAAGTGCCGCGGCCCGAGCTCTTGTAGTCGATCTTCTCGCCCTCGAGCACGGAACAGGCCGAAAGCGCGGCGCACATCGCCAGTACGCCGAGTTTTGCAAATCGCATTACGTCATCCCCTCAGGATAGATAGCTAGAACAATCAAAGCAGGCCGCTGGCGCGAAGCGCCGCTTCGACCACCGGCTCGTTGGCGGCCGACAGGGGCGTCATCGGCAGACGCAATGTCCCGCCGCAAAGGCCCATGCGCGCCATCGCCCATTTCAATGGAATCGGGTTGGCCTCGACAAACAGCTGCTTGTGCAGCGGCATCAACTTGCGCTGGATTTCCATCGCGCGCTTCGTGTCGCCGGCCACCGCCGCCACGCACAGCTCGTGCATCAGGCGCGGCGCGATGTTGGCCGTGACGCTGACGTTGCCCTGGCCTCCGCACAGCATCAGCGCCACCGCCGACGGGTCATCGCCTGAATACACCGCAAAACCCCTGGGCAGGTCACGGATCAGCCACTGCGCGCGTTCGATGTTGCCGGTGGCTTCCTTGATGCCGACGATGCCTGGCACCTGCGCCAGGCGCAGCACGGTGTCGTGCAGCATGTCCGCAACGGTGCGGCCGGGCACGTTGTAGAGAATCGTGGGAAGGTCGCCGACCGCTTCGGCGATTGCCTTGAAGTGCTGGTACTGGCCTTCCTGCGTCGGCTTGTTGTAGTAGGGCACAACCTGCAACTGGCAGTCAGCACCGATCTTCTTCGCGTACTTCGCCAGCTCGATGGCCTCGGCGGTGGAGTTGGCGCCGCAGCCGGCCATGATGGGAACGCGCTTCGCGGCCTGCTCGACCGAAACGCGGATGATCTCCTGGTGTTCTTCGACGCTCACAGTGGGTGACTCGCCGGTAGTGCCGACCACGCCGATGCAGTCGGTGCCTTCGGCGATGTGCCAGTCAATCAGCTTGCGAAGCGCGGGGTAGTCGACGCTGCCGTCATCGTGCATCGGTGTCGCCAACGCAACGATGCTGCCTGTAATCGGTGTCATGTCCGGATTTCTCGGGGAAAGAGCGATTCTAACTAGACAGGGTAACGCGCTGTCAAAGGCCCCGGCGCCTCGCGGACAGCGGCGATGCGCTGGACGAAGCGGGCGGGCGCCATTTCAAAACCATCTTCGTAGGAAACCACCCGCAGGCCGGCGCACACGGCCAGCAACTCGCCCGGCCGCAGCAGGAAGTCGGGACGCGACGGTTTACCCACCGTCTCGTTGCCTGCCCCGAAGGTTTCATAGATCAGCACGCCGCCCGTCGCGACACTTTGCAGGATCGCCGGAAACAGGGGGCGCCACAGGTAATTGGAGACAACCACGCCGGCGAAGGTGCGTCCCGCGAAGGGCCAGGGGCCGTTTTCGATGTCCGCGGCAACTGCTTCGCCCAGCGCCGCCACTGAATAGATTGCTTCCTGGGCCCGGTCGACTCCGACGACTGGATGGCCCCGGCCGGCGAACCAGCGCATGTGCCTGCCATGTCCGCAAGCGACGTCGAGCACCGGGCCCCTGGCGGGAACCAGGTGGGACCAGCGTTGGACCCAGGCGGAGGCAGAGTCGGTTCCGTGCATCAATGCGGCTTGACCTCGTCCTTGAGCGCCGCCAGCGCCATGTCCTCGACCATGCCGGGTGCCAACAGCTTCATGAAACGGCCGAGCTTGCCCCTGGCCGTCATGACCACTTCGCGCTCGCGCGAACTCATGCCGTCCAGGATGAGCCGCGCGCACTCTTTCACGCTCATCGCGTCGTCTTCCTTCAGGCCACTGGCGCCGGCGGGCTCGCCCCTGGCGTTGTAGCCCCGGTGGCGCGTGAGGGTGGCCACGACGCCGGGGAAGGCCGTGGTGACGCTCACGCCGGAACTCTTGAGTTCGGTGCGCAGTGCCTCGAAGAAGCCGGTTAAAGCGAATTTGGTCGCGCTGTAGGCGGTCCGGCCGGGCACGCCGACCAGGCCGGCCAGCGACGCCACGGCCACGATGTGGCCGTGGCTGGTTTTCAGGTAGGGCAGGGCGGCGTGGGTGCACCAGACGGCGCCCCACAGGTTGACCTTCATCAGGTCCTCGTACCAGTGCAGGTCTTCGGCCTTGACGTCGCTGAAGAGTGCCTGGGCCGAAACGCCGGCGTTGTTGATCAGCGCGTCGATGCGGCCGAATCGGGCGGCCGCTTGGTCAACCAGGGAGCGGCATTGCGCTTCGACCGACACGTTGGTCGCGATGGCCAGGCATTGCGCGCCCAGGGCTTGGCACTGCGCGGCCACGTCGTCCAGTTTGGCCTGGTTGCGCGCGGCCAGCACGAGGGCGGCCTGCGCGCCATGGGTCCTGGCCAGCTGCCGGCCCATTTCGGCGCCGATGCCGTCGGAGGCACCGGTGATGATGAATGATTTCATGTCAGTTGAAGCAGGCCCAGATCTGGTCGGCGAGTGTGACCAGAATGAGAGGCCGCGTGTACAGGGCAAACACGGCCAGCAGCACCGCCACGGCAGCGCCGTAGGCCAGCAGCTTGCGCGCGCGCATGTTCATGTCATGCCGCCTGCGGGTGCGGGATGCGCACGATCGGCGCTTCGCGAATCGGCAGGTTCACCAACGCGGCGAAGATGCCCAGGGCGATGGAGATGTACCAGACGATGTCGTAGCTTCCCGTACGATCGTAGAGCACGCCGCCCAGCCAGACACCCAGGAACGAGCCGATCTGGTGGCTGAAGAAGACGAAGCCGCCCAGCATCGACAGGTGGGCGACACCGAAGATTTGCGCCACGGTGGCATTGGTGGGTGGCACGGTCGACAGCCACAGCAAGCCCATCACGCTGGCGAAGATGTAGACCGACAGGGGCGAAATGGGCACCCATAGGAACACCGCGATGGCGGCGGCGCGCCCAAGGTAAATGGCCGCCAGGATCTTGCGCCTGGCCAGCCTCTGGCCCAGGCTGCCCGCGATGTAGGTGCCGAACACGTTGAAGAGGCCAATCAGCGCCAGCGCATAACTGGCCACCTGTGGCGACAGGCCCTTGTCCTTCAGGTAGCTGGGCATGTGAACGCCGATGAAGACGACCTGGAAGCCGCACACGAAGTAGCCAGCCATCAGCAGCTGGAAGCTCGGGTACTTGAAGGCTTCTCGCAGCGCCTGCACGATGGATTGGTCACGGTGCGGCGCCGCGCCGCCGGCAAACCCCGGCTCGCGCAGGAAGAAGGCCAGCGGCGCGATCAGCAGCACGAACAGGCTCAGCGCCAGCAACGCCTGCTGCCAGCCGAAGCCTGAAATCAGGAAGCCTTCCACAGGCACCATCAGGAACTGGCCGAACGAGCCGGCGGCGGCCGCGACACCCATGGCCCAGGAGCGCCGGGACGGATCGATCTGCCGGCCGATGATGCCGTACACGACAGCGTAGGTGGTACCGGCCTGCGCCGCGCCCAGCAGAACGCCCGCGGTCAACGTGAAGACGAACGGGTTGGTCGCCAGCGCCATCCCGGCCAGTCCCAGCCCGTACAGCACGCTGCCGCCGATCAGCACCCGGAATGCGCCGAAGCGGTCGGCCACCATGCCCGCGAAAATGCCGAAGATGCCCCAGGAGAGGTTCTGGATGGCCAGGGCAAACGAGAAGGTCTCTCGCGTCCAGTTCTGGGCCTGCGTGATCGGCTGCAGCCACAATCCGAAGCCGTGGCGGATGCCCATGGACAGGGTGACGACCGCAGCGCCGCAGATCAGCACCTGCGCCATGGAGAGTTTCTGGGGGGCAGTGGCTCGCATCCGCCCACTCTAGCGAAAGGTCAGAGCCGGTGCTTGCCGAAGGCTGAATGCGGCGTTGAAAGTTTCGAGGTCCATTGATGCGGGCCGAGCATTAACTGGTTTCGATCGGGTAGGGCCGTGGACGCCGGGTAGCCGCTACAGCGAATGTCCCCCGGCGGCCGGGAGGGCCGCCTCCTCCTTGATTTCGCTGTAGCGGCTACCCAGCATCCACGGCCTGCAAAGAGATGTAGCCGGCCGGCGCCTGCACACCACCACTGTTGGATGGATCGGGTCGATGGGGCGCTCTGCGCGGCGAAATCAAGGAGGAGGCGCCCTCCCGGCGCCGGAGGACATTCGCTGCGCAGAGTGCCCCGTCGGCCTGATCCCGCGAGCAACTCGCGCGCGTTTGAATTCGCTGGCGAGTACCGAGCTCCACCAATGTCTGTATGCCCATCCAGTGATCGGAGCCGCCCGGACTACAATCCCCCTCCCATGGCCACCAAACTCCCCGCCGAATATTCCGAAGGTTCAATCCGCGTGCTCAAGGGCCTGGAGCCCGTCAAGCAGCGGCCAGGGATGTACACGCGCACCGATAACCCGCTGCACGTCATCCAGGAAGTGCTGGACAACGCCGCGGACGAGGCCCTGGCCGGACACGGCAAGCGAATCAAGACCACGATGCATGCCGACGGCTCGATCAGTGTCGAGGACGACGGACGCGGCATCCCCTTCGGCATGCACCCGGAAGAGCAAGCGCCGGTGATCGAGCTGGTCTTCACGCGGCTGCACGCGGGTGGCAAGTTCGACAAGGGCAAGGGCGGCGCGTACAGTTTTTCGGGCGGCCTGCATGGCGTCGGCGTCTCGGTGACCAATGCGCTGGCCAAGCGGCTGGAGGTGACGACCCATCGAGAGGGGCAGGTGGCCCGGATGGTGTTCGCTGCCGGCGACGTGGTCGAGCCGCTTCAACTGCGCAAGGCCGCCGAGGGGGACCGGCGCCAGGGCAGCACCATCCGCGTCTGGCCCGATGCGAAGTATTTCGAGTCCGCCCAGATGCCGATGGCCGAACTGGCCCACCTGCTGCGAAGCAAGGCGGTTCTGATGCCGGGCGTCACGGTGTCCCTGGTGAATGAAAAGACCCGGGACACGCAGAGCTGGCAGTACAAGGGCGGCTTGCGCGACTACCTGATGCAGACGTTGACCGGCGACCCGGTGATTCCGCTGTTCGAAGGCGAGGGCCATGCCCAGAACAACGACAACTTCGCCGAGGGCGAGGGCGCGCAATGGTGCGTGGCCTTCACCGAGGACGGTCAGCCGGTTCGCGAAAGCTACGTCAACCTGATCCCCACCAATGCCGGTGGCACGCATGAGTCCGGCCTGCGCGATGGCATCTTCAATGCAGTGAAGAGCTTCGTCGACCTGCACTCGCTGCTGCCCAAGGGCGTGAAGCTGCTGCCCGAAGACGTGTTCGCCCGCGCTTCCTATGTGCTGTCGGCCAAGGTGCTGGATCCGCAGTTCCAGGGCCAGATCAAGGAAAGGCTCAATTCGCGCGACGCGGTGCGACTGGTGTCCAGCTTCGTACGCCCGGCGCTCGAGCTGTGGCTGAACCAGCATGTCGAATACGGCCGTAAGCTCGCGGAGCTCGCGATCAAAGCGGCGCAGACCCGGCAGAAGGCCGGGCAGAAAGTGGAAAAGCGCAAAGGCTCCGGCGTGGCCGTGCTGCCCGGCAAGCTCACTGACTGCGAAAGCCGCGACCTGAGCCACAACGAGGTCTTCCTGGTCGAAGGCGATTCGGCCGGAGGCAGCGCCAAGATGGGCCGCGACAAGGAATGCCAGGCTATCCTCCCGCTGCGCGGCAAAGTTCTGAACACCTGGGAGGTCGAGCGGGATCGCCTGTTTGCCAACACCGAGATCCACGACATTGCCGTGGCCATCGGTGTCGATCCGCACGGCCCGGACGACACCCCTGACCTGTCGGGCCTGCGGTACGGCAAGATTTGCATCCTGTCCGACGCGGACGTGGACGGATCGCACATCCAGGTGCTGCTGCTCACCTTGTTCTTCCGCCATTTCCCCAAGCTCATCGACGCGGGCAATGTGTTCGTGGCCAAGCCGCCGCTGTTTCGGGTGGACGCGCCTGCCCGCGGAAAAAAGGTCGCTTCCAAGACTTATGCACTTGACGAGGGCGAATTGACCGCTATCTTGGACAAACTGCGCAAGGAAGGGGTGCGCGAAGGGGCCTGGAACATCAGCCGCTTCAAGGGACTGGGCGAAATGAGCGCGGAACAATTGTGGGAGACCACACTCAATCCGGACACACGCCGCTTGCTGCCTGTGCACCTGGGCAAGCTGGATTTTCTGCAGACGGAGAGCCTCATCACCAAACTCATGGGCAAGGGCGAAGCTGCCGCCCGCCGCGAACTGATGGAACTGCACGGCGACGCCGTGGAAATCGACATATGAATCACCCCCGAAGCACCTTCGGCGAAGCCGGTTCCGCGGTGTCCGCCAAAGAGGACGCGTGGCGGGTGGGCTTCAAGCCGTCCGTGGTGGCCTGGAGCCTCGCTGTGGCACTGGTGTTCCTGTTGGCGGGTACCTGGCTGGCGGCCGGGGAATTCTGGTTCGCCGAACTGTACGACCAGGATTGGGAGAACGGCCTGTTCTGGCTGGTGTTCGCCTTCGCCGGGCTTTATTTCGTGGGTGTCTGGATGGCCGCGGCGATCGGACGGCTTCGAAACGGCGCCGTGCTGGCAGTCGGCGCCGAGGGCATCAACCACTTCGCAGTGGGGCCGGTGGCCTGGAGCGAGCTGGAGTCCGTGCGCATCCGGCAGCGCAATGGGAGCGGGCCGCACGTCTTGCTGGCGATCTTCAAGATCGCGAGTTCGCAGCCCAACCTGCAACTGGAACTGTCGTTGAAGGCGCCGGCCTATGAAGAGGTCTCGTCGCGCTTGAACCGCATGGACTGTATTGCCCTCATGACCGCCATTTCGTTCTACAACGCCCGGCGTGAAGTCGTCCTGCATTGCTGGGCATTCGACTGCGACGCGCCGCAGCTCGCGCAGTCGCTTGCGCGCAGCGCCGCCGCGCACCGGGTGCCGGTGCAGGACCTGACGATCGAGCAGCCGGCCCCGCGGCCGAGAAAGGCGCGCTGATGACCGCCGCCAACCTGACCGACTTCCCGCCGGACTACGCGCCGGCGCGCGTTCGCCTGCGCCCGACCATGCAAAGTGACCTGGAGTTCGTGCTGTCGATCGAACACGACGACGTCAACCTGCCGTACATCACGCCGTGGGAGCGCACGCAGCATGAAGCGGCGATCCGCTTCCCGGACTTCCGCCACTTCATCATCGAAGGCGGCGCGGGGCTGGACGCGGTGGGATTCATGATCCTGATCGGCTGCCGCAGCCGGCACCAGTCGCTGGAACTCAAGCGCATGGTGGTGCGGGACAAGGGCAAGGGCTTCGGTCGCGCCGCGTTGCGCGTGACCAAGAAAGTGGCCTTCGACGACCTGGATGCGCACCGCTTGTGGCTTGACGTGAAAAGCAACAACACACGCGCCAAGGGCCTGTACGACCGCGAGGGTTTCCAGGTTGAAGGGCTGCTGCGCGAGGCCGTTCGGGTGGAAGGCGGCTTCGATTCCCTGATCGTCATGTCGATGCTGGAGACGGAGTTCAAGTTGCGGCGCGGCCAGGGGCTGGAGATGCACGCATGATCTCCGGCCGCCTCAAGATCTGGGCAGGCGGCGCGCTGCTCGCGCTCGCGCTGGCGCCGGCTGCCCACGCCGAGGTGTGGGGCTTCGTGGACGAAAAGGGCGTCGCCCATTTCGCCGCCGAGAAGATGGACGAGCGCTACGAGCTGTTCTTCCGCGGCGGCGAGAGCTTCGACACCGCGTCCGGCGTCGGCACGCCGCGTGCCGTGTCGGTGCCCACGGCGGCCTCCAAGCTCATCGCGTTCTTCGAGGTCTCGCCCAGCTACAAGCAAGTCAAGCACCACATGCGCGAAGCATCCAGAGCCCAGGGAATTGACTACGAACTGTTGCAGGCGCTGATCGCCACCGAATCCGGATTCGATGCGCGCGCCGTCTCGCCAAAGGGCGCCGTCGGGCTGATGCAGGTGATGCCGGCCACCGCCGAGCGCTATGGCGTGAGCAGCGACCCGAAGACGGCCGTCGACAAGAAGCTCGCCGACCCGCGCACCAACATCCGCGCCGGCACGCGCTACTTGCGCTACCTGCTGGACCTGTTCCCCGGCCGCCTGGAACTGGCATTGGCGGCTTACAACGCGGGCGAAGGCGCCGTGCAGCGCGCCGGCAACAAGGTACCCAACTACCGTGAGACGCAGAACTACGTCAAGACGGTGATGCAGCTTCATTCGATGCTGAAGCCGCCGTCGATGACAGCGCCGTCGATGATTCCCGCGCGCGTGCGCATGGAGTTGCAAGGCAAGCCATCCGCGGCGCTGCTCTCCCAGGCGCCCCCGTTGGGCGGCGCCGTGAACCGGGGCAACCTGCCCTCGACGCCCTCCCAGCCGTCGCGGGCATCGGGGCCTTCCACGCAGTCGAACTACCCGCTTGCGGCGACGCCCGTGGCAGTCACGACGTACGGCGTCTTCAAGATCGAACGTGACTGACGCTGCCGGTTCGCACCGTGCAGTACCCCGCCAGCCCGCACGAAGGCGCGCTGCATGACGTACCTGCCCACCGAGTCCGACGAGCTGGTGGCACTGGGCGCCTTCGCCGGCGCACAGGTGCTGGTCGTCTGTCTCAGCGTTGTCATCGCCGGGGCCTACCGCGAACGGGCTCTGCTGCTGCATGCGGTGGCCACCATGACCGGTGTGCTGGCGGTGCAGACTCTGGTGGGCGGGCACCCTTTCCTGGCGGAGGCGGCGATGCTGGCGGTGCTGGCGCTCAGCGGCTTCCAATTGAGCGACCTGGTCAGCCACGTCGGCGCGATCCTGAAGCCGCGCCGCTGGCTGGTGGGCATCAGCCTGGTCGCGCTGCCGGTGCTGGCCGTCGCCGAAGTGCTGGGGGGATGGCACTTGCTGCTGCCGGGCGTGGCCGCCTGGCTCGCGGTAAGGGGGGTCGTCATGCTGCGGGCCTGGCCCCAGAGCCAACCGTGGGTCGGCTGGGTCCTGCCGGGGGAACTGTCATTGGCTGCGGCCGCTGCCTGGCTGGGCTGGCGCTCGCTGGATGCCGAGCCCGATCCGGCCCTGCCGCTGGCGGCGCTGTTGACCGCATGGGCCGCGACGGTGTTCCTGGCCACCGCGTGGCGCAACCGGATCTTCGGCGAGACGCGCCTGCGCGTGGATGCACGCAACACGGTGGACCCGCTCACGGGGCTGTCGACACCCATGATCTTCTATGACCGGGTGCAGGCGGTGCGCAGCCTGATCCGGCGCTACGGCCATCCCAGCGTGCTGCTGCTCGTGCACATCGAGAACCTGGACAAGCTCGCCAGCGAGTTCGGGCCGGAGTTGTCTGAGTCGGCGCTGGTGGCGGCCGCCAACCGCATCCGCGGGGCGTTGCGTGAAGGCGATGTCGCGGCCCGCCTGTCGCATTCGCGCATCGGCGTGCTGGCCGAAGGCATGTCGCTCGCCGAAGGCTCGGCCAACACCGCCAGCCGCATCCTGGTTTCGGGCCTCAAGGAGCCGCTGCCCGCGGCGCCCACGGAGTTCCTGCACTTTCGCATCGTGCTAGCGGTCATCCCGGTGAACGAGATGCCGCCCAAGCAGGTGCTGCAGCGGATGGCCGCGCGGCTGGACGAGCAGCTGATGGCGCCCTCCGAACGGCGCATCGTCGCACTCACGGGCGAGGACCTGCTTGCCTGACTTCGCCTCTTCGCTTCCCGCTTGAACACGTTGGCCTCCTGAAATAATCCCTCCATGACAGTTGCTTTCGAGTCCGCGCGTGCGTGGTTCCTGGCTGGCGCCTTCACGGGCGCGCAGCTGCTGCTCGCGCTGTTGAGCGTGCTCATCGCCAACGCGTATGGCGACCGCGGCCTGCTGCTGCACGCGGGCGCGATCGCCCTGGGCGTCGCCGCGACGCTGGTGTTTGGCGCCGGCGGTACCGAAGCACTGCTGGCCGCGGCCCTGCTGTTGATGCTGGCCCTGGCAACCCTGCACTTGAGTGAGCTCACCAGTCACGTTGGCTCATTGCGCCAGCTCGCGCCCTGGCCGCGCCGGGTGGCGCTGGGCATGTTCGCCCTCGCCGCGCTCGCGCTCGCGGTGCCGAGGCTGCCATGGATTGCCTTGGGCGCCGCGTCGTGGCTGGTGTTCGTGGTGATTTTTGTGGCACGGGCGTGGCCGCAGAGCAAGCCTTGGGTGCTCTGGCTGATCGCCGGCGATGCCGTGCTGCTGGCCGTGGCGGGCTGCGCCGCCGTCGAGGGGTTTTGGCGACCGCGCGAGGCATGGCTCGCCGGCGCGCTGGCTTTCTGGTCGATGGCAGTCTACCTTTCCAACGTCTGGCGCAGCCGGCTCTTTGGCGAGAACCGATGGCGCCAGGCCGCCGAACAGCTTCTGGATCCGTTGACCGGGCTGTCCACGCCCAAAGTGCTGACGCAGCGCATCCAGGTGGGTCGCGGTCTGATGCGTCGCTATGGCCACCCCGGGTCTTTGCTGCTGGTCCATGCCGATCCGCTGGAGCGGATTGCCAGCGAAATGGGTGCGCGGACTGCGGAGGCCGCCGCCCTGGAAGCCGGCCTTCGCATTCGCAGCGCGTTGAGCCAGGGCGAAGTGGCTTCGCGTATTGCGATGCACCGCTTCGCGATCTTCTCCGAGGGCTCCGCCCCGGATGAAGCGTCGGGTAACATCGCCAGCCGCGTGCTGGTCGCCGGGCTGCGCGAGGAACTGAGATCGGTACCGGGTGTCTTCCTGCGATTTCGCGTCGTGCTGGCGCCGCTGCCCATCAACGACGAACCCGTCACGCAAATGCTGAACTTCATGAGCACCTGCATGGACGCCGACGTCGAAGCCGGCCGTCACCGCCGCATTCGCGTGCTGTCCGCGCAGGATCTCGCCGAGCGCTCTGCGCGTCAATCCGGAAACCCTTCCCCTCCGTCTGCAACAACATGAATCAAGATGACCTGCTCACCCCAACCGACGGGGACGACACCGAGCTGGACCTGGCTTCCTACGCGCAACGTGCCTACCTCGAATATGCGCTGAGCGTGGTGAAGGGCCGCGCGCTGCCCGATGTGTGTGACGGCCAGAAGCCGGTACAGCGCCGCATCCTCTATTCGATGGCGCGCATGGGCCTGGGCTACACCGGCGCGGCCGCGGCCCGTCCGGTGAAGAGCGCGCGCGTAGTGGGCGATGTGCTGGGCCGCTTTCATCCGCACGGCGACCAGGCGGCCTATGACGCACTGGTACGAATGGCGCAGGACTTTTCGCAGCGCTACCCGCTGATCGATGGCCACGGCAACTTCGGCAGCCGCGACGGCGACGGCGCCGCGGCGATGCGCTACACCGAGGCGCGGCTGGCCCGCATCACCACATTGCTGCTCGACGAGATCGACGAGGGCACGGTCACCTTCATCCCCAATTACGACGGCAGCACGCAGGAGCCGAAGCAGCTGTCGGCGCGCCTGCCCTTCACCCTGCTCAATGGCGCGAGCGGCATCGCCGTGGGCCTGGCCACCGAAATCCCCAGCCACAACCTGCGCGAAATCGCCGATGCCTGCGTGGCGCTGATCAAGACGCCCAAGCTGACGGACGAGGAACTGTTTGCCCTCGTGCCCGGCCCGGACTACCCGGGCGGCGGCCAGATCATCAGCCCTGCGACCGACATCGCGGAGGCCTACCGTACCGGTCGCGGCTCGCTGAAGGTGCGGGCGCGCTGGAAGATCGAGGAGCTGGCGCGCGGGCAGTGGCAACTGGTCGTCACGGAACTGCCGCCGGGCGTGAGCACGCAAAAGGTGCTGGAAGAGATCGAGGAGCTGACCAACCCCAAGGTCAAGGCCGGCAAGAAGGCGCTCAGCCCGGACCAGGTTCAGAGCAAGCAGACCTTGCTGGCAGTGCTGGACGCAGTGCGCGACGAATCGAGCAAGGACGCGGCGGTGCGCATCGTGTTCGAGCCGAAGACCAGCCGCATCGAACAGCAGGAACTGATCACGACCTTGCTCGCCCACACCAGCCTGGAGACTTCGTCGCCGGTCAACCTGACGATGGTGGGGCTGGACGGCAAGCCGGTGCAGAAGTCACTGAGGCTGATGTTGACCGAGTGGATCGAGTTCCGCCAGGCCACCATCGAGCAGCGTTCGAAGCATCGCCTGGGCAAGGTGCTGGATCGCATCCACATCCTGGAAGGCCGGCAGCTGGTGCTGCTGAACATCGACGAAGTCATCGCTATCATCCGCAAGAGCGACGAGCCCAAGGCGGCGCTCGTCGCGCGCTTCAAGCTGAGCGACCGGCAGGCTGAGGACATCCTTGATATCCGCCTGCGCCAGCTGGCGCGACTGGAAGCGATCAAGATCGGGCAGGAGCTGAAGGAACTGCGCGAAGAACAGAAAAAGCTGGACGAGATCCTGGGCAGCCCGGCCGCGCTGCGCCGCCTGATGGTCAAGGAAATCGAGCAGGACGCGAAGCAATTCGCCGATGCCCGCCGCACCATCATCCAGGCCGAGAAGAAAGCCGTGGCCGAGATCAAAGTGGTCGACGAGCCGGTGACGGTGGTCGTCTCGCAAAAAGGCTGGGTTCGCGCGCGGCAAGCCCACGGCCACGAAACAGCAAGCTTCGCCTTCAAGGCCGGCGACGGCCTGTACGGGGCCTTCGAATGCCGCACGGTGGATACGCTGCTGGCCTTCGGCAGCAATGGGCGCGTCTACACGGTGCCGGTGTCGATGCTGCCCGGTGCGCGGGGCGACGGACAGCCCGTGACGACGCTCATCGAGCTGGAAACCGGCACCCATCTGCTGCACTACTTCGCCGGTGCGCCTGCCGCATGGCTGCTCTTGTCCAGCTCCGGCGGCTATGGCTTCCTGGCGACGGTGGAGAACATGATGTCGCGGCTGAAGGCTGGCAAGGCCTTCATCAGCTGCGGCGAGTGCGAGGCGGTGTGCCGGCCTTCACCGGCCCATGTGCCGCCGCCCGCGGGTGTGGCGCCGGCCGGCCTGTACCTGCCCGCCACCCACGTGGCTTGTGCGTCCACCGCCGGGCGCATCCTCACTTTCGAGATCGGGGAACTCAAGCCGATGACCCACGGCGGCCGGGGCCTGATGCTGATCGACCTGGATGCCAAGGACACGCTGGCCGGCGCCGCAGCGTACACGCGCAGCGTCAAGATATCGGGCATCGGCCGAGGCGGCAAGGAGCGCGACGAGACGCTGGAGATCCGCTCGCTCAACAACGCGAAGCTGCATCGCGGCAAGAAGGGCAAGACGGCCGATCTGGGCTTCAAGCCCGTGACCGTCGAGCGCGTCGAGTAGGACTTCACCAGCGCGGCGAGACCTGCCCGCCGGGAAGCATCTCATAAGGCGGCTTCCACCCATCCAGCAGCTTGAGCCGCTCCAGCCATGCTGCGATGGCAGGGTAGCGCCCGCCAATCTCGTAGCCGCTTTCTTCGGGCGGGAAGTAAAGGTAGCCACACAAGGACATGTCGGCGATGGTGGGCCCGGTCCCCACCATGAAATCCCGGCCGGTCAAGTGCCTTTCCACGATGCCGAACGCGTTGTCCATCCGGCCGAGCAACCATTTCGACACAGCCGGATCGGGCTCGGCGACTCCGAATGACTTCATGAAGCGATAGGTCGCGAAATAACTGGTGAACTTGTGATTGTCGAAGAACAGCCATCGCAGCACCTCCTGGCGTTCGTCGTCGGACTGCCCGCCGAACGCGCCGTGCTTGTCGGACAGGTGAATCATGATCGCCCCTGACTGGGTCAATTTCCTCTCCCCTGTCTCGAGGATGGGAACCTCGCCCATGTCGTTGTGCTCCTGCCGCCAGGTCGGCGAGCGCGTGATTCCTTCCGCGAAGGATTCGAACGGCACGAGCACGGGCTGCCAGGGCTGTCGGAGGGCCTCCAGCAGCAGCGCGACCTTGTAGGTGTTGCCGGATTGGGAGAAGCCGTGCAATTTGTACATCACGATCCCTGGTTCATGTGGGTTGGGGCATAAGCATAGCCGTTGCCGTACTGCTGGCCGTCGCGAGTCAGATTCTTGCCCAAACCGCACAGCGGCGGACGACCTTGGGCGTCCGTGTTGACGAAGTGGTCAGGCCTCGCGGTGCTGACTGTGTGAGCTCGATCCGCATGGGAATTTCGCCAAATGCGATGGCGCTCGCCCAACGGAAATAGCGACCCCATTCACGGCGCGTCCCAACCCAAAATGACGCGAAGTACGGGGTCAGGCACCTCTCGCCGCGGTGAGAGCGCGATAAAAGGCAAGTGGCGGGAAGGTTTAGACCGTACGTTCGCGCTTGATAGCAAGGTGAGTCCAGATTGCAGTGAGCAAATCAACTGCAGCAAAGAGCAGTAGCTGCACGGGCCCAAGCTTGAATACAACCAAGGCCAGGAACACCAGCGTAGCTGCTCCCCTCCCGTACACAGTGGCGGGGAAGAAGCTCGAGATGCCCTTGCGGGCCGCAAACAGAAAATAAAAGCCGATTTCGCCGGCAACGAGGCCAAGGACGCGGATCCATGGCTCCTCGGTAGGAGGCAGACCGAGCAGTGCGAGCAGCACACTGGGTGCAATGGCCAAACCCACCCCATTTGCCAGGAGGTAGATGCCGTAGACGGCGAGACTGAATGCAGATGGGGTCAATGCGAGCTCCTTGCGAAATTCAACAGGCGGGAAGGGCGCGCCGGAGGCGAAGCCGCCCGTGAGCGTCCGTGTAGACGGGTCTGCTACGCGACATTGTGGTTGAGGTAGTCGAGCACCGGCGTCAACTCCCCAATAGCCGGCGCGGAGCGCAGAGCATCAGCACCAGTTGACCACGGATATGACAACCCCTCAAGCCAGGCCAGGACACGATTCCGTTCTGATGGGGCAAGGACTTGCATGGCCTCGATGTAAATTGAGAGCGAAGTGGCACAGGGAGCTGGTTCGTACTCAAGCGACCATTGATACTTGCCGCAACCGACCCGCACCGAGTTACTGGACCTCTCTGTCATACCCACAAGCCAGGAACAGCTGAACTGCTCGACCTCCCCGGAGGGAGGCGCCGAGAGGTAGAAAGAGTAGACGTTCTCATAGGTGCGCGCAAAGTCCCGGACGAGAACGTCGGCAATCTGCTCCCGGCCCCGCGTCATGGCCGGAAAGACAATTGAAGACGACGCGTTCTTTACCTCGAGTTGTGCATCGGCGGAGAAGACTCGCTCCAATATGTGCGGACGATTACCGTCCTTTGCGCGAAAGTAGTTCACCAGCACCTGCGCGGCCGGAGATGAAGCAGAGCGACCCGTATCAGTACTCATTGGCTCGTCTCCGTTTCGCATGCGTAGAGTCGAATGGAATGGATTGAGCTCACGAAATTGTCTCCTTCGCCTCTTTCGTCTCTAAAAGTGATCAGAACCTTGTTGTTGGAGGGGAGTCCATATATGACATGTTATGCAGCACTTTCCGCTTTTGAAGTGAATGTCTGCACATAACCTTGCCACCACCCCGAGGTGAGTTTCTGCTCCTCAAAAGCTCCGCGGGTGACTCTCTCAATCACTTGACGCCAGAAGAACCGCGCGCCCGTGTTTTCCGTCATCTGTCCAATCTGCCATCGCCCCGGATGCTGTGCAATGACGCGCCGCGCAAGCTCATTGCCAATTCCCTCTCTCCGATACTTCTTCAAGACGAAGAACTGATCCATCCAGAATTGCCCCTCGGGAAGTTTCACCCGATCATCCACCAATGCGAGCCCAACATAATGACCACCAGCAAGGGCGACATAGGGGTAATTTCCCGCCGCCTGCCAGTAGCGATCCAGTGCGTATCCGTACTCGCCAGTCTCATCCAGGTCTTGGTCCCAAATATCGGACAACTCGTACTGGTAGAGCTCCAACATGCGATAGAGCGGGGCGCGTTCAGATGGCGACGCCAACCTCACCTGTACCTGCGCGTGAAACTGTGTGGCTGGCATGCTGTTTAACGTGGCACCTGACCGGAACACAACCCTTGCAGCAAAGTCGCCGCCTGTAGTTGTGCTTCCGTGTCGAGCGACATGCTATCCCGGCATAAGCAAAGTGACGCTCTTTCTGAGAACGAATTTGACGTTACGGCACACCAGCTACTCGATCGGTCAATGCAACGCGAGGTCCGGCAGACCGACTGCGCGAAAGAAATTGTCCATGGCAGACGACCAAATTGCACTGGCTTCCGCCTTGTAGAACAGTAAGTGCCCGTCGTCTCCATAGGAGGGCTGCAAAACATAGCGACCTTTTCCACCGGCCCGTTCGAACGCTTCGAACCACGATTTCGAAGCGACAGGCCCGAAATACCTGTCGTTTTCCACGTAGTGCCACAACACCGGCGCCTTGATGGTCGCGGCGTAGCGGGCCACAGTTTGCGCCATGACCTCGGGGGCGCATGGCATGCCATCCTTGCCATTTCCGCCCCGCCCTCCGGACAGGTTGACAACGGCCACCAGCCCGGCCGGCACGCGGCTGGCAGCTGCAAGCGATGCAAATCCGCCCGCAGACTGCCCCATCAGCACAATGCGTTGAGCGTCTAGCGACCGGCGGGTGCGTGCGTAGTCCACGGCCGAAAGCACATCGCGGGCACTTTCGTTTCCCGCCTTGGCGTAGTCCGGACCTCGTTCACAAGAGCCGGAATTTTCGACAAAATCGCCGGGCGACGCCCCATAGCCGCGACGCATCGGCACCAGAACGGCGAAACCGCGCCGCACGAGTTCTCTGGTTTGTGGGATGAGTCGATAGCGGCCCATCTTGTCACGGTCCTTCCCATTCGTCGGGCTGCCGTGATTCAGGATCACGAGCGGGAAAGGGCCGGCACCTGGCGGTTGGTACAGGGTGCCCGTCAGTGGGAATTTCTTCTCCTCTGCGCTCGCGCCGCGAAGCGGTATTTGAACCACCTCCTCATTCAAGTCCGCCAGAATCTCGCGCGAGTTGCCCAGCTCGCCCAGCCACGAATCGTCCTGCGCCTGCGCAACACTGACACCAAGCAGGCACAGCGCCAGAACCAGTATTGACGCGGTGGCACCGACACGAGTCACTTTTCCCGACACGACGCCGTCGGGCGTGCAAGACTGGCCGCGCCGCGCTGATCCAGCGTAGCTCACGTTCACGTAGGTCACCGCTGCGCTTGTTAGAAGGCTCATGAGGGATAACGTAAAAATGACCGGACCACCAACATAAGCGGCGAAGCCGCAGCTCTGTTGTGGGTCCGTGTCGATTGACATGTTATCCCTCGACTACCCGCGATCGCCAGTAGCCTGGCTTCTTGTCATCCGGTGCGATTGCAAGAACGAAGACCTCCCCATCGCGATGCAGGTAGACGACAGAGAATGGAAAGCGTTT
>JBDSWB010000048.1:0-22868 GCA_039926915.1 Ramlibacter sp.
GGGTCGGCCTGCGGGTAATGGCGTCGTGGAGATAGCGGCCGCGGGGCTTGAGAATGCGGTGGATCAGGGCGAAGTAACCATCGTGGTTGTCGATGCCCAGATGCTCGAACATGCCGATCTGCGCGACTGCGTCGAATGCATCCGGTTGCGTGACCGAGCGGAAGTCTCGCAGTTCGACGGTGACGCGGTCGTGCAGGCCCAGTGAGCGAATCTTCTGCTGCGCAGAGTCGTATTGCTGCTGCGACAGGGTGACTCCCAGCGCGCTGACGCCGTAATACCGGGCCGCGTGGCAGACCAGGCCGCCCCAGCCGCAGCCGATGTCCAGCAGGTGTTCGCCCGGTTGCAACCGCAGCCGCCGGCAGATCCGGTCGAGCTTGGCGACCTGCGCTTCTTCCAAGCTCATGTCCTGCCGGGCGAAGTACGCCGGTGAATAGACCATTTCGGGATCGAGGAAGAGCGCGTAGAAGCTGTTCGAAACGTCGTAGTGAAACTGGATCAGGTCCCTGTCGTCGCGTCCGGCCTCGTGCCGGCGCGCGATCGCACCGCCGTATGCATGCGTTGACGCCTGCGCGCCCGGGTCGCCGCCGCGCAGGAACGGCCACAGCGATTTAAGTACCAGCCACTTGTCGATCGTCTTGCCCAGCCCCACCGCCTTGATGTGGTCCCAGCGACGCACCGCCTCCAGCGGAGTGCCGCCTTCGATCGCGATAGCACCGCGTGCGTAAAGCTCGAACAGTGTCATCAGGCGGGGCGCCAACAGCAGCCGGCGGAACACATCGGGCGTATTCACCGCGATCAGAATGTCGCTGCGCGCTCCAATCCCGAGCGGGATGACGCTTGCGTCCCACAGCCTGACCCCAAGGTCGGCGCCCAGGCGCACGGCGATGTGCTCGACGATCCGTCGTGCTGCCTGGAGCTGTCTGTCTTTCTGCTGCATCAGAAGGATGCGATCTGCTGGCGGTGCGGCAGGCCGATCCTCATAGCCATGCCTGCAGGATCGCGACCCACCGGTCGTAGACCTTCGGATCACCGGCGACGCATTCCTTCTGCTCGAGCAAATCGGATTCGTCGGTGAAGTTGCCGATTGGGCCGCCGGCCTTGACGGCCACGTTGACCATGGGATGGAAGTTGGGGGACAGCATGAATTTTTAAGGTGTGCGGCACAGAATCCCGGAAGCTGCGTCAGCGAAAGGCGAATCGCGCATGAACGTTGGAGGCTGCCCGGCGATGCGGGCCGCAAGCGTTCGATTTTACCCGGGGCGTCTACTTCAGTGTGGCGGACTTTGATGGCTCTCGCGAGCTCAAACGCAGCGACAGAGAGGCTCTGCGGCGTAGAGAGTTCTCATAAATACCAGGTTGTGGGCTTGATGGGCCATCATGGGGGTGTGCCTTCCGGCCGGGTCCGGCCGTGCGAGCGCGATTTCGTTTTCGATCGGCATGGGCACCGATTGTCACCGTAGAATGATCGGCTTGCAGCACCGAAGGAAGGACCTCCATGACCGGGCAGAGCTTGCCGGACCGCTCCGCTGACGCACCCACCCGCGAATGCGATGTCGTCGTCATTGGCGGGGGCCCGGCGGGCTCCACCGTGGGGACGATGCTGGCACGGCAGGGGCACAAGGTGACCATCCTCGAGAAGGATCACCACCCGCGCTTCCACATCGGCGAATCGCTTTTGCCCGCCAACCTGGCCCTGTTCGAAAAGTTGGGGGTGGCCGGGGAGGTCAAGGCCATCGGCATCGAAAAATGGGGCGCGGAATTCGTGTCGCCCTGGCACGCCAACAAGAGCCAGACCTTCGAATTCGGCGACGCGTGGGACAAGTCCATGCCGTATTCGTACCAGGTGCGCCGGTCCGAGTTCGATGAAATCCTGATCCGCAACGCCGCCAGGGCGGGCGCCGAGGTCATCGAAGGCTGCAGGGTCCGCGACGTGGCCTTCGCGCCCGACCAATCCGGCGCCACGGTCCATGCCCAGCATGAGGACGGCCGGTCCCAGCAATGGCACGCGCGTTTCGTCGTGGATGCATCGGGGCGCGACACCTTCCTGGGCAGGAAGTTCGACATCAAGCGCCGCAACCCGAAGCACAACAGTAGCGCCCTGTACGCTCACTTCAAGGGCGCCGCTCGCCACCCGGGACGTGACGAGGGCAACATCACCATCTTCTGGTTCGACCATGGCTGGTTCTGGCTGATTCCGCTGGCCGACGGCGCCACCAGTGTCGGCGCCGTGGTGTGGCCGCACTATCTGAAGAGCCGGACCAAGCCGGTCAAGGATTTTTTCCTGGACACCGTCGCCCTGTGCCCGGCGCTGGCCGAGCGGCTGGTCGGGGCGACGCTGCTCTCCGAGGTGGAGGCGACGGGGAATTTTTCCTACTCGTGCCTGCGCACGCACGGGCCGAACTACCTCCTCATCGGCGACGCCTTCACCTTCATCGACCCGGTGTTCTCCTCGGGCGTCATGCTGGCCATGCAAAACGGCATGGACGGCGCCGAAACGGTGGACACCTGCCTGCGCCGACCGGCGCGGGCCGCCTCGGCGCTGGCGCGCTTCGACCGCAGGGCGCGGCGCGGCCCGAAGGAGTTTTCGTGGTTCATCTACCGCGTGACCCACCCGACGATGCGCGACATGTTCATGGGCCCGAGCAACGTGCTCCGCGTCAAGGAGGCGCTGTTGTCCATGCTGGCCGGAGACATCTTCGGCAAGACGCCCATCTGGGGCTCGCTGCGGATCCTCAAGTCCATCTTCTACATCGCATCGGCCCTGAACTTCAAGCGCTCGCTGCAGGCGATGCGCCTGCGCAAGGCCAACATCCGTGAAGTAGAGGCCAGCGCATCTTGAGAGAGCCCGTCTCCAGCTTCGTGGAAAGCGAGACCCCGGCGCGGCCGGATGAGCTGCGCAAGGCGCGGTTTCGACGGGCGCCGCTGCACGAAACACTCCGTCTGCACCTGGGCTTCTTGCTTCTGGGGGGATTCTGCTTCGCCATCTCGGTGGCCGCGCTTCCGCTGGGGCTGCTGCTGCCGCGGGTGGCGAGCAAGCGCCTGGGCCGCAGGCTGATTTCGGCCTCGACCCGCGCCTACCTGAAGATGCTGACACTGATGGGTGCCTGCCACTTCGACCTGTCGGAACTGGAGACGCTGCGCGATGCGCCGCCCATGGTCATCGCGCCCAACCATCCTTCGCTGCTCGACGCGCTGATGGTCCTTTCGGCGCTGCCGGATGCGACCTGCATCATGAAGGCGGATATCGTCAACCACATCGTGTTCGGGGCCGCGGCCCGCGTCGCGGGTTACGTTCGCAACACGCCGCTGCGTGCCATGGTGCAGCAGGCCATGGCCGAACTGAGCCAGGGCAGCCATGTGCTGCTGTTCCCGGAAGGCACGCGCACCACCCGGTTCCCCATCGGCCATCTCCAGGGCACCTGCGGCCTGATCGCGAAGAATGCCGGAGTGCCGGTGCAGACCGTGTTCATCGAAACCGACTCGGGCTTTCTCGGCAAGGGCTGGCAGCTGCTGTGGACGCCGCGCATGCCCATCACGTACCGCGTGCGGCTTGGCAAGCGATTCGACGCGCCCACCCATTCGGCCCGCTTCGTCGAGGAACTCGAACAGTACTTCCAGGCCGAGCTGGCGCATGCCCAGCTGCCGGAGTTGCCGGTCGTACGGCCGCGGGCCTGATTTTTTCGTATCCGCAAGGCAATGCAAAACTCTCCGCCCGCCGCCTCCACCACGCACCTGGTCCTGGTTCCCAGCTACAACCCTGGCCCCAAGGTGCGCGAAACGGTGATGGCCGCACGCGAGCAGTGGACGCCCGTATGGGTCATTGTCGACGGCAGCACCGACGCCAGCGTGGAAACGCTGCAGGCGATGGCGGCCGGGGACGCCGGCCTGCGTGTTGTCGTGCTGCCGCGCAATGTCGGCAAGGGCGCGGCGGTGCTGCACGGGCTGGACCTGGCCGCAGCGCAGGGCTTCACGCATGTGCTGACCATGGACTCGGATGGCCAGCACCCGGCCGAGCTGATCCCGTCGTTCATGGCGGCGTCCGCGGCGCAGCCGGCGGCGATGGTGCTGGGGGTGCCCGTGTTCGCGGCCGACGCACCGCGCCTGCGGGTGAACGGCCGCAAGGTGTCGAACGGCTGGGCCGACCTGGAAACCCTGTGGATGGGCATCGGCGATTCGCTGTTCGGTTTTCGCGTCTACCCGATCGAGCCGCTGCGACAGGTGATGCTGGGGCAGCGCTGGATGCGCCGGTTCGACTTCGACCCGGAGGCAGTGGTGCGGATGTGCTGGCGCGGCGTCAAGCCGGTGAACCTGCCGGCGAGCGTCAAGTATTTCCGTCCGGAAGACGGCGGGGTGTCGCACTTCAATTACCTGCGCGACAACCTGCTCCTCACCTGGATGCACTCGCGGCTGTTCTTCGGCTTCCTGCTGCGTCTGCCGTTGCTCCTGGCCAGGCGCCTGCTAGGCACGTGAGGCCTTGACGGCCTGGTATTCCGAAAAGATGCCGAGTTCGCGGTGGCGCTCGACCTGCGCGAACCCGGTCGCGCTGAGCGTCGCCATG
The DNA here is from genome assembly GCA_039926915.1 of Ramlibacter sp. GTDB lineage: Bacteria > Pseudomonadota > Gammaproteobacteria > Burkholderiales > Burkholderiaceae_C > Ramlibacter. The sequence goes on from JBDSWB010000048.1 coordinate 4,559, forward strand.
ACCTGCTCCGGTCGAACGCACGCTTCGATCGTGTCCCAGTAGTAGCGCCACATCGTGGTGGTTTTCTTCTGGCTGGAGACGAAGCGGGTCAGCATCGGGATCACCCCGCGCATGTAGGTCTTGAGCAGCCAGCGGCCGGCGGCGGTTTCCGCCTGCGTGATCTCCAGGATGCACAGGCGCCCGCCGGGCTTGAGGACGCGCTCGAACTCCGCGAACGCCGCGCTCAGATCACTGATGTGGCGCAGGGCGTAGCCCATGCTCAGGAAGTCAAAATGATTGTCTGGAAAGGGCAGCGACTCGGCCCGGCCCTCCACCATCGCCATGGTCTTGGGCAGCTTGCCGGCCGCCATCATGCCCGGGCTCGGGTCGAGGCCGGTGACCAGCGCGGGATCACCGGTGAGCACGCAGGCCTGCGCTGCCACCAGACCGGTGCCGACGCCCACGTCCAGCACCTTCATGCCGGGCCTCAGCCCGGCGCGGATGAGCGCATCGCGCCGGTACTTCGGACCCGTACCGAAGGCCAGCATGGACTCGATCCGGTCATAGTCGGGCGCCGTCTCGTCGAAGATCCTGCGCAGGTAGGCCTGCCGGTCCTGCTCGGTTTGGTAGTAGTCGGTGAGTGGCCGGTGCGGTGCGTGCACCACGGCGACGGGTTGCGGAGCATTCATACGGGGTTCCCTTACGCCATGGCGCCGTTGATGGAGATGACTTGACCGCTGATGTAGCCGGCGCTGTCTGAGGCGAGGAAGCCCACGAGATCGGCCACTTCGCCGGCCTTGCCCGCGCGCTTCATCGGCACCATGCGCGCAATGTCCTCGGCGCTGAAGGTGCCCTGGCCCATGTCTGTGTCGATGATGCCCGGAGCCACTGCGTTGACGGTGATGCCCCGGCTGGCCACTTCCAGGGACAGCGACCGAGTGGCCGCGTGCAAGGCACCTTTCGCCGCAGAGTAGTTCACCTGCCCACGGTTGCCCATGATTCCTGAAACCGACGTGATGGTGATGATGCGGCCCCATCGGGTGCGGATCATGGGCAGAGTCAGCGGCTGCGTGACGTTGAAGAAACCGTTGAGCGACACGTCGATCACGCGCTGCCACTGGGCCGGTTGCATGCCAGGAAACACGGCGTCGTCGTGGATGCCGGCGTTATTGACCACTACCTGGATCGGGCCCGGTTCCAGCAGGGCCAGCAGCGCGGCCGACGTGGCGCCCGCATCCGTGACATCGAACGCCACTGCCTGCGCGCGGCCGCCGTCGGAGTTGATCTGCTGCGCCAGCACCTGCGCGGCGGCCAGGCGACTGTTGGCGTGGACGATGACTTGCAGGCCGTCGGCCGCGAGCCGCCGGCAGATGGCCGAGCCGATGCCGCCGCTGCCGCCGGTCACGAGGGCGCGTTTGGGAGGAACTGTCATGGTGTGGCCCTTTTCGTGCCGTCAGGCACACTGGCGGCGTTGAGCACGACGATCGCGCGCCCGCTGAGCAGGGGCCGCTCGCCGTCCTGCACGTTGAAGCTGTAGAGCACGGTGTTGTCGTCGCCCGTGATGCGGCGTGCGATCACTGACAGCGGGCCCTGCACCGTGTCCAGCCGATCGACGTGGAGCGTGACGCTGCGCATGCCCGCCAGGTAGCCAGCGCGCGGCGGCGCCGGTGTGGCATCGCCGGGCGCACGGCTTTCGCCCACCAGCGCGCCGTGCACGGCCATCGCCTGCGCCGCGTATTCGACGCCGCAGGCCGAGCCGAGCCGGCCGTGCGCGCGCAGCGGGTGGTCGGGCGAGCGATGGCTGCCGGCACGGCAGCGGATGTGTTCCTCGTCCCACGCGAGCACGGCATCGAGCAGGCACATGCTGCCTTGGTGCGGAATGCGCCGCGCGATGGCGTCGCGGTCAAGCGTGGGCGGACCGTTCAGCAAGGCGCCACCCCCACCGCGAATTGAAGCGGGTCGAGGTAGGCCAGGGCGACGGACCGCGTTTGCCTTCTGGCGATGCTTTCCAGCAGCGGCAGCGCGCGCGCCGCGGGGATGGCCCGGCGCAGCGACTCCATTGCCGGATCTTCCATCGTGTCGGCCGTTGCCGCCGTGAGGTAGCTCGCGCCGTCCAGGGTAATGCGGGCCTGGCTGCGCGCGCTGCGCCGGGGCGACAGGACCATCGCCACGCCCATCGTGTCGGGGACCGGGCGCTTGCTGTGCAACGGCTGCGGGTATTCCGTGTCGTAGACAACCAGCAGCACCGGGGTTCGATCGACCACGCACTGGGTCATGGCCTCCAGCAGCCCTGCGGCAAACCCGGCATCGCGGGCGCACAGCACCGACGAACTGGCCATGGCGCCGCTGGAGATGCTCCAGTAGCCGGAGGACGCGTTGTGCACCGAATTGTGAAATCGCGTCGGCGAGATCAGGCGGTCTCCGGAGGCCAGGGCACTGCAGATTTCGTGGCAGTTGACGGCGTCGCCGCTGGACGACGAAAACACCGACGGCAGTTCCTTGACCGCCAGGCCGGAAGCCTCCACGGCTTCCCGGCCGACCGCGAGTGAAACCTTGACGACGGCGCCTGCGCGGCGCCGCTCCGCCGAAGGCAGGGCCATGGGCAGGGGCAGCACGCATCGCTCGGCCTCGTAGGGCACGCGGCCCTCGAGGCATTGTCGGCCCAATGGCCAATTGGAAAGGCCCGGGCCCAACAGGCCGATGCCTTCGACATAGGCCTCGAGCGGAGTCGCCGGCGCGTTGGGAGTCTGCGTCATCGTAGGCCCTCAGCCGGCGCGGCCGAAAATCAGGCTGCAGTTGGTGCCGCCGAAGCCGAAAGAATTCGACAGGACGCGGCGCACCGGCTGCTCGCGGTTTGCCAGCAGGTAGTCCAGCGGCAGGAGCGGGTCAACCTGTCGTGTGTTCAGCCCGCCCGGCAGCAAGCCGTTGCGCAAGGCCAACGCGCAGATCACGGCTTCCAGGCCGCCTGCCGCGCCCAGCGCGTGGCCGGTCGAGCCCTTGGTGGAACTGCATGGCGTGCGCGGGCCGAATACTGCCGAGACGGCCTGGGTCTCCGCAAGGTCGTTGCTCGGCGTGGCGGTACCGTGCAAGTTGATGTAGTCGATGTCCGCCGCGTCCAGTTGCGCCGATGCCAGCGCGCCCTGCATCGCCAGGCGCGCGCCCAGGCCTTCGGGGTGGGGTGAAGACATGTGGTACGCGTCACTCGATTCACCAACGCCCAGCAGCAGCACCGCATCCTCATCCAGGTACCCTGGTACGCGTTCCAGCAGCGCGAATGCCGCGGCTTCGCCGATGGAGATGCCATCGCGCTCGAGATCGAAAGGGCGGCAGGCCCGGGGGGACATCAGCCCCAATGAGTTGAAGCCGTACAAAGTCGTCAGGCACAGAGAGTCGATGCCGCCCACGACGGCGGCATCGATCAGCCCCGCGGCCATCATGCGGCGCGCCGAGGCAAACACCTTGGCGCTCGACGAGCACGCCGACGACACCACCACCGCCGGCCCGGCCAGGCCCAGGACTTGTCGCGTGAAGTCCGCGACCGAGAAGCTGTTGTGGGTCGAGGCGTACGAGAAATCGGCTGGAAGCGATCCATCGGCCGGGTCGCGCCGGCGATACGCCAGTTCGGTCTGGAAGATGCCCGATGTGCTGGTGCCCAGGAAGACGCCGACGCGCCGGGGGCCGTACCGGGCGGCAGCGGCGGCCACGGCTTCGGCGAAACCATCCTGGGTCAACCCAAGCCAGGCCAGCCGGTTGTTGCGGCAATCGAAGTCGGCCAGATGCGCGGGCAGCGCGACCGCGTCCACGCCAGGAACCTCACCGGTGAAGGTCAGCAGGTCCACTGTGTCGAAAGTGCATGGCGCCAGGCCCGCGCGGCGCTCGCGCAATGCGTCCAGGGTCTGGGACAGGCCGCAGCCGATCGCGCTGGTCGCGGTGAAGTGGGAGAGCCAGAGCGGATTCAGGGAAAAACCATCCAATCTTGAGGAAGTGCCATGTTAGCAAGTGCGCGGCGTGGCGGGCCGTCGGGAAGACGCGATCCGGGGGAGTTACATCTGTTTGGCGTCGCCGCTGCGGCGCAGCGCCAGCGCCGTAAAGAGGCCTCCCAGGATCAGGCCGGCGATCGCGTCCACGGCGACGTGCTGACGGATGGCCACCGTGGAATAGACGATCGCGGCGCACCAGGCCCAGTTGCAGGCGAGCATCCACCCCGGTGCCCCGAAGCGGCGCAGCAAATGGTGAAACCAGGCGCCCGACAGGAAGGCGGTGGCCACGTGAAGGGACGGGCAGGCGTTGCCCGAAGCGTCGATGTTCTTGAGGAAGTCCATGTCGGGATAGCGGGACCAGTCGATGTCAGGCGCGGGCGCGGCCGTGGGCCAGAAATAGAAGATCGACAGGCCCAGGATGCACATCGCCGTCATCGTCGCACCGTACCGGTAGAGCTCGGCCCGCGTGGCAAAGAACGCCGGCAGCAGGCTGACGTAGACCCACAGGGAGAAGTAGACCGGCAAGGCCAGCGGCTGGAAGCCGATCACCTCGTCCAGCCAGATCACCGGCATCACCGTGGGCGCGGAGCCGGGATGCCGCAGCACGTAGAAGTAGGCGACGAAAAAAAGGCTGATGAACACTGTCGTGCCGATGCCCTTCAGGTAAGGGTGCAGCGGCAGGGCCGCGGCGGCCTGCCGGTGCCACGGGACCGCAGGGCCTGCGATGCTCATGCAAACGCCTCGCGCAGGGTGACCGGCCGCAAGCCGGCCGCGGCGGCCGATTCGAGCACCTTCGGCAGCACTTCGAGGATTACGGCAGAGCCGTCCGGCGTACGCGCGGCATGGCCGTCGTGCAGCAGCAGGATGGCGCCGGCACGCAAGCCACACAACAGGCTGTTCCTCACGCGACCGGGATCGTTGACGCGGGTGTCGAATCCCCGCGCCGACCAGCTGATGAGCCTGAGGTCCAGCCGGGCAAGCGCTGGTGCGAGGAACAGGTTGCGCAAGCCCGCCGGGGCACGAAAGAACTGCGGGCGCTGTCCCGTGATCGCCGTGAGCGTTTCCTGGGAGGCCCGCAGTTCGCGCGCCAGGCGGCGCGGGCCCAGCACCGAGAAATCGTGGGCATGCCGCTGGCTGTGGTTCTCGACGCTGTGGCCGCGCCGCACGATCTCCCGGCACAACTCGGGGTGAAGCGCCGCCCGTCGGCCGATGCAGAAGAAGGTGGCGCGCGCCGCATGCCGGTCCAGCAGGTCCAGAACCTGCGGTGTGACGGCGGGGTCGGGGCCGTCATCGATCGTGAGGGCGATCTCGTTCCTCGCTCTCGCGCTCGCGGGCAGCAGCGTCCAGTTCGGACCGAGCCAATGGCTGCGCGGCCACAGGCCCACGCCCACGACCAGCAGGTGATCGACCACGACAGCGGCCAGCACCCAGGGCCACCAGTGCGGCTTCGCGATGACCGCGAGCAGCGCCACGGCGTGCAGCGCGACAGATGCGCGCACGAGGGGCGGGGAGTGCCAGGTCAGTTCAGGCATGGGAGGGCCGGACAAAAATCGCGGAATAGGCCAGCGCCAGGATCACGCCGGGTGCCACGGTAATGCCCAGTGCCTGCAGCAGGGACACGTTGGAGAATGCCAGAACGCCGAAGCCGGCGACGGTGGTGAGGTTGGCGAACAGCATGGAGGCGAGTGTGCGCGGCGACATGGGCGTCGCTGGATCGGCGCGGTCGAAGAAGAGCGCGTAGTTCGAGCCGATCGCGACCACCAGCAAGAGGCCCACCAGGTGCAGGATGATCAGCTGATGGCCTGACGCGATGAGCGCCGCCGTCACCGTGACGACCGCGGCGGCGAGCGGCGCGACCACGCGCAGCACCCGTGCCGGTGAGCGGATCATCCCCAGCAACAGGGCGACGATGGCGGCCAGGCCGCCCAGCGACAGCACGCTGGCTTCCTGCAGGTAGCCCGAATACAGCCGGTCCGATTCGGTCTTCATGTCCACGAAGAGCGCATTGGCCTGGCCCGGGGCGGCCAGCGCCGCGCGCAGCGTATCGGCGCGGATGACGCCGCCCTTGGGCGCTTTCAGCGGCAACAGTGCGTTCCATCGGCCGTCGTGCTCGATGAGCAGGCCCTCCACGGCCATCGCCATCGAGGTGTGATCCAGGTCGCCTGCCTGCACCAGCGGCTGGGTCCTCGCCGTAGCGACGTCGGCAGCGAACGGGGCGAATGTCTCGGCGCGCACCGGCAGCCCCTGCACCGCCTGCACCAGGCGCACCCGCAGCACTTCGGGCTCCGGCAGGCTGCCCTGGCGCGCCTTCTGGGTCGCCGTGCTCGGAAGGTAGTTGCTGGCACTTTCGAACCCCGCCAGCTCGCCGCGATCGACCTGCACCTGCAGCAGCGTGGCAACCTGCTCGGAAGAGCGGAGCACTTCTTCCCGCGTCGGGCCCGACACCACCACCAGATAGCGCGCGTCGGGCGCGCTGGTGTCGGCGCGCAGCCGGGTATCCAGTGCGACGTCGGCCTGCGAGACCGGGCTCAACGAAGAGATGTTGCGGCTCCACAGATCCGAGCGATGCTGGACCAGCACGGCGCAAGCGGCGACCAGGACGGCCATCGCTGCCCAGCGCAGGGCCCCTGCGCGCTCGACCCAGCGCGAAAGCGCCGCACCGAGGGCCGATACGTCGTGGATGCGGAAGTCGCGGGGCAACAGGTGCGGCAGCACGAAGCGGGTGACGGCGGCCGCGGCGACGAGGCCCGCGATGGCGTACAGGCCCAGTTGCGCCAGGCCCGGAAACCCGGACAGCAGCAGCGACGCGAAACCGCAGATGGACGTCATCACGCCCAGGCGGACGGTCGGCCAGAAGCGCCTGATCCACTGCTGCTGATCGGCGCCGTGCTGTTCCGATTGCACGAACAGGTAGATGGAGTAGTCCACGGCCTCGCCGATCAGCGCGGTCCCGAAACCCAGCGTGATGCCGTGCACCGAGCCGAATCCCAGGCTCACGGCCGCCACCCCCGCGAGTGCGCCGCTGGCCACCGGCAACAAGCCCAGCAACAGCGCCGTGAACGAGCGATAGACAAGCAGCAACAGCGTGGCGATCAGCGCGGTGCCGACGGCCGAAAGCGTGCCCACCTGGCTCCTGATGGTGTTACGCGACGTGACTGAGAACACGCCGGGCCCGGTCATCACGATTTTCGCGGAAGCGTCCGCGCCGGCGGTGGTGTCGAAAGCCAGGCGGATCGCGGCCATGGCTTGTTCCTGCGCATCGGTGTCCGAGCCGGCAGCGCGCGTCTGCACCAGCAGCAGGGCACGGCTGCCGTCGCCGGAGGCCCAGGCGCCGTCCAGCAGCTTCGGCGGCGCCCCGCTGCCCATGCGTGCGAGCAGGTTCACCATTTCGCCCGTGGGATCGCGCGGCAGGATGGACTTCACCAGCAGCCCCGCCGGCGAAGCCAGCAGGTCGATGCTGTCGCCGATCGCCGCCCGCAGGCCGGCGGTCTCGAAGCGGGCGGGCGTCACTGCCGGGCTGAGCAGGTAGCGGTGGTCGAACAGGAAGGCCCGGTCGCGCTCGGTGTTGACCGGCTCGCCGTTGTTCACCGTGGAGAACGCCGGATCGGCGCGCAGGCGCTCGGCGGTCTGCTTCGACAGCCGCGCGCGGGTCGGGCCGTCGGCGCCTTCAATGCCGATCAGGATCAGGCGCGAAGCCAGGCCTTCCCGCAGCTGGTCCATGAGCAGCTTCTGTTCAGGCGTGGGGCTGCGGGGCAGGAACGCGGACAGGTCCGTCGTGAAGTGGGTCCTGCTGATGATTGCCCCGCACGCCAGCAGGAAGGCCAGCCACAGCAGGATGGCCGGCAGGCCGCGCTGTCGGGCGGCCATCATCGTGCCGGCGCTTTTTCGATGAGCATCAGCGAGCTGTCCCCGTCGGCCTGGTTGATCTCGATGCTGTTGACCTGGTCGCGCACGCCGGAGATCCTGATGCGCTGGACCACGGCTTTCATCTTCTCGTTCAACGGGAACAGCTCCAGCGCCCAGCTTTCGGCCGAGCCGCCCAGCCCCAGCCGGTAGTTGCGCTCCAGCGCCTTGCGATCGCCCGCCAGGGTGCCGCGGATGCTCTCGATGAAAGCCCCGACTTCCGGATAGGCCTGCAGTTGCAGCTGGTATTTCTGGGTGCCGCGGTCGACCGACAGCGCGTCGCCGTCGACCGTCATCGACTCGGCCCTGGGTTTGAGAGTGCGTTTTTCCAGCTTGTCGGGCGCGGTGTAGACCAATTCCCCTGAAGACTCGATCGGCTTGCTGAGGACGGCCAGGCGCTTGGTCTCGACGAAGGTCGCGCGGCCGGACTTGTTCTGCGCCAGTGAATCCATCAGCTGCTGCAGGTCCCAGGCCGCGAAGGCCGGCGCGGCCGCGAGGGCCAGCACCAGGCCTGCCGCAAGCGCGGCCAGCTTCACGGATGCCGGGAGTCGAACTGAAAGGGTCATGGGCTTTTCGCGAAAGGAGGCTTCCGGCGGGCCGGGGGGGCCTGCCAGAAGTCGAAGAAGTTGAACCAGTTGTAGGGCGCCATCCTGCAATGCTGCTCCAGCAGCGCAGCATATCGCGTCATGGCCGCCTGCACAGCCGCGGTACGGCCGCGCTGGGGTACCGCGGAAAAGTCGGCGAGGGTTTCGAAATGGATGTCGTAGCGGTTTCCGCCGCGGTAAAGACCGGTCATGAAGACCACCGGACACTTCATGATGGCGGCCATGCGGAAGGGACCGAGCGGCAGTTCAGCCGGCTCGCCCAGAAAATCGACCGCGTGGGTGTCGTCTTTGCCCAGCGACCGGTCGCCGAGCATGCCGACGACGACGCCCTTGGCCAGCAGCTGGTGGACCTGGATCATCGAATCGATATGGCCCAGCGCAACGATCCCCTGTTGCGCCCTGGGGTTGATGGCGCCGAGGGCGGCGTTGATCTTGCGCGCATTCTCCTCGTACATCGCCATCGCGATCTGCAGGCCGGCGCGCTGGCGGCCCACGGCGCGCAGCACCTCGAAGCTTCCCAGGTGGGCGCCGATCAGGAACGCGCCCCTGCCGCCGGCCAGCAGCCCGTCGACCAGTTCCGGGTTGTGAACCCGAATGTCGAACAGGTCGAAGCGGTCGTTGACAAGATAGACACGATCGTGGATGACGGAGGCAAAGCAGAGGAAGTGCCGGAACAGATCCTTCCAGCCGACTTCCCGCGTCGAACCCCGCTGGAACACATGTTGCAGGTAGAGCCGCGACATGCGCCGCGCCGTCGGCGCAAACGCCAGGAAGTACGCGGCGATCCCGTAGAGCACGATGCGGCTCGGCGCGCGGCCCAGCGTGAGCGAAATCCAGGTCATGACGCGCAGCCAGAACATGTTGCTGCGCTCGGGGCGTTGCCGCCAGGCGTCACCCGCGGCCCTCGCGGTGGCGGAATCGTCTTTCAAGAGGCGGGCGGTAACACGAGCGTTCCGATGGCCACTTTGCGGCCGCCGCTCGAAATCTCGAAGCGCGCTGGGCCCGCAGGAGCAGTGTCCAGCGAGATCGTCAGCGTCTCGCCCGGCCCCACCGGGCTGAGGAACTTGGCGGCGCCGATCTCGCAGGCCGTGACTGTGGGGCGGAGCATTGCGAGCAGCGCGTGCACCGCCGCGTCGAGCAGCACCACGCCGGGGACGATCGGCGAGCCGGGAAAGTGGCCGGCGAAGGCCGGGTGGTCCGGCGGGATGTGCAGCGTGGTTTCACTGTGCATGCGGGCTTCCCTGGCGGTCGTGCTCCCGGGCGAGCGCCTGCAGCGCCTCGCGCGGCAGCTTGCCCGTGCTGTTGCGTGGCAGCGAATCGAGCAACACGAGCGGCCGGGGCAGGAAGATGGCGTCGATGCGCTCGCGCAGGCCGGCGAGCAGCGCGGCCCTCGTCATGCCGGGCGCGACCACGAAGGCCATGAGGCGCGTCACGCTGTCGCCGCCGATGTCCTTGCCGTCGGGCATGAAAAACGCGCCGTCGACGACGCCCGGCACCGCGTTGAGGTGGTGGTTCAGGTAGCCCAGCGAGCTGCGCTTGCCCGCAATGTTGACGAGGTCCGCCGTGCGCCCGTGCAGCAGGAAACGGCCGGGGCCCAGGACCTCGATTTCATCGGCCAGCGGGATGGGCTCCTCGACGTGGCCGCCCGAGGCCCAGGTGCCGCCGTCGCGGGCGTCCAGCGTGACCCCGGGATAGAGATGCCATTCCGCGGAGTCGGTGGTGCGGCGCGAGGCGATCTGGCCGGTTTCGGTGGAGCCGTAGATTTCGAGCAAGGGCGCGCCCAGGCGCTCCTCGACGGCCACCGCCTGCTGCGGTGGCATGGGCGCCGTGGCCGACAGCACGAGATCGGGCCTGGGTACTTCCACGCCCGCGGCCAGCAGCGCCCTCAGGTGGATCGGCGTCGTCACCAGCATGCAAGGGCGCGAGGCCTGCCCCAGCGCCGCGCAGATGTCGGCGGGATAGAAAGGGTGCGAAGCGGTCAAGGCGGCGCCGCTTTGCAGCGCGATGAGCACGGTGGACTCGAAACCGTACATGTGCTGGGGCGCGACCGTCGCCACGATGCTGTGGCGGCGGCCGTCGAGCAGGCCGAGCCGCTCGGCCTCGGCGCGCACGCCGCGCACCAGGCCGCCCCAGGTCTTGCGGTGGGCCACCGGCGAGCCGGTCGAGCCGGAGGTGAAGACGATGGCGGCGGTGCGTTCGGCGGGAATGTGTGGAACGTCGTAGGCAGAGACCTGCGGCAGGCACTCCGCCATCGCGTCGCCCCACGTAACCTGCGGCAAGTCGATGTCCTGCGGCTGGTCCGTGAGGCAAACCACGTCGGGCGCGAACTGCCGGACCTGGCGCACCATCTCGGGCGTCAGCACCGGCGGCAGCAAGCTGATCCTGTCGCTGAGCAAGGCCGCGGCCACGCCCACGGCGAACCGGTAGCGGTCGCCGTTCGCATTGAGAACGTGGCGGCCGGGCGGCAGCGCCGCGGCGAGCTGCCGTGCATCGGCCAGGAAGCGCGCCGCCGTGACCGGCGAGCCCCCGCGCCACGCCACGATGTCGTCGGCCCGGGTGTGCGTGAGCAGCGGCAAGGCGGTCATGGGTGATGCGCCGTGGCATCGGACGAAGCCTGCCGGTACGCGCGAATCGCTTCCAGCGGCCCGGCCCGATCCTCTGCAGGCAGCACAAAGCAGCGCACTGCGTATTCGACAGCGAACATGAGCGCGAGCAGGGGAAGTCCCAATAGGTTGGCGAAGGTCGACCAGACGGTGATCGGCGCGAGCCAGAACAGCAGCAGCGACAGCAAGGAAACGCCGCCGAAATAAAGCGTCCAGGCCCAGGTGACGGCCCGGGTGTACGAAAGCAGCGCCGGCGACACCGTGCGGTGCACGAGGCGCGCGAACCCCGTGACCAGCGGCGTCCTGCCCGCCCACAGCGACTTGCCGAAGGCAAGGCACAGCAACGAATTCACGCCGACGTGTTCCAGCAGGAAGACCCCCTGGAAGTGCGTGACCAGCCAGCCGCTCACGCCGTAGAGCGCAGCGCAGGCTGCGAGCCACAGGGCGAGCAGGGCAGGGCGGTGCGGCGAACGCCAAGCCATCACCAGGGCCAGTACGGCCAGCGGGGTGACGGCCACAAGGGCCGAAAACGCGTCGGGTGTGGCGGCTGCGGCGGTGTGGTGGGCGAGGACGGAATAGCCCAGGCCCAGTGCGAGCAGGGCGCCCCAGCGCAGGACTTGCGTGAAACGCGAACCGCTCTGCGCTTTCACTTTGTTCGCTGGGCGGCGATGTGGTCGCTCAGGCTGCGCAGCGATTGGAAGATGGCGTGGTTTTCCTCGTCGCCGGCGCGCAGCTGCAGGCCGTACTGCTTGGACACCACCAGCGCGATTTCAAGGATGTCGATCGAGTCCAAACCCAGCCCGTCGCCGTACAGCGGCTCATCAGGAACGATGTCCGCCGCGGCAACTTCCAGGTTCAGCGCGGCCACCACCAGCTGCGCAACTTCGAGCAGGAGGGAGGCGTCGGCGGGGGAAGAAGAAGAGGTAGGCGCGGTCAATTCAGGCATAAGGAGCAATCCATGGGGGGAGATGGCGACTTCAAGTCTATCTGAAGCTTCCGGTCCGTTTGCCTGCATTATCCCGTTGGAGCGGGCCTGGCTGCACCAGACCGACCGATTCCCACTGTCAGTTACGGGCAAGCATCGCGCCGAAGAATCGGTTCCCCGGCTCTACCAGGAGACTCCCGTGCTGCCCAAAACCATCGCGCTCGTTTCGACGGTCCTGCTGCTCATGTCGCTGGGATTCTTCGTTCTGGGTTCCACACCTCTCCTGATCCTGAAACACAATGTCCCGATGGACTCGCGCGTCATCCGGCTGCACGATGGGGACACCGCAGCGATTTCGCGCTTTCGCAGACTCCATATGACCGGCATTGCCTTGAACGCCGTGCAGCTGGTCGCCGTCGGGTCGGCGACGTCAAGAATCACGCTTTAGGGTGCTGTCCGGTAGGCAGCCATTCGACCGCGGTGCGCTTTTTTAAGCGCTGTGCTGTGGACGGGCCATGGACGCCGGGTAGCCGCTACAGCGAATGTCCCCCGGTGGCCGGGAAGGCCGCCTCCTCCTTGATTTCGCTGTAGCGGCCACACGGCATCCATGGCCTGCAAGAAGTGTTGGCCGGCCGACGCTGGTGCGCCACCATTGTTGGATGGATCAGGACGATGGGGCACTCTGCGCGGCGAAATCAAGGAGGAGGCGCCCTCCCGGCGCCGGGGGACATTCGTTGCGCGGAGTGCCCCATCGGCCTGATCAGGCCCACTCTGCCAAACGCGCCTTCCTCAACGGCCGCTGCCCAACACGCGGCCGTTGACAGTTGTCCCGTACAGAGAATCGGAAGTGTCGTGAAACAGCTGGCGCGTGCGCCTCACCCGTGGCGAACCAGGCGATGAGCAACGAGGCAGCCATGCGGAACATCGCGTCATTCTGCCTGCGACTGCAGCAGGCAAGGGCAGCCGGGTCCGCGCCGGCCGGCCGGGCGCGCTGTGACTATCCGCCGCTGTCTTCGGCCGCCGCGGCCTTGCCGCCGGCGGTGTCGAGTTGCAGCCGGTTCTGGCGCACGGCCGCCTTGTCGGCGGCGCTGGCGAATTTGCTGTACTTGCCCAGGATGGTCACCAGCTGGCCGTAGATCTTGGGGTTCCCCGCGACGCATTCCTTCTGTTCCAGGAAGTCGGAGTCACCGCTGAAATTGCCGATCAGGCCGCCCGCCTCCTGCACCAGGAGCGAGCCGGCGGCCACGTCCCAGGGCGATAGCCCGGTTTCGAAGAAACCGTCGGTGAACCCGGCGGCCACATAGGCAAGGTCGAGCGCGGCCGCGCCCGGTCGGCGCAGCCCCGAGGTGCGCTGCATGATGTCGGCCATCATGCGCAGGTAGTTGTTGAAGTTGTCCCCCGGCCGGAATGGAAAACCGGTGGAGATCAGGCACTGCTTCAGATCGATGCGTTTGGAGACGCGCAGGCGCCGCTCGTTCATGTAGGCGCCGCGGCCTCGAGTGGCAGTGAACAGGTCGTTGCGGCTCGGGTCGTAGATGACCGCCTGCTCGACCTTGCCCTTCACCGCGAGCGCGATGCTGACGCAATAAATGGGAAAACCGTGGATGAAGTTGGTGGTGCCGTCCAGCGGATCGATGATCCACACGAATTCCGAACCCTGGTCGCCATGCGTCTTGCCGGATTCCTCGGCCCAGATCGCGTGATGGGGGTAGGCCGTGAGCAGGGTCTCGATGATGGCCGCCTCGCTGGCGTGATCCACCTCGGTCACGAAATCGTTGACCTGCTTTTGCGAAATCCGAACCGCTTCGACATCGAGCGCGGCGCGGTTGATGATGGCGCCGGCGGCGCGGGCGGCCTTGACGGCCACATTGAGCATGGGGTGCAGGTTGGGGGACGACATGAAATTTTTAATAGATTGCGGGACAGGTTTTTTGTTCTGTCCCCAACTGTTCAGAAGAACACGAAACCGCCAGGCGATGCGGACGGCGACAATAGCCCGATTTTACCGCGACCGCCCCTTTCACCGTGAAGACCCGCTTCATCCTCATCAACACCAGCCACGCCGGCAATGTGGGCGCGGCGGCCCGCGCGATGAAGGTGATGGGTTTCGACGACCTGGTGCTGGTAGCGCCGCGCTGGCCGGACGTGCTGTCGCGCGACGAAACGGTGCAGCGCGCCAGCGGCGCGACCGACGTCCTGGCGAAAGCGCGCCTCGTCCCCACGCTGGACGAAGCCCTCGAAGGCATGACCTACCTGTGTGCCACGGCCATGACGCCGCGCGACTTCGGCCCGCCCACCTTCACGCCGCGCGAACACCTGGGTCCGATCGCCGCATCCGGGCACAGCGTGGCCTTCCTGTTCGGCTCGGAGCGCTTTGGCCTGGCCAACGACGACGTGTACCGCTGCCATGCCGCAATCACCATCCCCACCGACCCGAGTTTCGGCTCGCTTAACCTGGCTGCGGCCATCCAGGTAATTGCCTATGAGTGGCGCACAGCGCTCGGGGGATTCGGAGAGGTGAGATCTGTGTCCGTGAACGGGCCCGCAGATGCCCGCTCAGTGGCGGGCATGCTGACGCATTGGGAACAAGCGCTGGTGGACATCGGGTTCCTGGATCCCGCCGCGCCCAAGAAGCTCATGCCCCGCCTTAACCAGTTGTTCAACCGCGCGCAGCCGACCCCCGAGGAAATCCACATCCTGCGTGGTGTCGCCAAGGCCATGCGCCAAGCGGCGTCCAAAGTAAAACGATAGACTGCGGCCATCAGCCCAGGGCGACCGCCATGTTCACGCGCATCCGTTCCGATATCCAGTGCATCCTCGACCGCGATCCTGCTGCGCGCAGCACGTGGGAGGTGATCACGTGTTATCCGGGCTTGCATGCGGTGGTGCTGCACCGCCTGTCGCACTGGTTCTGGACAAACGGACTCAAGTGGCTCGGGCGCTTTATTTCCATGATCGCCCGCTGGTTCACCGGCATCGAAATCCATCCTGGCGCAGTGATCGGCGAGCGTGTCTTCTTCGACCACGCCATGGGCGTGGTGGTGGGCGAGACTGCCGAAATCGGCGACGGCTGCACCATCTACCAGGGCGTGACGCTGGGCGGCACGTCGCTCTACAAGGGCACGAAGCGACATCCGACGCTGGGGCGTGACGTGGTCGTGAGTGCGGGCGCCAAGGTGCTGGGCGGGTTCTTCGTGGGCGACGGTGCCAAGATCGGCAGCAACGCGGTGGTGATCAAACCGGTGCCTGCGGGCGCCACGGCCGTCGGCATCCCGGCTCGGATCATTCCCTCCAGGGAAGGCACCAGCGCCGACGTCACCGGCAATCCCAAGTTCTCGGCTTACGGCATCACGCTGGAGGACGACCCGCTCAGTCAGGCCATGAAAGGCCTGATCGACAACGCTTCGTCGCAGGAACACCAGATCGCATTGCTTTGGCAGGCGATAGAGAAGCTATCGGCCGCCGGCAAGGAAGGCGATTGCGTGCCCGACGAGGCGGCGATCAAGGAATGTTTCGAAGCCGAGAAATTGACGCAGCTGGTCGGCAAGTAGGCGGCTAACTGGCCGAGCGGATCGCCGATTTCGGACGGAACGCCTTGCACACCTCGTCGTGCGTTTCCAGGTACGGCCCGCCGATCAGGTCCACGCAATAAGGCACCGCAGCAAAGATGCCGGCCACGAGCTGCTCGCCGGACGGGCCTTTGAGGCCTTCCAGCGTTTCCTGTATTGACTTGGGCTGGCCCGGCAAGTTGATGATCAGGCTGTTTCCGCGGATGACGGCGCACTGCCGCGACAGGATCGCCGTCGGCACGAAGCGCAGGCTGATCTGCCGCATCTGCTCGCCGAAGCCCGGCATCTCCTTCTCGGCGACCGCCAGCGTCGCCTCGGGCGTGACGTCACGCGGCGCGGGGCCGGTACCGCCCGTCGTGAGCACCAGCGAACATCCCGCGTCTACCAGCTCGATGAGGGCGGCGCTGATGCCTTCCTTCACGTCGGGGATCAGGCGCGTTTCGAAGCTGATGGGGTTCTTCAACGCCCGGCCCAGCCACTCCTGCAGCGCAGGCAGGCCCTTGTCTTCGTAGACGCCGGTGGAAGCGCGGTCGCTGACGGAGACGACGCCGATGCGGACCGGATCAGATTTGTCGGGGGTCATAGCGGCCGTCGTCATCGGATTCGGAGCGCGCGTTCTCTCCGGACAACTCGTCCCGTACCAGCTGGAAGATTTCGCGGTAGGCGCGGCCCTGCCGCGGCGCCAGCCCTTTTGAAATCGATTCCCTGTCGGGTTGAACGTCCTTGCGGGCTTGTCGGATCAACGCCCTCAGTTGCTGCGTGTCGGTTTCGGGATGCGCATGCAGCCACTCGTCCAGCGCGTCTTCGCGGGCGATCAGGTCGTCGCGCCACTTCTCGGCCTGGTGCAGCGACAGCGCGTCGCCGGCCGAGCCCTTGCGTTGCACTTCGAGCGCGTCCCGGATGGACTCGCGGACCGCCTCGTTCAGACCGCGCATCAACTTGCCGATGAATTGCATTTGCCGCCGCTTGGCTTCGAAGTTGGTGATGCGGCGGGCTTCCACGACCGCATCCGAGAGCTTTTCGGGCAGGGCGAGACCCGCCATCAGGTCGGCGCGCAGGATCAGTAGCGCTTCACCCAGCTTCTGCAGCTCGGTGCTCTCGCGTTTCAGGTCGGTGCGGCTGGCTTCGGCGGTGCCTTTGAGCTCAGCCTTGAGCTCAAGATCCAGTTCGCTGCCTTCGGCGACGAACTGGCCGCGCACGAAGTAGCCCTTTTTGGGTTTGCGTGACATGTGGGGCCAATGAGGGCCAAGTATCATAGCCCCGACATGAACCACAACAAATCCCGTCCCGACACCGGCTTCGCCTACAGCCGCGCCGCCTTTGAAGAACTGGTCGATGCGGCGCTGGCCCATGCCAAGAAGCTGGGCGCGACCGACGCCGGAGCAGAGGCCTCCGAAGGTTGCGGACTGAGCGTCTCGGTACGCAAGGGCGAACTGGAAAACGTGGAACGCAACCGGGACAAGTCGCTGGGTATCACGGTGTACGTCGGCCAGCGCCGCGGCAATGCCAGCACCTCCGATTTTTCGCGTGCGGCGATCGAGCAGACCGTACAGGCCGCGTACGACATCGCGCGCTTCACGGCGGAAGACCCGGTCGCGGGCCTGCCTGAGACTGCTGACATTGCCAGCCCCGATGAGCAGCCCGACCTCGACCTGTTCCACCCCTGGGCCATCGACAGCGCCGGGGCGGCGCAGCTCGCGCTGGCCTGCGAGGGTGCGGCGTTCGCGACCGACAAGCGCATCACCAACAGCGAAGGGGCGGGGGTGTCGGCGCAGCAGAGCCATTTTTTCAGCGCGCACTCGCATGGCTTCCGCGGCGGGTACGCCAGCTCGCGCCACTCGATCTCGGTCGCGCCCATCGCCGGCAAGGGCAGCCGGATGCAGCGCGATGCTTGGTACAGCTCGATGCGCAGCGCCAAGGAGCTGTCGGCGCCCGAGGTCGTGGGCCGCTATGCCGCGGAGCGGGCGCTGTCGCGCCTGAAGTCGCGCAAGATCGCCACCCGCGAATGCCCGGTGCTGTTCGAGTCGCCGTTGGCCGCGGGGTTGCTCGGCAGCTTCGTGCAGGCCGTCAGCGGCGGGGCGCTCTACCGCAAGAGCAGTTTTCTCCTCGATTCGCTCGGCAAGAAGGTGCTTCCCGATCATCTCGATGTGGTCGAGGACCCCATGGTGAAGCGCGGCAAGGGCAGCGCCGCCTTCGATGAAGAGGGCGTGCGAACCAGGGCGCGCAAGGTCGTCGATGCGGGCCGGGTCGAAGGCTATTTCCTCAGCACCTATTCGGCGCGCAAGCTCGGGATGAAGACCACTGGCAACGCGGGGGGCTCTCACAACCTGGCCCTGACATCGCGCCTGACCCGCCCCGGCGACGACCTGAAGGAGATGCTGCGCAAGCTCGGTACGGGCCTCTTCGTGATCGAGTTGATGGGGCAGGGCGTGAACTACGTCACCGGCGACTACTCACGCGGGGCCAGCGGTTTCTGGGTCGATAAGGGCGAGATCGCGTACCCGGTGCAGGAGATCACGATCGCCGGCAACATGAAGGACATGCTGGCCGGTATCCAGGCCGTTGGTGCCGACCGCTACAACTACGGCGCGAAGACTGTCGGGTCCGTACTGGTGAATCGCATGAAGGTGGCTGGGAGCTGAATCTCACGCGGTTTGTTTTGTAGTCGGATCAGGCTGGCGGGGCACTCTGCGCAACGAATGTCCCCCGGCGCCGGGAGGGCGCCTCCTCCTTGATTTCGCCGCGC
>JBDSWB010000049.1:0-48537 GCA_039926915.1 Ramlibacter sp.
GCGAAGAAGGCCGCTGCAAAGAAGGCTCCGGCGAAGAAGGCCGCACCGGCGAAGAAGGCCGCTGCAAAGAAGGCCCCCGCGAAGAAGGCTGCCGCGAAGAAGGCTCCGGCCAAGAAGCGCACTCCCAACGCCGCGTTCATGAAGGCCCTGACCCCGAGCCCGCAACTGGCGGCCGTGGTCGGCTCGGCTCCGCTGCCCCGCACCGAAGTGGTCAGCAAGCTGTGGGCTTACATCAAGAAGAACAAGCTGCAGGACGCCGTCAACAAACGCATGGTCAACGCCGACGCCAAGCTGAAGGAAATCTTCGGCAAGGCCCAGGTCTCCATGTTCGAGATGGCGGGCCTGATCGGCAAGCACGTCAAGTAAATCGGGCTTCGCCTGATTCGGGAAGGGCCGCTCACGCGGCCCTTTTTCATTGCGCTGCGGTCACCTCTTCAGCGCGTTCTCGCGAATCGAAGTCAACGTGCCACGCGTGGTGATGACTTCCGGGTCGAGCATCACCTCGATCAGCGTGCCCTTGCCGCGCTCCAGCGCCGCCACCAGCTCCGGTTCGAACTCTGCGGTGCGCGTGATGCGCACACCGACATAACCGTAGGCGCGCGCCAACGCCGCGAAATCGGGATTCTTCAATTCGGTGCCGCTGACATGCGCCGGATAGTCTCGCTCCTGGTGCATGCGGATCGTTCCGTACATGCCATTGTTGAGCAGGACGATGATGCTCTTCGCACCGTATTGCGTGGCCGTCGCGAGTTCCTGCCCGTTCATGAGGAAGTCGCCGTCGCCGGCCATGGTGAGCGCCACGCGGCCGCTCACGATGTTGGCAGCGATGCCTGCCGGAACGCCGTAGCCCATCGCTCCGACCGTGGGCGCGAGTTGGGTCTTCAGGCCCGAGGCCAAACCATGGTGCTTGAAGAAGCGGTGCACCCAGCTCGCGAAGTTGCCGGCGCCGTTGGTCAGCACCGCGTCCGCCGGCAAGTGCTTCTTCAGGACAGCGACGATGGCCGGCATATCGACCACGCCTTGCGGCGAATCGCCCGGCAGGCCGGGCAAGGGCTGAGACACGAGGTTGGCCTCGAAGTCCGCATGAGCGGCCTCGGTCCAGGCCGCCCAGGGAATCTCCGGCGGTGCGCTGAGCACTTCGAGCGAACGCGCGGCTGCGTTCATGGTTGCGTTGATCGCCAGGTCAGCCTGATACACGCGATTGAGTTCCTCGGCGCTTGCATGAATATGAACCAGCTTCTGCCGGGGCTTGGGCGCCTGCAGCAGCGTGTAGCCGCCCGTCGTCATTTCGCCAAGCCGCGGGCCGATCGCAAGGATGAGGTCGCTCTCCTTGATGCGCGCCGCCAATGCCGGCGCCAGTCCAATCCCCACATCGCCCGCGTACTGCGGATGGTGGTTGTCGAAGGTGTCCTGGAAGCGGAACGCATTGCCCACCGGCAGCTTCCAGTTTTCGGCGAAGCGCTGCAGCGCCTGCGCGGCCTTCGGAGTCCAGCCCCCGCCCCCCGCGATCACGAAAGGCTTCTTCGATTGCAGCAGCAGTTCCCTCAGCTGCCGGAGCGAACCCGGATCGCTCCATGACTCGACGGCTTCCACTCGCGCCATGGGCCGCGCGGAGGTCGGCTTGACGAGCATGTCCTCCGGCAGCACCAGCACCACCGGCCCCGGCCGGCCGTTCATGGCGGTGGCGAATGCGCGGGCAACATATTCCGGGATGCGCTCCGGGTCGTCGATGCGCTCGACCCGCTTGGCCATGCCCTTTGTGCTGGGGCCGAAGAAGCTCGTGTATTCCACTTCCTGGAATGCTTCCCGGTCGCGCTGTTCGCTCGCCACGTCACCAACGAACAGCACCATCGGCGTCGAATCCTGGAACGCGGTGTGGACGCCGATCGACGCATTGGTGGCGCCGGGCCCGCGCGTCACGAAGCACACCCCCGGCCGGCCGGTCAGCTTGCCGTGCGCTTCGGCCATGAACGCCGCGCCGCCTTCCTGGCGGTTGATGATGAAACGGATGTTGTCGCGATAGGCATGAAAGCCGTCCAGCACGGCCAGGTAACTCTCGCCGGGCACGCCGAAGACGTGCGTCGCGCCCTGCGCAACCAGGCATTCCACAATCAAGTGTCCGGCGATCTGTCTCATATGTTGACCCCCACGCCCGGCAAAGCCGGACTGCCCCCCGAGGGGGTGCGAGCTTGCTTGAAGCGGTTCTGCGCGGCGCTCATGTCTTGACTCGATTAACGTTTTAGTGAATTATCTTGCCATGCCACGAGCAACCCCCATGGCCACCGACGAGCGGCTGCGCGACGCGGACCGCTCGCAAGCCATTATCTTAGCGGCGGCCCGCGACGAGTTCGCCGAGTATGGCCTGGGCGGCGCGCGGATGGACCGGATCGCCGAGCGCGCCGGCCTGAACAAGCGGCTGATCTACTACTACTTCGAGGACAAGGAGAAGTTGTTCCGGGCCGTGCTGGAGAACGCCTACCTGCACATCCGGGAGGAAGAGCGCAAGCTCAACCTGCTGGAAGTGCCGCCCACGGAAGCCTTGCGTCGACTGGTTGAATTCACGTGGCGCTACTACCTTGACCATCCGGAGTTCCTGACGCTGCTCAACAGCGCCAACCTGCACCGCGCCCGCCATCTGGAAGGCTCGGAGCGGGTGCGGGAGATGAATTCGCCGCTGATCGCGACTCTCGGCGAAGTACTTGAGCGGGGCCGGCGCGAGGGCACCTTCCGCGGCGGCGTCGATCCGGTGCAGTTGTACGTCTCCATCGCGGGGCTGTCGTACTTCTACCTGTCGAACAACCACACCCTTTCGGCTATCTTCGGGCGCGACTTGCTCTCGGCCAAGGCACGCAATGAACGCCTGGCGCACATGTGCGACGTGATTCTCGGCTACGTGCTGAGAGACTGAGTACCGCCGCGCCACCCTGATCGCCCCATGGGCTTGCGTTTGGTAAATCAGCTCAATACAATTAACCAAACAGTTAATTACTGTGGCCACAGGAGCAAGCCATGCCTACCCAAAGACTCGGAATCATCATGCACGGCGTCACTGGACGCATGGGCATGAACCAGCACCTCGTCCGCTCCATCGTGGCGATCCGCAACCAGGGCGGTGTCACGCTCTCCAACGGCGACAAGGTCATGCCCGACCCCATCCTCATCGGCCGCAACGCCGAGAAGATGGAGGCGCTCGCCAAGGCCTGGAAGATCGAGCGCTGGGGTACCGACCTGGACAAAGCGCTGTCCAACCCGGACGACACCGTTTTCTTCGACGCTGGCACCACGCAGATGCGCCCCACCTTGCTTGCCAACGCAATTCGCGCCGGCAAGCACGTCTACTGCGAAAAGCCCATCGCGACCAACCTCAACGAAGCGGTAGAAATCGCGCGCCTGGCCGGGAAGTCGGGGCTGAAGCATGGCGCCGTACAGGACAAATTGTTCCTGCCGGGCCTGCGCAAGCTCGACATGCTCAGGCGCGCCGGATTCTTCGGCAAGCTGTTGTCAGTGCGCCTGGAGTTCGGCTACTGGGTGTTCGAAGGCGACCTGCAGCCGATCCAGCGCCCGAGCTGGAACTACCGCAAGGAAGACGGCGGGGGCATGATCCTGGACATGATGTGCCATTGGCGCTATGTGCTGGACAACCTGTTCGGCGAAGTGAAATCTGTCTCCTGCATAGGCGCTACGCACATCCCGCAGCGTTGGGACGAAGAAGGCAAGCCGTACCAGGCCACCGCCGACGACGCCGCATACGCCACGGCCGAACTGGTCGGCCACAACGGCGAGCCCGTGATCGCGCAGATGAACATGTCCTGGGCCACCCGTGTACGACGCGACGACCTGGTCACCTTCCATGTCGACGGCACACATGGTTCTGCGGTGGCGGGCCTGTCGTCCTGCCGGGCCCAGAGCCGCGTCACGACGCCGCGGCCGGTGTGGAACCCCGATGAGAAGCAGACCATGAACTTCTTCGATCAATGGCAGGAAGTGCCGGACACACAGGTCTACGACAACGGCTTCAAGATCCAGTGGGAACACTTCATCCGCCACGTATTTGAAAACGAGCCCTACCGCTGGACGCTGACAGAAGGCGCGAAGGGAGTGCAGCTGGTCGAGGCCGCTTTGCAGAGCTGGAAAGAGCGACGCTGGATCGATGTGCCGCCACTGAATGTCTGAGCAGGCTGACATGCCCCTCTCCCTGGACCTCCCCGCCTCCGGCGGCGGCCTTTCCCGCTACACCTTGCGCGGCGCGGCACCGGTCAAGCCGGCATCGGGCACAACGTTCAACCGCGTCGCCTATTCTGCCGCGCACGTCGTGGCCGACCCGCGCGCCGCGATCGACCCGTGGCTGGATTGCGCCGTGGACTGGGACGCCACGATCGCCTACCGCCGCCACCTCTGGTCCCTGGGCCTGGGCGTGGCCGAAGCCATGGACACGGCGCAGCGCGGCATGGGCCTGGACTGGCCGACTTCATTGGAGCTGATCCGCCGCTCGCTCGACGCGGCGAAGGACATGCCCGGGGCGCTGGTGGCCAGCGGTTGCGGCACCGACCACCTCGTGATCGATGACGTCAAGACCGTCGACCAGGTGATCGCAGGTTATGAGGAGCAGATGGCCGCGATCGAGAAGCTTGGCGGCACACTCATCGTCATGGCGAGCCGCGCACTCGCGCGCGTTGCGAAGGGTCCGGCGGACTACGAGCGCGTCTATGACCGCATCCTCAGCCAGGCGCGCCAGCCGGTGGTGCTGCACTGGCTGGGCGACATGTTCGACCCGGCGCTGGCCGGCTACTGGGGAACAAGGGATGTCGACGCCGCGATGGACACGGCGCTGGGCATCATCGCCGCCCATCCGGACAAGGTGAATGGCATCAAGATCTCGCTGCTGGACAAGGACAGGGAAATCGCGATGCGCCGACGGCTCCCCGCGGGCGTGCGCATGTACACGGGCGACGATTTCAACTACGCGGAGCTGATCGCGGGCGATGGTTTCGGCGACGATCCGCTGCATGGCCAGAGCGATGCACTGCTGGGCATCTTCGACGCAATCGCGCCTGCCGCGAGCGCGGCGCTGGGCGAACTGGCGCGAGGCAACGTCGCGCGCTTCCACGCCATCCTCGGCCCCACGGTGCCGCTCTCGCGCCACATCTTCGCGGCCCCTACGCGCTTCTACAAGACCGGTGTCGTGTTCATGGCCTGGCTCAATGGCCACCAGTCGCACTTCACCATGGTCGGGGGCCAGCAGAGCGCGCGATCGCTGACCCACTTCGCCGAGCTGTTCCGTCTGGCCGATGCAGCCGACCTGCTCGAACAGCCGGAGCTCGCGACGCGGCGCATGAAGGCGCTGCTCTCACTCCACGGCGTCGACTGACGCAGCGCCCACCGGATTCGACAAGGAGACAAGATGTTCAATCGATTCATCAAGGCCGCCGCGGCCGCCTGCCTGGCCGCAGCGACCTGCGCCGCCCTCGCGCAGGCATACCCCACCCGGCCGGTCAGGGTGATCATCCCCTTCCCACCCGGCGGCACGCTCGACACCGTAGGCCGGCAACTGGCGCAAAAGCTCAGCGACCAGATGGGCCAGAACTTCGTCGTCGACAACAAGCCGGGCGGCAACGGAACCATCGGCGCGGACGTGGTCGCCAAGGCGCCCGCCGACGGCTATACATTGCTGTTCAATGCATCGACCTTCGTCAGCGCACCGATGACGATGAAGTCGGTTCCTTATGGGGTGATGAAGGACTTCACTCCGGTGTCTCTTGTCGCCAGGGCGCCACTGTCCGTCGCGATCAACAAGAACTTGCCGGTGACCGACATCAAGTCGATGCTCGCCTACGCGAAGGCCAACCCCGGCAAGATGACATTCGCCGTCGGCTCGATCGGTTCGGCCGGCCACATGGCCACCGAACTGCTCAAGCGCGCCGGCGACCTCAACTATCTCATCGTGCCTTACAAGGGCACGGCGCCCGCGTTCCAGGACCTCATCGGCGGGCAGATTGACGGCTTCATCGATCCCATCCTCGGCTCGCTGCAATACCACAAGTCGGGTTTGCTCCGCGTGATCGCGGTGACGTCGAGTGCGCGCGCGCCCAACCTTCCGGACGTTCCCACCGTCGGCGAGACCCTCCCCGGCTACGAGTTCTACAGCTGGTACGGGCTGTGGGGTCCGGCGAAGCTGCCCATTGAAATCACGCAGCGGCTGAACGCGGAAGTGAACAAGGCACTGGCCAGCGACATGAACGACAAGCTCTCCCAACAAGGGCTGCAGCTCACGCCGGGATCGGTCGAGGACTTCGTCAAATTCCAGCAGTCCGACATGGTTCGCGCCCAGAAAATCATCACGGAAGGCAACATCCGTGTCGAGTGAGGGAATGCGGGCCGCGGTCGCGGGCGCGAGCACGCTTGCGCCTGTCGTCGGCCTCATCGGGCTCGGTCTCGTGGGCCGCGCCATCGCGAAGCGGCTGATCGCCGCCGGCATGAGCGTGGTGGGATTCGACCTGCAGGAGGAGGCGCGAGCAGCGTTGCAACGCGCCGGCGGCGAAGCGGCCGGCTCCGCCCGCGAAATCGGTGCGCGCGCGGAATGCATCGTGCTGGCCGTGTTCAGCACCGCCGATGTGATCGAAGTGATCGATGGACCGGATGGCCTGTTGGCTGCCAGTCACCGGGTGCGCACGATCCTCGATTGCTCGACCGGCGATCCCGAGGCCTTGCAGGCCCTGGCGGCGCGACTCAGGCAGCGTTCCGTCGATTTCATCGAAGGGCCCTTGTCCGGGTCCAGCCAGCAGATCGCCGGTGGGGAAGCGACCCAATTGCTGGGTGGGGAAGCGCAAGCCATCGAGGCCTGTGCATCAGTCCTGCAAGCCATCGCCACCCGGCGAATCCATGTCGGGCCGGCCGGTATGGCGGCTCGCGCCAAGCTGGCGACCAACCTGGTGCTCGGATTGAACCGCGCCGCGCTGGCCGAAGGCATGGCTTTCGCCGAAACGCTGGGGATCGCTCCCGGCAAATTCCTCGAGCTGGTTCTCGCCACGCCCGCGCGCTCGGCCGCGGCCGAAGTCAAGGGCCTGCTGATGGTCGAAGGCAATTTCGATCCGCAATCACGTATCCGCCAGCACCTGAAGGATGTCGACCTCATGCTGGAGAGTGGCGCCAGAACCGGGCAGCCGCTGCCCTTGTCGCAAGCCCACGCCACCTTGATGCGCGACGCCATCGAGGCGGGTGACGGCGATCTCGACAATGCGGCGATCATCCTGCAACTGCGGCGTGCGCGGCGACCCAAACTCTGAACCCTGGCCTCTCATGCGCGACTTTTCCCAAGACCACCGATGGCTGTCGATCAACACCGCCACCATCCGCAAGTCCGGCGGCACCGACCTGCCGCTGACTGAAATCATCGAAGCCTGCGCGCGCCGTGGCATCCGAGCGATCTCGCCGTGGCGGGACCAGGTGGGAGCGGCAGGCCTTGAAACAATTTCCAGCCTCGTGAAGGCCCATGGGTTGGAACTCTCGGGGTATTGCCGTGGCGGGATGTTCCCCGCAACAGACGCGCTGGGCCTGAGCGCCGTGCGAGACGACAACCGCCGCGCCGTTGATGAGGCGCGCGAACTCAACGCGGCCTGCCTGGTGCTTGTCGTGGGCAGCCTCCCGGGCGCCCTGACCGGCAAGGCAGCACACAAGCACATCGCACTGGCACGCAACCAGGTGAGCGACGGGATAGCGGAACTGCTGGAATACGCGCGGGAAGTGAAGATGCCGCTCGCGATCGAGCCGCTGCATCCGATGTACGCGGCCGACCGGGCATGCATCAACACGATGGAACAAGCCCTCGACGTTTGCGACCAACTCGATCCCGGCCGGACCGGCGCGCTGGGCGTGGCGGTCGACGTCTACCACGTGTGGTGGGACCCCAAGCTGAAGGAGCAGATCGGGCGCGCGGGCAAGGACCGTCTGATGGCTTTGCATGTGTGCGACTGGCTCACGCCAACGGCCGACCTGCTGAACGATCGGGGAATGATGGGCGACGGCGTGATCGACATTCCGCAGATCCGCGACTGGGTGGAGGACCAGGGATTCGCCGGTTACAGCGAGGTCGAGATCTTCTCGACTGCCAACTGGTGGCAGCGCGACCACGCCGAAGTGCTGGACACCTGCATCGAGAGGCATCGAAGCGCGGTTTGAGACGGGGCGGCAGCGACGCTTGCTCACCCCCGAACGCACTCAGGCGGCCTGAAGGCCGGGGCGCACAGCTGCAGGGGTGGAGCGCGCCGTGGACGTCCCGAATTCAATCTCGCCGGACAACTGACCACCTTCCTCGATCACCAGTTTGCCGTAGCGCACGCGACCGGTCACTTTGCCGGTGGCGTAGATCACCAGCTTCTGGCGCACGGTCAGGTTGCCTTCGAACTGGCCGCGGATCTCGGCGATGTCGATGTCGGCGGATCCCTTGAATGAGCCCCGCTCGGAAATCTGGATCACGCGCGAATCCATCGTGGCTTCCACTGAGCCTTCGACGACCAGCGTGTCGCAATCGGTGATCTCGACGCCCTTGAGCTTGATGTTCGGGCCCACGGTGAGCTTGCTCTCTCCCTCTTTCGCGGACACGACCGGCGCGCTGTTCGCCGCCGGAGTCACCGGCGCGGCAGCCGGGACCGTCCCCGCTGCGGCCACTGCGTTCGGGTTGCCGGGGTTCCGCTGGCTGTACGCGTCCGGTTCGCGCTTGTTGAAGAACGGGGATTGCATGGCCATGATGTACTTCCTCTGAGTGGCGTTGAAAGAGCTGCCGATGCTACGGACCGCTGCCCTTACATGTTCATCCGGTTGAGCAAGATCGGTAACCAAGTTCGTTGCTGCTTGCCGACGCCGCATGCCCGTGGTCGCGGATTTTTTCGCGAATACCGTGAGGACCTGTTGCAGTGCGCCGGGTCACGGCGCACCATGGGTGCACAAGAGGGGAAAAATATGATGGGGCGGTTGCGGTTGCATTTTCTCAATGCCTGCGCGGTGCTGGCCTGGGCGGCGCTGGCGCCGTTGAAGTGCGCGGCGCAAGGCGCCGAAGTTACCTTCGACACGAGCGCCGGCAACCTGATGGTGGTGCTGCGCGAATCACGCGGGGAGAACAAGCAGGACGAATCGCTGCAGCCCTTCGGCAAGGTGAAGGCCACCCTGTCCGACGGCCGCAGCATCGAACTGGAGACCAGCTGGTTTCAGTACCTGGGCGACATGCACGTCCGCCTCGTGTTCGACGGCGGCCAGACCATCCAGAGTGCCTCGCCCGAAGACCTGGCGAGGCTGCGACTGACTCCGGATGAAGCGCTGAAGCTGGCCATAGCCAATTTGCGCCGCGTCTACGGGGCACCCGATGTGCAGCCCTGGAGCGGCAAACTGATGCAGGTCCAGGGCGGCGCGACCGATTTCAACAGCAGCTATTTCCTGGACCGGGATTTCTGGCGCGATTTGCAGACGCACTTTCCCGAGGGACTTGTGGTGGCCGTGCCACGCCGTGGCGGTCTGGTCTACGCGTCAGTGGCCGACGAAGCCGCCGTGTCCGACCTGCGATTCAGCGTCGCGGCCCTGTACGCCGGCGGGCCGGGCGCCCGGCTCTCGTCCGCTCTTTACCTGTTCAAGAACGGACGCTGGTCGGTTTTCCAAGCGGCCCAAGCGCACTAGGGCCGGTACTTCCAGCCCGGCGTTGCATTGGCATCCTCCTCAGTACGACACCGAGTACCGGGACCCGCGAAAACTCAGTAACGCCGACTTGGCCCGGATCTCCTGGAGCACCAACCCCGGTCCCAGCTCTGCGCCTTCACTGAAGACCTGGCCATTTACGATCAGCATGCGTTGACCAGGATTGACGGAGTAGACGCCACCCGTGACCACCACCTTGGGCGCGTCGGGCGGCAAGCCCGTCGCGGCCGCAGTTGCAACCGGAAGCGCAGGCGGTGAGGTCTTCGATGGCGGTGCGGGAGCGATCGTGGATGGGGTCGCGCGTGAGTCGACCGGCCGGGGCTGAGTGGCAGCTGCGGGCGGTAGCGGCGGTAACACGGCGGTGGCCACCGGCGGCGAAGGAGCAAAAGGCACGATCACGGGGGCTGGCGCAGGCGCGGCCACTGCGTTCCCGACTCGAGGTGGCGCGGCAGGTTCGCTCCTGCTGAAATACCAACCCGCCCCGGCCGTTGCGGCGACCACCGCCACGCCTGCGATCCGCATCCTGGCATTCCATCGTGCATGTGCGGTGCCGGCGCCTTCACCCAGCCGTGCGGGCTGCGCGTGGATGCCCAGGGCCGGATCGCGTTGGCGCTGGGCATCGGCTTTACGAAGGGCGTCGAGGATGTAGGACATGGGGCGAGCCGGCGTTGATCGCCTACGGTTGGGTGCGCAGCCGCGGTTCTTCGACTCCGGCCACACGATTGAGTTGCATCAAGGTCATCGGTCCCGGCTGGCCGTCCACCACCAGGCCCTGCGACAACTGGAATGCGCGCAAACGCGTCTTGAATTCGGCATCGCGCGCGCGGCGCGCATTCGAGACAGCAGCTTGCGCGCCATCGACTCCTGGCAAGTGCCGGGCCATCCAATCCAGCGTCTCCGCGCCCTGCGTGGCGCCGGCACCCGCGCGATAACCCGGCGGCGTTCGCCACAGCGTGGCGAAGTCGCCACGCCAGCGCGCCGCCAAGGCGCCAAGCGACACGGTCTGCTCCGAATCCCCGCTGCGCAGCGTCGCCGTCTCGCGCGTCAATCCGGTGAGCACGGCATAACCCGGCTTCGTGGTTTGCGCATCCAGCGTGACGATGCCAGGCCGGCCCAATTCCCGGATCAGGGCCAAGCTGAGGTTCCGGCGGAAGCACTGGGCCTGCTCGCTTTGCACCTCAATGCAAGGATCGCCTTCGCCCGATGACAGCTTCCACAGGCCTGCCAGCTCGCGCCACGCCTGATTCGGATCGTGCAGCAGTTGCGCCGTCGCGCTGGACGCGGCCGCTTGCGGCGCGGAGGCCGCAGCGGCAGCCGGAGGAGCCGGAGCAGTCGCGGCGCGCACGGCTGCGGGCGCGGATTTCGGCGCGACCCGGGCGAGCGGCTGCGGCTCGGACGGCCGCGACAAGAAGGCGAAGAGTGCGGCGCCCGCGACCAGCCCGAGCGCCAGCACGCCGGCCGTCCGGTAGCCGCCGCGTGCTGCGGGAGCCGGCGCGTCGAACACTTCGGTGGCGGCCTTCTCGACCGTCGCCCGGTCCACTGCCGCAAGGCCATGGGCGAACGCGCCGAGCAACGCGCGGTCGCACAGCAGGTTGATCCGCCGTGGCACGCCTCGCGCGAGCTGGTGCACGCGCTCCATCGCCTTGCGATCGAATGGAAGCGGCCGGCTCAGGCCCGCCACTTCGAGTCGGTGCCGAATGTATTGGCCCGTCTCTGCCGGGCTCAATGCGTCAAGGTGGTAGCGCGCGATGACGCGCTGAGCCAGCTGCTCCAGTTCGGGCCGCGCCAGCATGATTCGAAGTTCTGGCTGGCCGATCAGGACGATCTGGAGCAGCTTGCGCTCGCGCGTTTCCAGGTTCGTGAGCAAGCGCAGTTGCTCCAGCACTTCCGCCGAGAGGTTCTGCGCCTCGTCGATGATCAGCACGTTGTTGCGGCCCGCCGCGTGGGCCTGCAACAGGAACTGGTTGAGCGGATCGAGAAAATCCTTGACCGTGGGTTGCGCCCGGCCCTTGTCGGGCACCGGGATATGGAACTCTTCGCACACCGACTGGAGCAGCTCGAGCGCCGTCAGCTTGGGGTTGAAGATGTACGCGACGTTGCAATCGGCGGGAATCTGCTCCAGGAACAGGCGGCACACAGTGGTCTTGCCAGTGCCGATCTCCCCGGACAACAGCACGAAGCCGCCGCCGCCGCCCAGCCCGTACAGCAGGTGGGCCAGCGCCTCCCGGTGGCGTTCGCTCATGAACAGGTAGCGCGGATCGGGGGCGATCGAGAACGGCTCGTGTTTCAGGCCGAAATAGGGCGCATACATTGCGCGAAGGATACCGGAGCCCCCTGCCCAGCGCGGAACGGGGTCGGAATCAGCCCGGCGCCACGACCAGGGTGCGCCGGACCCGGCGCACGTTGAAGGCGCTGGTGATCAGCACTGCCTGGGTGAACACCAGCCCCAGCCAGACACCCCGGTATTGCTGGTGGTCCATCATTGCGCCGAAGATCAGCGGCGAGATCGCCTGCCCGATGTCCAGGCCCGAATAGACTACGCCGTAGACGCGCCCGGTGGCGTTGTCAGGTGTTGACTTCTTGACCAGCAGGTCACGCGACGGCCCGGCGATGCCACTCGCAAAGCCCATCATGCCGAACAGCGCGGGCACGGCCAGCGCTGGCACGGGCGCCAGGCCAATGACCAGCGCAATAGCCGCTGCGGCACCGAAGCCGAGGCCGACCACGACCTCGCAGCGCGCCGGATTGGACGCGAGAAATCCGCCGAGCAGCATGCCACCGGCGCTGCAGACCATGTACACTGTGAGGCACATGGCCGCCAGGGCGACGGGAACGCCGTGCAACTGCCGCGCAGCCTCCGGCGCGAAGGCCTGGATCACGCTCAGCACCATCGCGTAGAAAAAGAAGAAGCCGAAGCACATCCAGATCGCGGGGATCCGCAGGAAGTCGAAACTGCCCTCGGCCTGCGGCGCCGACGCCGCGCGCACAGGGGCAGCCGGCAACGCGAGCTTGTGGCGATTGAACCAGAGCACGACCAGCACGGCGAATGCCAGCGTGCCCGCGCACATCAACGCGACGCGCCAGGAAAACGCGATGGCCAGGGGCACCAGCAAGGCCGGCGCCAGCGCCCATCCCAGACTGCCCGTGATGCCGTGAAAGCTGTAGGCATGTCCGAGCCGCGGCGCGCTGACCTTGCGATTGATGAGCGTGTAGTCGACCGGATGGAAGACGCCGTTGCCCACGCCCGCGACGATGGAGAAAAGCGCCATCGTCCAGTAGTTCGTGCCGAGCGAAAAGCCGAAAGCCGCCACGCCCAGCAGCGCCAGCCCGCCGAACAGGATGGGACGCGGGCCGTGGCGATCCACGAGGAACCCCGAAGCCGTCTGCACCGCGCAGGACACGACGAAGAACAGCGTCATCAGGAAGCCCAGCTCCGTGTAGCTGGCGTCGAAGGCGTCCTTCAGCCAGGGGAAGAGCGGCGCCAGCAGCAGCTGGCTGAAGTGGCTGATCATGTGGGCGAGACCCACGAGCCCGATCACACCGGCGTCTTCGCGCAGGCTCGCGGGCGGCGGAGTGTCGGCGGCAAGGGCACTCATGAGCCTGATCGTAGCGTGGGCCGGCCTTTCTGAAATGCGACAGAACGACAGGATTCTGCGAAAATCGGCCAACCCTTTTCCTGGTATCCGCCATGCCTCCCAGGCGCGCTTCGTTGAACCCTGCCCCCGTGGGCGATACCGACTTCTTCCGGCCCAGCCGCCAGCGCCCGGTGCGCGTGCGCGCGCGGTCGATGGCCGCGGACACTCACTTCGAACCGCACAGCCATCCGTGGTCCCAGCTGGCGTATTGCGCCAGCGGGATCGTCCAGGTGACGGCCGAGCAGGATGCGCGCACTGGCGACGAGGTCACCTACATCGTCCCGCCCTCGCGCGCCGTGTGGATCGCGCCTGGGGCCAGGCACTCGGTCCATGTCATCGAGGACGCGCAGTTCCGCACGCTCTACATCGATGCTTCGGTCACCCCATCCGGCTGGGGCGGCTGCCGCGTCATCGTGGTGTCACCGTTGTTGCGCGAACTGGTGCAGGCCCTCGATGGCGGGCCCCTGCCCCGCGCGCGCGAGGAACGCCTCAGCAGCCTGGCGCTCGACGAAATCTCGCAGGCCGACTTGCAGGCGCTGGGGGTGCCGATGCCCCACGCGCAGATCGGCGACAAGCGGTTGCGCGCACTCTGCGAAGCGGTGCTGCGGGCGCCGTCGCAACGCGCCACACTCGCCGGCTGGGCAGCCGGGGTCGGGGCCAGCGAGCGCACGATGGCACGGCTGTTTCGCGACGAGCTGGGCACGAGCTACCAGCAATGGCGCCAGCAGGCGATCCTGGCCCATGCACTTCCCCTGCTCGCGCGGGGTGTTCCGGTGAGCCATGTGGCGGCGTCCAGCGGTTATGCCAGCGACAGCGCTTTCACCGCGATGTTCAAGGCGGCGATGGGCGGGCCGCCCAGTCGCTTCCAGAGCAAGGCCGTTGGCTGATCCGGCGCCTAAGCGGCTACCTTGATGACCAGGCCGAGCGCGATGCCAAGGGACAACACGGCGAAGCCCTGTTGCAGCCGGGGCCCGGCGAGCCGCGCGGCGAATGTGCGTCCTACCAGCACGCCGGCGAACGCGCCGGCGGCGAACGGCCACGCCACCCTCCAGGGCATGTAGCCCGCCGCGCCGGCGCTCAACACACCGGCAAGCGACACAAGCGCCACGACACCGAGGGACGTCGCGACGATGGACTTCATCGGGAGGTCGCTGACGGCCCGTAGTGTGGGGACCACGATGAAGCCGCCGCCGACTCCCAGCAGGCCGGACAGGAAGCCCGCGACCGTGCCCGCCAGCGCCAAGGCCCGGGCACATGCGGCGCACCACTTCAATTTTCCGGTTGCCGGGTCGAGCCGACAAGGCGGCTCGCGCGCCGGCGCCACCACCTCGCCCCGCAGGTCGCGCGAGGCCTGCATGAACATGCGGACGGCCACTGCGGCCAGCACCGTCGCAAAGATTGCCGTGAGAGCGCCATTCGGCACGCGCTGGGCCAGCCAGATTCCCCCCGGGCTGGCGAGTGCGCCGACCACCGCCATCAGCCCTGCTGCCTTGTAGCGCAGCACCTTCGCCCGGTGGCCGAGCAAGGCGCCGGTTGCAGCGGACATGGCGACAGCCAGCAGCCCCACCGGCGCCGCCTGTGCCAGGCTCATGTCCAGGCCGAACACCAGCAGCGGGACGGCGACGATGGAGCCGCCTGCGCCGGTCAAGGCCAGCACCAGCCCGACCAGCAGCCCCAACGCCGGTGCAAGCCATGCGAATTCCATGGACTACTCCTGGATCAGGCCGGCGTCCGGGGCCAGCCGCGAACTCATTTCGTGCAATGCCATACCAGCGATCATGGCGAGCGTGAACACCCAGGCTTGCGGATGGCCCGCGCCGGCGGCCACAAGTGCAGGGCCGGGACAGAAACCCGCCAGCCCCCAACCCACGCCGAACACCACGCTTCCGACGATCAGGCGGGCATCGACATCGTTACCCGCCGGCAGCTGCATGGCCGAACCCAGGAAGCTGGTGGTCCGCTTGCGCGCGACAGCGAATGCGAACACGCCGACTGCGACCGCACCCCCCATGACCAGCGCCAACGAGGGGTCCCATGCACCGGCGAGGTCGAGGAAGCCAATCACCTTGCCGGGATCGGCCATGCCCGAGAGGAGCAGGCCGACGCCGAACAGCAGGCCGACCAGGAATTCAACGAATCGATTCATGGCGACGTTCCTTTCAATCCAGCAAATGGCGCATGACGAACACCGTGGCGAATCCCGCCGCCATGAAGGTCAGCGTGGCCACCAGCGAACGCGGCGACATACGCGACACGCCGCACACGCCGTGGCCGCTCGTGCATCCCGAGCCGTAGCGTGTGCCCCACCCCACCACCAGGCCCGCGACGACCAGCATGGCCCAGCTGGTGTCAATGCGGAATTCCGCCGCCGGCGCGAAGAGACGCCACAGCATGGGCGCAGCGACCAGTCCGGCGATGAAGGCCAGGCGCCAGCCGGTGTCGCCCGTCCGCGGCCTGACCAGCCCTCCCAGAATGCCGCTGATGCCCAGGACGCGGCCATTCAGCAGGATGAACATCGCGCAGGCCAGGCCGATCAGGACGCCACCCGCTAGCGACGTCCATGGCGTGAAATGAATCCAGTCGAGTGTCATGGCATCAGCTCCACAGATCCGTCATTGCACTTGCGAACGCATCGCGATCACGCTGTGCCGGCTTGTTCGCAGGCCGGCCCGCGACAAAAGTCTGGCTGAGCGCCGCGCCTGGACTCGAAAACACCAGCGCATCAAGCAGGTGATCCGAAGGCACGCCCAGGAGGGCCGGCGAGTCGGGGTCGACCACCACGAAGTCGGCCCGCTGCCCGGGCGCCAGCCCACCCAGGGGCAAGCCTGCGGCTGCAGTTCCGCCTTCCAGTGCGCCCTGGAACAAGGCCGTCGCGCTGCTCTCGCAGAGGGCCGCGCGGGCCGCGACGTTGCGCTGGCGCAAGCCGAGACGCTGCGAATACTCCAGTAGCCGCAATTCTTCCTGCCAGCTGCGTGTGACGTGGCTGTCCGACCCGATGGCCCAGCTCCCGCTCTGCCCCATCCAGGTCGGCAGGTCGAAGATGCCGTCACCCAGGTTCGCCTCGGTACTGGGGCACAGCACGATGGAGGCGCCGTGGCGGCGTACGCCTTCCAGCTCGGACGGTGTGCATTGCGTCGCGTGCACCAGGTTCCAGCGCGCATCCACGGCCGCCTTCTCCAGCAACCATTCGACGGGCCGCCGTCCATGGCGGGCGATGCAGTCTTCCACCTCGAGCCGCTGCTCGGCAATGTGGATGTGGATCGGCGCGCCCGACGCAGCTCCCGCCGCGACTTCCAGCATCGCGGCTTCGTCTACCGCCCGCAGGGAATGAATGGCGACTCCCGCTGTGACACTGCCGTCGTCGCCGGCTTGCCGGGAAATCGATTCGGCCAGCCGCAACACGGATTCCGGCGTCGAGGCAAACCTGCGCTGGTCCTTGCGCAGGCCCTTCGCCTCGAAGCCCGATCGCATATAGAGCGTGGGCAGCAGGGTGAGGCCGATTCCTGCACGCCGCGCGGCGCGCACCAGCGCCAGCGACATCTCCGCAGGGTCCGCGTACGGCCTGCCGTCGACGCCGTTGTGCAGGTAGTGGAACTCGCAGACCTGCGTGTAGCCCGCGTCCAGCAGCTCGGCATACAGGTGGGCCGCGATCGCCTCGATCTGTTCCGGCGTAATGCGGTTCGCGACGCTGTACATGCGGTCGCGCCAGCGCCAGAAATCGTCCTCAGCGCCCGCGCTGCGCTCGGTCAGGCCGGCGATGGCACGCTGGAAGGCATGGCTGTGGGCATTCACCAGGCCGGGCAGCACGGCCCCGGCGATTCGCTGCGCTCCTTGGCGCGACTCGATGGGGGCGTCCGGAACGATGTCAAACCAGCGCCCGTCCGCGCTCGCCACCAGCAGGACGTCCTGGCGCCAGCGACCGTCGATCCACGCCGAGGCCGCAAGGAAACGCTGCTCAGCGGCCATACAGCGTCCGGCACGCGGCCAGCGCCGCTTCCATCATCTCCCGGACGACTGGTCGCGTGGTTGCCGCGAACGCCTCGTCGAAAGCGTAAGGCGGCGCTTCGCCCATGTAGAGGCTCTGGCACTTCTCCAGCTGCACCGCATGAACGTGCACCGACGGATCGCCATAGTGGCGGGTGATGTAGCCGCCCTTGAACCTGCCGTTGAGCACATGGCTGGCTTCGGGATGGCGCGACGCCGCTTCGCTGACGGCACCTGCAATCGATGGGTGCGCGCTGGCCCCCGCCGCGGTCCCGATGTTCAGGTCGGGCAGCCTGCCTTCGAAGAGCCAGGGCACGCGGGATCGGATGCTGTGTGCGTCCCACAGCAAAGCGAAGCCGTGCAGGGACTTGATTCGCCCAAGCTCCGTGCGCAATGCCTCGTGGTACGGGCGCCAGTAGATCTCGCGCCGGCTCTGGCGCTCGGCAGGCGAAGGCGCCTGGCCTTCGCGGTACAGCGGATCGCCCGTGAAGAATCGCGTCGGACACAGTTCGGTGTTCGACGCCCCCGGGTACATCGGTGCGTCATCGGGCGGTCGGTTCAGGTCGATCAGGTAGCGCGAGAAGCGCGGCTGCAGCACCGACGCGCCCATCTCGGGCAGCCAGTCGTAGAGCAGGGCCAGGTGCCAGTCCGTGTCCTCCACGCCCAGCGCCCTCGGCACATAGCGGTCACGCAGGTCGTCCGGGACTTCGGTGCCCACATGCGGCATGCTCACCAGCAGCGGCGCCGTGCCCGCGACCCGTGTGAAACTCATAGCGGACGCCCTCCGAAAACAGTTTGCAAGCACGGGTTGAAGCCCATGGCGTAACTCAGTTGTGCGGGCTCCCGCACATCCCAAAGCACGAAGTCCGCACGAAGTCCCGCCGCCAGCACCCCACGATCGTTCATCCCCAATGCCCGCGCCGCATTGCGCGTCACGCCGGCCAGGGCTTCGTCGGGCGTCATGCGAAACAGCGTGCAAGCCATGTTCAGCATCAGCAACAAGGAGGTGCAGGGCGAACTGCCGGGATTGCAATCGGTGGACACCGCCATCGGCACGCGGTGGCTGCGCAGAAGATCCACCGGCGGCACGTGGGTGTCGCGCAGGAAATAAAACGCGCCGGGCAAGAGGACCGCGACCGAGCCCGCCTTCGCCATGGCGGCAGCGCCTTCCTCGCCGAGCCACTCAAGGTGGTCGCAACTGAGGGCCCCATGGCGCGCGGCCAACTGGGCGCCGCCGCTGTCACTGAGCTGCTCGGCATGCAGTTTCACCGGCAGTCCCAGGTCGCCAGCTGCCCGGAAAACCCGCTCCGTCTGGTCCGTGCTGAACGCGATGCGCTCGCAGAAGGCATCGACCGCGTCGACCAGGCCCTCCTCATGCAACAGCGGCAGCATCCGAACGACTTCGTCGATGTAGGCATCGGCGCGCCCCGCGAATTCAGGCGGCAGCGCGTGCGCACCCAGAAAGGTCGTGCGAACCTGCACGGGTTCCTGCTGGCCCAGCGACCTCGCGACGCGCAAACACTTGGCCTCGTGTTCCAGCGACAGGCCGTAGCCCGATTTGATTTCTACCGTGGTCACGCCTTCCCGCATCAGCGCGTGAAGGCGCGGCAGGCTTTGCGCCCGCAGCTCGGCCGGGCTCGCCGCGCGCGTGGCCTTCACCGTCGAAGCGATGCCGCCTCCTGCCCGAGCAATGTCCTCGTAGCTCGCACCGCCAAGGCGCAGCTCGAACTCATGTGCCCGATCACCGCCATGAACCAGGTGCGTGTGGCAATCGATCAGGCCAGGGGTGAGCAGGGCGCCACCGGCGTCGTGATGCTGCGTGCATCCGTCGGCCAGTTCTTGCGGCAAGTCCTGGCGCGCGCCGATCCAGGCGATGCGATCGCTCTCGACCACGATCGCCGCGTCCTCGACCAGCCCGTAGGGCACGCTGGTCCCCGTCTGCATCGTCGCCGCGCGGCAACCCGTCCAGAGTTGGGTGGCGTTGGACGCCATCACGGCGAAATCTCCATCCACAATCCGTTGCGGACGCGGACTTCCACCCGCCCCCCGAGGTCCAGGTGGCGCCACGCCAGCGTGTTCGCAGCGAGTTCGACCGTGTTGCCTTCGAAGGTGGCACTGGCCGGCGCCGAACCCGACCACAACGCGACGGCCCCGCCCGAGCACACGGCCTTGGCCACCGCGCCGTCGACGCGCTCCATCAGGCCGCGCCCCTGGTTGATCATCAAGTTGAAGTCTCGCGTCGGCCCGGCCGCCAGACTGCAATGGGTCTGCGAGCTGCCATCGAACGCCAGTGGGGGCGACTCCGCTGTCAAGCCATGGCCCACTCCATTGATGTCGAGCGTCACGCCTGCGCCAGACAGCACGACGAACCAGCGCCGCACCCCATCGAAGCAGGAAAACGGCCCGTCGTGCTCGATGTCGGCCACCGACAGCCGCCAGTGCCAGTGCTCGCGCACCGGAAACACCACCAGTTCGCGCGTCGTCCCGCCCCCATTGCGCCAGGGCGTGGGAGCGACGTTGTCGAGCGAGATGCGGTGCCAACTCATGTTCGGGCCTGGAACTGTCCTGCGAAACTGTACCGCGAACCGGGATAGAGAAGGCGGGCCACGCTGGCCACGTGCGCGCCGCTCACCGTGCGCCGCATCATGACCAGGCAAGGTTCGCTGCGCTTGATGTCCAGCGCGCCCGCCTCTTCCGCGGTTGGCAGGCAGGCTTCGATCGAGTAGCTCGCTTCGGTCAGTGGCGCGTGCTGCAAGAGGTGCAACGTAGGCGAGGTCTGCGTGAAGTCGTTTTCCATGTAGTCCGGCGCGGCAGCCGGGTTGACGTACCGGTCTTCGTACTGGATGGGCATGCCGTTTTCCATGTGGACCAGCACGGTATGGAAGAGGGTCGCGCCGGCACGCAGGCCCAGCGACACCGCGACGGCAGCGCCGGCCTTTTCCCTGCCGGCACTCAGCACGCGCGTGGTGTGGACATGCCCTCGCTCGATCACCTCCTCGTGAATGTCTCGGATGGTGAGCCGGGACGAGATGCGGTGGAGCTGGGCAACGCGGGTGCCCGAGCCCTGGATGCGGGTGACCAGCCCCTCGGCCGCCAGCTCGCGCAGTGCCCGATTGACCGTCATGCGGCTGATGCCGAACTGCTGCATCAGGGCCGCTTCGCTGGGCACCGGGTCGCCCGGCTTCCAACGGCCGCTGCCGATGTGCTGACGGATCCAGGTCTTGACCTGTTCGTAGGCGGGGACGTCGCTCTTTGCTGCCATGGCCGGAGAATACCCCAGTTGACACAAGTTGTATAGACAACTAGGATTCGCCGGATCGAACCGCCAGGAGCTGCCATGTCCGACCTGTCCCAAGCCCCCTTCCTCGACAGCAAGGCGCGCGCGGTACATGCACCCCGGGGCACGCAGCTGTCCTGCGCCAACTGGCAAATCGAGGCCGCCTACCGCATGATCCAGAACAACCTGGATCCGGCGGTGGCCGAGAACCCGGACGAGCTGGTGGTGTACGGCGGCATCGGCAAGGCGGCGCGCAACTGGCCCTGCTTCGACGCCATCCTCGATTCACTGCGCAAATTGCAGCCCGACGAGACGCTGCTGGTGCAATCGGGCAAGCCGGTCGGCGTGTTCCGCACGCACGAAGGCGCGCCGCGTGTGCTGATCGCCAACTCCAACCTGGTGCCGAAGTGGGCCACCTGGGATCACTTCAATGAGCTGGACCGCGCGGGATTGATGATGTTCGGCCAGATGACCGCCGGCAGCTGGATTTACATTGGTGCGCAAGGCATCGTGCAGGGCACCTACGAAACCTTCGCCGAGGCGGGCCGCCAGCACTACAACGGTGACCTGTCGGGCCGCTGGGTACTGACTGCGGGCCTGGGCGGCATGGGCGCCGCGCAGCCACTGGCCGCGACATTTGCCGGCGCCTGCTCGCTCAACATCGAGTGCCAGCAATCGCGCATCGACTTCCGCCTGCGCACCAAATACCTGGACAAGCAGGCGAAGGACCTTGACGAAGCACTGGCGCTGATCCAGCACCACACCTCGCGCAAGGAAGCCGTGTCGATTGGCGTGTGCGGCAACGCCGCCGAGATCGTGCCCGAACTGGCGAGGCGCGCTCGCGCCGGCGGCATCCGCCCTGACATCGTCACGGACCAGACATCGGCCCACGACATCATCAACGGCTACCTGCCGGTCGGCTGGACAGTGGAGCAGTGGCAGGCCGCGCAGAAGGACGCCTCGCAGCACGACAAGCTCAAGCAAGCCGCCGGCCAATCCTGCGCAACGCATGTGAAGGCGATGCTGGAGTTCCACGCCATGGGCATCCCCACCGTGGACTACGGCAACAACCTGCGCCAGGTGGCCAAGGACTTCGGCGTGGCTAACGCCTTCGACTACCCCGGCTTCGTGCCCGCCTACATCCGGCCCCTTTTCTGCCGCGGTGTTGGCCCGTTCCGCTGGGTGGCGCTCTCCGGCGACCCGGAAGACATCCGCAGGACCGACGCGAAGATGAAGGAACTGTTCCCCGACAACAAGCACCTGCACCAGTGGCTGGACATGGCGCAGGAGCGCATCAGCTACCAGGGTCTGCCCGCGCGCATCTGCTGGATCGGCCTGGGCGAGCGCCACCTGGCAGGCCTGGCTTTCAACGAGATGGTCAAGTCGGGGGAGCTGAAGGCCCCCATCGTGATCGGCCGCGACCACCTGGATTCAGGCTCGGTCGCCTCGCCCAACCGCGAAACCGAAGCCATGAAAGACGGCAGCGACGCCGTCAGCGACTGGCCGCTGCTCAACGCCCTGCTCAACACCGCCAGCGGCGCCACCTGGGTCAGCCTGCACCATGGCGGCGGTGTCGGCATGGGCTACTCGCAGCATGCGGGCGTCGTGATCGTGTGCGACGGCACGCCAGAGGCGGCGGCGAAGATCGCGCGCGTGCTCTTCAACGACCCGGCCACGGGGGTGATGCGTCACGCCGACGCGGGTTACGAGATGGCCAGGGCGAGCGCGCGCGAAAACCACTTAAAACTGCCGATGCTGGGCTGAGTGTGCAAGGCATGGAAATCCTGGTCCCGGGCGAGGTCACGCTAACGCAATTTCGACGGCTGTGTGCCGGCGAACGCATTCCCGTTGCGCTTGTCCCCGCTTGCCGCGCAGGCGTTACCGCGAGCGCCGAGCTCGTGCGTCGCGCCACCGAGGGCGACGCGCCGGTGTATGGCGTCAACACCGGCTTCGGCAAGCTAGCCACCACGCGCATCGCGAAGGACGACCTGGCGGTTTTGCAACTCAAGCTGCTGCGCTCCCACGCGGTGGGCGTGGGCGATCCGCTGGGCGAGCGCGTGGTGCGTCTCATCCTGCTCCTGAAGGCCGCCAGCCTGGCCCGGGGCTACTCCGGGGTGCGTCCGGAGGTCATCGACGCCTTGCTGGCGTTGCACAACGAAGGCCTGACGCCCGTGATTCCCTGCCAGGGCTCCGTTGGCGCTTCGGGCGATCTCGCGCCCCTGGCCCACTTGAGTCTCCCCCTGGTGGGCGAAGGCGAAGTGTTCTACCAGGGCGAGCGGATGCCTGCGGCGCACGGGCTCGAACGCGCGGGCCTGAAGCCACTCAGGTTGTCAGCGAAAGAAGGGCTTGCACTCATCAACGGTACGCAGGTGTCGACCGCGTTGGCAATCGACGCACTGCTTGCTACCGACCGCCTGTTCGAGGCAGCCGTAATTTCCGGTGCGCTGACCCTCGACGCCGCGCGCGGCAGCGACGGGCCGTTCGACCCGCGCATCCACGCAGTGCGCGGCCAGCCGGGACAGATCGCCAGCGCCAGCGCCTATCGGGCGCTGATGATCGGCAGCGAAATCCGCCATTCGCACCTTGTGAACGACGACCGGGTGCAGGATCCGTATTGCCTGCGCTGCCAGCCCCAGGTGATGGGCGCGTGCCTCGACCAGATGCGACACGCGGCGCAGGTGCTGGTGTGCGAAGCGAATGCGGTCACCGACAACCCGCTCGTGTTCGCGCAGGAGGGGGAGATTGTTTCCGGAGGAAATTTCCACGCGGAGCCTGTAGCTCTGGCCGCCGACGGTCTGGCGCTGGCCATTGCCGAGATCGGCGCCATCGCGGAGCGGCGCATCGCCATGCTGGTGGACACCGTGGCGTCGCGCCTCCCACCTTTCCTGACGCCCGAGCCCGGCCTCAACTCTGGCTTCATGATCGTGCACGTTACCGCCGCCGCGCTGGCCTCCGAAAACAAGTCGTTGGCGCATCCGGCCAGCGTCGACAGCTTGCCGACTTCCGCCAACCAGGAAGACCACGTCAGCATGGCCACTTTCGCCGCGAGGCGGCTGCAGCCGATGCTGAAGAACACGGCCCACATCGTCGCCATCGAGTTGCTGGCGGCGGCGCAGGGCATCGAGTTCCTGCGCCCCTTGCGCAGCGCGCCGGGCCTCGAAGGCGTCTTGCGGCTGGTTCGCAGCGTTTCGCCTGCGATGATGCAGGACCGCAGCCTGGCGCGCGACATCGAAGCGGTACACCATCTTGTCGCAGCCGGCGACATTGGCCATGCCATCGAGTCGCAGATTCCCGAATTGCGGGCCTTGCGGCTTGCATGAAGTTTGCTTTCAGTCCCTCATATCAACCACGGAGCCCCACCATGAAAAAGTTGCTCGCCCTCTCCCTGATCGCCCTTGCCTGCGGCGCGCACTCGCAGGAAACCAAGGTCGCCATCGGCATTTCCGGCTGGACCGGCTTCGCGCCGCTGACGCTGGCCAAGGAGGCTGGCATTTTCAAGAAAAACGGCCTGGATGTGACCATCAAGAAGATCCCGCAGAAGGACCGCCACCTGGCCATCGCGTCCGGTGACATCCAGTGCGCCGCCACCACGGTGGAAACCTGGGTGGTGTGGAACGCCGCCGGTGTCGCCACCACGCAGATTTTCCAGCTCGACAAGAGCTACGGCGCGGACGGCATGGTCGTCAGGCCCGGCATCGCAAAGATCAGCGACCTCAAGGGCAAGACGGTGGGCGCCAGCGCGCCGGGCACCTCGCCCTACTTTGCCCTGGCCTGGATGCTCAAGAAAAACGGCCTGACGCCCAAGGACGTGAAGATCGTCAACCTCGAGCCGCAGCCGGCAGCCAATGCCATCATCGCCGGCACTGCCGACCTCGACGCGGCCATGACCTACGAGCCCTACCTGTCCGCCGTCCGCGCCAAGCCGGAGGCTGGAAAGATCATCGCCACGACGCTGGACTACCCAATGGTGATGGATACGTTTGGCTGCGCACCCAAGTTCCTGGCTGACAATGTCAAGGCCGCCCAGGCGCTGGCCGACAGTTATTTCGAAGCCATCGAGATGATCAGGAAGGATCCGGCCAGGAGCTTCGAGATCATGGGCGCCGACGTCAAGCAGTCCGGCGAATCTTTCGGCAAGTCGGCGGGGTTCCTGCGCTGGCAGGACAAGGCGGCCAACCAGAAGTTCTTCGCCGGCGAGCACGCCGCGTTCACCAGGGAAGCCGCCGATCTGCTGCTGGAAGCCGGCGTCATCAAGGCGATTCCCGACCTGACCAAGCTGGCCGACACCCGCTTCATTCAGTAAAGTGCGCCCACTCCAGCCCGTCTCCCCCGGCGCGCGCACCGCGCTGGGGGTCTCCTTCTTCGTCCTGTTCTTCCTGGTGTGGGCGGTGGCTACCCTGGGCGGATTCGTGTCGAAGACCTTTCTGGCCGACCCGATCACGATGGTGCGTTCGGGGTATGACTTGCTCGCGAACCAGGGTTTCGCCAAGGACATCGGCATGACGGTGTGGCGGGTACTCGGCGGGTTCGCCATCGCGGCGCTGCTGGCGATCCCGCTGGGCGTGATGATGGGCGCCTACAAAGGCGTGGAGGCGTTCTTCGAGCCCTTCGTCAGCTTCGCGCGCTACCTGCCGGCGTCGGCCTTCATCCCGCTGCTGATCCTGTGGGCAGGCATCGGCGAGGCGCAAAAGTTGTCGCTGATTTTCATCGGCTCGTTTTTTCAGCTGGTGCTGATGATCGCGGTGAGCGTGGGCAACACACGCCGAGACCTGGTGGAGGCGGCGTATACGCTGGGCGCCGGCGACCGCGGCATCGTCGCGCGCGTGCTGCTGCCCAGCAGCGCGCCCGAGATCGCCGAGACGCTGCGCATGGTGCTGGGCTGGGCCTGGACCTACGTGATCGTCGCCGAGCTGATCGGCGCATCCAGCGGTATCGGTCACATGATCACCGACAGCCAGGCGCTGCTGGCCACCGACCAGATCATCTTCGGCATCATCGTGATCGGCCTGATCGGCCTGGTCACCGATTTCGCCTTCAAGGCGTTCAATCGCAAGCTGTTCCCCTGGGCCCGGCTGTGAACCCCACGATGACCCCGCTCATGAGCATTCTCCAGATCACCCGTGTCTCCAAGACCTTCGACGGCGCCAACGGCGGCACGGTCGCATTGCAAGCAACCGATCTGGCCGTGGAAGAGAACGACTTCATCACCATTCTGGGCCCGTCGGGCTGCGGCAAGAGCACGCTGCTGCGCATGGTGGC
Source organism: Ramlibacter sp. (assembly GCA_039926915.1). GTDB lineage: Bacteria > Pseudomonadota > Gammaproteobacteria > Burkholderiales > Burkholderiaceae_C > Ramlibacter. The sequence continues at coordinate 25,837 of JBDSWB010000049.1, forward strand.
AGGGCTGGACACTCCGACCACCGGCAGCATCGAACTCGATGGCAAACCCGTCAGCGGCCCGGGCGCGGACCGGGGCATGGTGTTCCAGAGCTACACGCTTTTCCCGTGGCTCACGGTTCTGCAGAACGTCTGCTTTGGCCTGCGCGAGCGCGGCCTGCCTTTGGCGGAACAACACGCGGTGGCGATGCAGTTCATCGCCAAGGTGGGCCTGAAAGGGTTCGAGGGCCACTTTCCCAAGCAGCTCTCGGGCGGGATGCAGCAGCGCACAGCGCTGGCGCGAGCCCTGGCCAACAACCCGCGCATCCTGCTCATGGACGAGCCGTTCGGCGCGCTCGATCACCAGACCCGCGAGCTGATGCAGGAACTGCTGCAGGGTATCTGGGAAGCGGAGCGCAAGACCGTGCTGTTCGTCACGCACGACATCGACGAAGCGATCTTTATGGGCAACCGCGTGGTGGTGATGAGCGCGCGCCCGGGCCGCATCAAGTGCGACATCCCGGTTGCAATCGACCACCCGCGGCACTACTCGGTCAAGACCACGCCGGTGTTCACGGAGCTCAAGGCACGGCTCACCGAGGAAATTCGTATCGAGGTTCAGCGGGCGGCCGGCCTGCTGGAGGCGAACGCCTAGCGGCACCGCCCGCTCGAGATGCTCCTTGAGCACCCGGCACCCGGCACCCGCACCCGGCACACGCCCCGTGACCAGGATCACGCCCGAAATGGCTGTGCAGCGTTACAGTGCGCGGCATATGGATCGATTCGCATTTCCTGCCCTTCTGCCGCCGAGCCGCGCGGGTCGGGTCGGCCTGACCTGTTTGTGGGTGGCCGCCGCGACCTGGCTCGCCGGCTGCGACGGCAAGGCGCCTGCCGGCTGGCACGGCTATGTGGAGGGTGAGTACATCCTGGTGGCGGCGCCCACCGCTGGCCGCCTGGAGCGACGTTTCGTCGACCGCGGCGCGCAGGTCGCGTCCGCTGCACCCCTTTTCGTGCTGGAGCAGGAAAACGAAAAGGCATCGCGCCAGGAGGCACAGGAGCGCCTGAACAACGCGCAGGCCCGGCTGGCCAACCTCCAGGGCGCGCGCCGGGGCAACGAGATCGATGCAATCCGCGCTCAGCAGCGCGAAGCGATCGCGGCACGCGACCTGTCGGCAGAGCAGCTGGCGCAGCAACAGAGGCTGTTCACGGCCAAATTCGTGTCGCAGGCCGCCGTGGACGCGGCGCGCGCCTCCTACCAGCGCGACGTGGCCCGCGTGGCCGAAGCCACGGCTCAGCTCGCGACGGCACAACAGTCGATCGGCCGCGACAAGGAGATTGCGGCTGCCCAGGCCGACGTGGATGCGCAACGCGCAGTGCTCGCCCAATCCGAATGGCGGCTGGCCCAGCGCGCAGTGCAGTCGCCCTCGGTCGCTCTGGTGCAGGAGACCTTCTACTCGGCCGGCGAGTGGGTGCAGGCGGGCGCGCCTGTCGTCAGCCTGTTGCCGCCGAATGCCGTCAAGCTGAGGTTCTTTGTGGCGGAAGGCGAACTCCCGCGCATGAAAGCCGGCGCCGCGGTTCGGGTGACCTGCGATGGCTGCGGCACGCCGATCAGGGCGAGCATCAATTTCATTTCGCGCCAGGCCGAATACACACCGCCCGTCATCTACAGCCGGGAACAGCGGTCGCGCCTGGTCTTCATGGTGGAAGCCCGGCCCCAGCCTGCCGATGCCGCGCGCCTGAGGCCGGGGCAGCCTGTCGACGTGGCGCTCGAGTGACCGCATGGCCGGCGGCGACCTGGTCATCGACGTTCATGGCCTGAACAAGCATTTCGGCCCCAAGCATGTCGTGAAGGACCTGTCGCTTCAGGTGCGGCGCGGCGAAATCTATGGGTTTCTCGGCCCCAACGGCAGCGGCAAGACCACGTCGATCCGCATGCTCTGCGGGCTGCTGACGCCGGACTCCGGCAGCGGCACCTGCCTCGGCCACGACCTCATCCGCGAGACCTCCGCCATCAAGCGCGAAGTGGGCTACATGACGCAGCGTTTCTCGCTGTGGGAGGACCTCACCATCCGTGAGAACCTGGACTTCGTGGGCCGGATGTACAGCATGCCGGATCGCAAACATGCGGTTGACGGCGCCATCGAAAAGTTGGGCCTCGCGCAGCGGCAGGACCAGCTGGCGGGGGATCTTTCAGGCGGCTGGAAGCAGCGGCTGGCGCTGGCGGCCTGCATGTTGCACGAGCCGCTGCTGTTGCTGCTCGACGAGCCCACGGCCGGCGTCGACCCCAAGGCGCGCCGCGACTTCTGGGACGAGCTCCACCGGCTCGCGGCATCGGGCATCACCGTGCTGGTGTCGACGCATTACATGGATGAGGCGGAGCGCTGCCACCGGCTGGCCTACCTGGCCGACGGCCGGCTGCTGGCGACGGGGACAGCCACCGAAGTGGTGGCCGCCCAGGCGCTCTCTGGCTACGACGTGCGCGGTTCGGACCTGCAGGCGTTGGCCGAACGGCTGCGTCGCGAGCCGGGTGTGAGCCAGGTCACCGCGTTTGGCACCACATTGCATGTGGTCGGGCGGGAAGCCGGCGCACTGGCCGCGACGGCAGAGCGCATCGGGGCGGAAGGCCAGTCGCGCTGGGAAGCGATGTCACCCGGGCTGGAGGATGTCTTCATCAGCCTGATGCAGGATGAGAAGGGCCCGAAATGAAGATCCCCGCCCTGTCATGGTCGCGCTGGGTGGGCATCATCGTCAAGGAATTCATCCAGCTGCGGCGCGACCGCCTCACCTTCGGCATGGTGGTGGGCATCCCGATCATTCAACTCATCCTGTTCGGCTTCGCGATCAATTCCGACCCACGCCAGTTACCCACCGCGGTGCTCGACGCGGACCACAGCCCCTACGCGCGCAGCATCGTGCAGGGACTGCGCAACAGCGGCTACTTCCGCATCGACCATGACGTGGCCAGCCCGGCCCAGGCCGACGCGCTGATCGCCAGCGGCGCCGTGCAGTTCGTCGTCACGATTCCCGCGCAGTTCGGTCGTGCACTGGTGCGCGGGGACAAGCCGGTGCTGCTGGTCGAAGCCGACGCCACCGACCCCAGCGCGACGGGCAACGCCATAGCCGCCCTGCAGGGCGCGGTGCGCACCGCGCTGGCGCACGACCTGGTCGGCCCGCTCGCGCGCCTGAACCCGCCCGCCGACGCGGTCGACCTGCGCATCCACCGCCACTACAACCCCGAGGGCGTCACCGCCTACAACATCGTTCCCGGGCTGCTGGGCACCATCCTGACGATGACAATGATCCTCATGACCGGCCTGGCCATGACCCGCGAGCGAGAACGCGGCACTTTCGAGAACCTGCTGGCGACTCCGGCGTTGCCGATCGAGGTGATGACCGGCAAGATCGTCCCCTACATCCTGATCGGCCTGGTGCAGGTCACGCTGCTGATCCTGGCGGCGCTGTGGCTGTTCGACGTGCCGCTGGCGGGCAGCGTCGCGGCGCTTTACCTGGCCGTGCTGCTATTCATCGCGGCCAACCTGTCGCTCGGCATCACATTCTCCTCACTGGCGCGCAACCAGCTGCAGGCGATGCAGATGACCTTCTTCTTCTTCCTCCCCTCGATGCTGCTGTCCGGGTTCATGTTTCCCTTCCGGGGCATGCCGGTGTGGGCGCAATGGATCGGCAACCTGCTGCCACTCACGCACTTCCTCCGGCTGGTACGCGGCATCATGCTCAAGGGCAGCGGGCTGCTGGAATTGTGGCCCTCCGTGTGGCCGATCCTGCTGTTCCTGGCCATCGTGATGACCGTGGGCCTCGCGGTCTACCGCAAGACCCTGGACTGAGCCTGCGCCCGAAAGACCCGCCGCGACAGTCGCGTCAGGCAGCGACCAGGTCCGCAGAAGCACCTTCGAAACTGCGGTGGAATCGCGGCGTTGCCAGAACCGGTTCGTCCTGGTCCTCCGCAGCGCGTCGTGCCAGACGGTCCCAGGCCGCGCGAATGGCCGGCAGCGCCTGGTCCGGGCCGAGCCGGGAACCCCCCTTGATCCGCACCCAGTTGGCGTAAAGCGACTTCTCGGCATCCTCGAAAGTGCCGCCGTACTGGGCATATCCGATATAGCCGACACAATAGGCCGCAGCGTAGTCTTCGTAATCGAGGTGGGGCTGGTAGTAGGCTTCGCGCCGGTGGGCACGGGACCAGTGTTCGTCTTCCTCCCGGGCTTCGGCCCGGCTGAGCAAGGCCAGTGGCCCGTCGAGGTCGGCGTCGTCGAATTCCTGGGCTGCGCCTGGCATGGGGCTCTCCACGGGTTGGTTTGATGGCGTGGATGGTCGTGCCCCCGCATGCGATCGCGCGTAGGACTGGAACAGCGAAAGCCTGTCGGCGCGCATCCAGTGTTGCTGTCGCCTTCGTGGCTTTCGCGCAGGGCCGCCTGCGCCGATACTTCACTCAAACCGGAGAAACCCATGGACATTCAAGGAAAGATCGCCATCGTCACCGGTGGCGCCAGCGGCATCGGCGCCGGGCTGGCCAGGCGCTTCGCCCAGGAAGGCGCACGTGGCCTCGTCGTGGCGGATGTCAACCTGGAGCGCGCACAGGGCGTGGCGAAGGACATCGGCTCCCTGGCCATCGCCGTGAAATGCGATGTGAGCCGAGAAGCCGATATCCAGGCGCTGGTAGCGACGGCGCGCGAAAAATTCGGCCAGGTGGACATCTTCATGTCCAACGCCGGCATCCTCGGCCGCATGGGAGGCATCGAGCTGGAAGATGCGCTGTGGGACAAGATGTGGCAGGTTCACGGCATGGCCCATGTCTGGGCCGCGCGCGCAGTGGTGCCCGAAATGATTGCGCGGGGCGAAGGTTACTTCGTGGTGACTGCGTCGGCCGCCGGCCTGCTCAACATCGTGGAAAGCGCGCCGTACGGCGTGACCAAGCATGCCGCGCTGGCCTTCGCGGAATGGTTGCGCATCGCCTATGGCAAGCGCGGCCTGCGGGTGTCATGCCTGTGTCCGCAATCCGTGCAGACGGACATGACGGCCGGCGGCACCGGCTCGGCGGGTGTGAACGGCGTGCTCACGGCGGAACAGGTGGCTGCCGACGTGGTGGCGACGATGCGCGACGAGAGTTTCCTGGTGTTGCCCCATCCGGAAGTCGCGAAGTACTTCCTCAACAAGGCGCAGGACTACGATCGCTGGCTCGGCGGCATGCAGAAGCTCTATGCGCTTCACACCACCCAGTAGCGGGGCAGGACTTATTTCGCGAACAGCCCGAGGCAACCGATGACGATCAGGTAGATCGCCACGATGTAGTTCAGGAGGCGCGGCATGATCAGAATCAGCACGCCGGCGATCAACGCGGCGACCGGACCGATGTGGGGGACGAGGTTCATTGGGACTCCTGTGGATGAGCTCCGATTCTGGTTCGCGCCGCCACCGGCGAAAAGGCGGCAACGGCGCGAAACCCGGTAGGACAACCGCTCAGTTGCCCGGCTGCTTGGTCACCCGCAGGTATGGCTTGACGGTCTTCCAGCCACCGGGGAACAGCGACTTGGCCTCTTCGTCGGAGACGGAACCGGCGATGATCACGTCGTCGCCCTTCTTCCAGTTGACCGGCGTGGCCACCTTGTATTTGGCGGTCAGCTGCATCGAGTCGAGCACGCGCAGGATTTCGTCGAAGTTGCGGCCGGTGGTCATCGGATAGGTGAGCATCAGCTTGATCTTCTTGTCCGGGCCGACGATGAAGACGGAGCGGACCGTGGCGTTGTTGGCCGCGGTGCGGCCATCGGCCGTGCCCGGCTCGTCGGCCGGCAGCATGTTGTAGAGCTTGGCCACCGCGAGATCGGTGTCCGCGATCATCGGGTAGTTGACCTTGGCGCCCTGCGTCTCCTCGATGTCGCTGGCCCATCGGCTGTGGTTGTCCACCGGGTCCACAGACAGGCCGATGAGCTTGGCATTGCGCTGGGTGAACTCCGGCTCGATCTTCGCCATGTAACCCAGCTCGGTGGTGCACACCGGCGTGAAGTCCTTGGGGTGCGAAAACAGGATCGCCCAGCTGTCGCCGATCCAGTCGTGAAAGTTGATCGAACCTTGCGTGGTCTGGGCGGTGAAATTGGGCGCGGTGTCGTTGATGCGCAGTGACATGGCAACTCTCCCTATTATGTTTGCGGGGCGGTCATCATGCCAACCGTACGGGCCAGCTGTCAACCGCCTTACGCGCGCGCCACATTGCTATTGCGGACTTGCAGCTCCACGAGCGCGACGAAGGAGGCATCAGTGTGATGAGATTGCCGTGCCTGCCTGGGAAGGCTGCGGCCCGTCGTAACCTTCGATGATGATCACGTCGGCCGTCGATACCTGCGCGCGCAGCTTGATCGCCGCCTGGTATTCGGGCGAACGATAGCACTCGAGCGCGGCCTGGTAGCTGGGAAATTCGATCACCGCGTTACGCGTGCGGCTCGTTCCTTCGACGTTCTCAAAGGGCGCGCCCCGCACCAGGAAATGCGCGCCATGCTGGCCCAATGGCTTTGCGTTGGCAGCGATGTACGCTTTGTATTGCTCGGGGTCCGTGATGTCGACACGAACGATCCAATAGCCCTTGGGCATGGCGGTCTCCATTTGATGGTCGCTGGCATTCTAGAAGGGTAAGATATCGCGATTGGGATTGCCCAGGCGAACAACAAGGAGTTATCGAAAAATGTTGCCCTGGACTCTGCGCGAACATGGCAAGCTGGTTTAAGAGGGACTTCAAGAACAGCATCGCCGGCCTGATTGTGGGTCGGGCGAAGCCGCCTTCGGAGTCGATTCTCGAGAATGGAATCGAGGACATCCGCGACTCGATGCTGGATGCCCTGGGCGAGGACAGCGTCAAGAACTTCCCGCAGGTGACTCGCCGCATCCGCTATGCCACCGACATCAAGGATCTCTGGTACCTGCGCGGCGACCTGATGGCCGTGCTGGCGCAGCTGCATGGCGAAGCCATCGCCCGGGAAAAGATCTCTTCGATCAACGCCCAGTTCCAGGGTCTGCTGCCGGGCGGCCTGAGTTCCCGCCCCAGCTCCCTCGGATAGCGAGGGTTAACTGCCGGCCCTATGCGGGCGGCTTGGGCTCAACGTCCGTGACGTCGGCGAAGTCGCGCTGCGGCTGGACGGAATCGGCCCTCGGCGTCGGGCTGACCGGCCCGGATTGTTCATCCATTCGCCGGAAGCCGCCGCGCGGATCGATCCGGACGATGAAGGGCGTAACCGGACGGCCGATGAGCGTCGCCCACCCGGCACGAACTCCCCACACGGCCAGCATCAACACCGCCGCCACAGCCAGGCCGGCCGCGACGAGCAGGCCCGCCAGCAGCAGGAACAAGCGCAGGAGAAATGCCATGAAGGTGGGCATTGTCCCCTACGCGGTCGCCTCTTCCGGCACTGGCTTGGCATTCCCGAAATTGAACACGCCCGGCTCGCGCACCGGATCCACTTCCACCGGGATCACGCTCTTGGGCGGGAAGCGCCCTTCCAGGATCAGCTTGGAGAGCGGGTTCTCGATACGCTGCTGGATCGCACGCTTGAGCGGCCGCGCGCCGAACACCGGGTCGAAGCCCACTTTCGCCAGCTCCTCCAGCGCCGCCGGTGATACCTGCAGCGTGAGGTCCATCTTGGCCAGGCGCTGTTCGAGGATGCGCATCTGGATCGCCGCGATCTTCGCAATGTGCTGCGCGTCCAGGCCATGGAACACCACCGTCTCATCGATGCGGTTGAGGAACTCGGGCCGGAAATGGTTCTTCAGCTCATCCCAGACCGCATCCTTCACGTCCTCGTAGCTCTTGCCCGCCATGGCCTGGATCATGGGCGAGCCGATGTTGCTCGTCATCACGATCACCGTGTTCTTGAAGTCCACAGTGCGGCCCTGGCCGTCGGTCAGCCGCCCGTCGTCCAGCACCTGCAAGAGCACGTTGAAGACGTCGGGGTGGGCCTTCTCGATTTCGTCGAGCAGGATCACGCTGTAGGGCTTGCGGCGCACGGCTTCGGTCAGGTAGCCGCCCTCCTCGTAGCCCACATAGCCCGGCGGCGCGCCGATCAGGCGGGCCACCGAATGCTTTTCCATGAACTCGCTCATGTCGATGCGGATCAGGTGGTCTTCGCTGTCGAACAGGAAGTTCGCCAGCGCCTTGCACAGCTCGGTCTTGCCCACGCCCGTGGGCCCGAGGAACAGGAACGAGCCGGTGGGCCGGTTCGGGTCCGACAGGCCCGAGCGCGAGCGCCGGATGGCGTTGGAAACCGCGCTGATGGCTTCGTCCTGGCCGATCACGCGCTGATGCAACCCGTCTTCCATCAGCAGCAATTTTTCACGCTCACCTTGCATCAGCTTGGACACGGGAATGCCGGTCGATCGCGCCACGACTTCTGCGATCTCCTCCGCGCCGACCATGGTGCGCAGCAGCTGCGGCCGTCCGCCGTCCTTGGCGCTCTTGGCCTTGCCGGATTCGGTGGCCTGGGCTTCCTTGAGCCGCTTTTCCAGCTCGGGCAGGCGTCCGTATTGCAGCTCGGCAACCTTGTTGAAGTCGGCCTTGCGGGTAAATTCCTCGATCTCGCGGCGCAGCTTGTCGATCTCTTCCTTGACTTGCGCGCTGCCCTCGGCCTGGGCCTTCTCGGACTTCCAGATCTCTTCCAGGTCCGCGATGTCCTTCTTCAGCCTGAAGATCTCTTCCTCGATCAGGCCCAGGCGCTTTTTCGACGCCTCGTCTTTCTCGCGCTTGATGGCCTCCCGCTCGATCTGCAGCTGGATCATCCGGCGGTCCAGCCGATCGATGGCTTCGGGCTTGGAATCGAGTTCGATCTTGATCTTCGCGGCAGCCTCGTCGATCAGGTCGATGGCCTTGTCGGGAAGGAATCGGTCGGTGATGTAGCGATGGCTGAGCTCCGCCGCGGCCACGATGGCCGGGTCGGTGATCTCGACGCCGTGGTGCACTTCGTACTTTTCCTGCAAGCCGCGCAGGATGGCGATGGTGGCTTCCACCGTCGGTTCGCCCACCAGGATCTTCTGGAAGCGGCGCTCCAGTGCGGCGTCCTTCTCGATGTACTTGCGGTATTCGTCAAGCGTGGTGGCGCCCACGCAATGCAGCTCGCCGCGAGCCAGTGCCGGCTTGAGCATGTTGCCGGCGTCCATCGCGCCTTCGGCCTTGCCGGCACCGACCATGGTATGCAGTTCGTCGATGAAAACGATGGTCTGGCCCTCGTCCTTGGCCAGTTCGTTCAACACGTTTTTCAGGCGCTCCTCGAACTCGCCGCGGTACTTGGCGCCGGCCAGCAGCGCCGCCATGTCAAGCGACAGCACGCGCTTGTTCTTCAGCGATTCCGGCACTTCGCCCGCGATGATGCGCTGGGCCAGGCCTTCGACGATGGCGGTCTTGCCGACGCCGGGCTCGCCGATCAGCACGGGGTTGTTCTTGGTGCGGCGCTGCAGGACCTGGATGGCGCGGCGGATTTCCTCGTCGCGGCCGATCACCGGGTCCAGCTTGCCCTGGCGGGCGCGCTCGGTCAGGTCCATGCAGTATTTCTTGAGCGCCTCGCGCTGGCCTTCGGCCTCTGCGGTGTTCACATTCTGGCCGCCGCGCACGGTATCGACTGCCGACTCGAACGACTTGCGCGTGAGTCCGTTCTCGCGGGCAATGCGCCCGATGTCCTGCTTTGTATCCGCGACGGCCAGCAGGAACAGTTCGCTGGCGATGAACTGGTCGCCGCGCTTGATGGACTCCTTCTCGGCGGCTTGCATCAGGCCCACCAGGTCCCGGCCGATCTGGACCTGCTCCTGGCCTTCGACCTTGGGCCGCTTGTGCATGGCGGCTTCGGCGGAGGCCTGCAGGCCGGGGATGTTCACCCCGGCGCGCTGCAGCAGCGGACGCGGGCCGTCTTCCTGGCGCAACATGGCCACCAGCAAGTGTTCCGGTTCGATGTAGGCGTGGTCGTTGCCCAGTGCGAGCGTCTGGGCCTCGCCCAGTGCTTCCTGGAATTTGGTCGTGATTTTGTCTAGTCGCATGGGTTGGCTCCGGTCTTCCATCCAGCTTAGGCTTGTCCACAGCTTTTCAAGGGCCAATCTATACCCCTGGCGGCCCGTCGCGCATGACTAGAATCAATCCATGAAGATTCACCAGCTGTCCGTGACCTACCAGGCAGAGCAGGATCGCATCCTGCTGCGGGTGAACACGGCAGCGGCGCAAGAGATGAGGCTGTGGCTCACGCGCAGGCTGATGCTGGGCCTTTGGCCGCTGCTGAGCAAGCTGTTGACCCGGCACCTGCTGAAGCTGGAAGCGGCGGGCACGTCGCTGGAAACTGCCGACGAGGACCTCAAGAAGATGCTGGCCGATTTCCGCAAGGACGAATTCCTGCGCCACGCCGACTTCGACACCCCGTACCAGGAAAATCAGGCCCAGTTGCCGTTGGGTGAGGAGCCCCTGCTGGTGACCGACGTCGACGCGTCCCCGCTGCCCAACGGCCGGCTGCGCCTGGGGTTCAACGAACCGGCCACCGGCGCCGGGAAGCCGCGCAGTTTCAAGATGGAAATGGAGCCCAAGCTGATGCAGGGCCTGATGCACCTGCTGGAGCAGGCGCTGGCCCGGTCGCAATGGCGCGAGCCCTTCGGCACATCGTCCACCGAAGAGGCCACCTCGGCGGACGAAGAATCGTCGCAGCGCAAGCCCCGGTACCTCAACTGACGGGCGGGTCCGGCTCGGGCATGCCTTTTCGGTCCAGTGCGAACCCGGCGACGCGCTTGTAGTCGTCGGACATGCGGCGCAGTTCGTCCTGGCTGATCAGGTCATCGATGTGCCGGAACGGCCTGTCGCCGCTCAGCTCGTCGACGCGGATGTTGATGAAGTCCGGCGGCACGGTACGATTTGCTTCCACGATTCTCGACGTCACCGGCAGGCGCAAGCTTTCGTAAGCCGCCAGCGCTTCGCGCCCATCGCCGCCGGTGGCAATCAGGTGGGCCAGGGCCCTGGCATCCAGGATGGCCTGCGCCGAGCCATTGGAACCGCGCGGGTACATCGGGTGGGCAGCGTCGCCCAGCAGAGTCACACACCCGTGGGTCCAGCGCGGCACCGGGTCCCGGTCGACCATCGGGTATTCGAAGATGTGCTCGGCGCCCTGGATCAACGCCGGAACGTCGAGCCAGTCGAACCGCCAGTCCTGGAAGATGTCCAGGAAGTCTTCGAGCCGTCCCGGCTGGTTCCAGTCGTTCATGGGCGCGCCCGAGCGACGGATTTCGGCGACCCAGTTCACCAGTTGCCTGCCCTTGCCGTCGACGTTGTCGGCGATCGGGTAGATCACCATCTTTCCGGTTTCGATGGAGCCGACACGCAAGTAGCTTTTGCCACTGAGGATGGGCGCATGGACCGTCACGCCTCGCCAGGTGTTGATGCCGCCGAAAGCCAGTTCTTCGTTGGGATAAAACTGGCGGCGCACGGCGGAATTGACGCCATCGCAGGCCACCACGAGATCGACAGCCACAGTCACCAGCGAAGCACCTTCGCCGCTCCGGAACTGGATCGTCGCGCCCCTTTCGTCCTGGTCGACCCGCACGCATCGGTGGTCCAGGTGCACGTGCGCATCGCCCAGGCGCGCCCGCGCGGCTTCGAGCAGCACGTGATGGAGCTTCCCGCGATGCAGTCCCACTTCCGGCCATTGGTAGCCGGCATGGCGCCCGCGAGGTTCGCGGTAAATGAACTGGCCGAAACGGTTGAAGAAAACGCTCTCCAGGTTTTCGATCCCGGCGGCTTCCAGCTGGGGCTGCAGGCCGAGCTCCGCCAATTCGCGCATCGCGTGCGGCAGGAGGGTGATGCCGACACCGATCTCGCGAACTTCGGGCACGCTTTCGTAGACGTCGCAGGAGACGCCGGCGCGGTGCAGGAACAGCGCGAGGGACAGGCCCCCGATGCCGCCGCCGACGATCGCGATCTTCATGGTGTGGCCCCTTGTCGACGCTTCATTCGGCCGTGATGCCCTGGGACTTGATCAGTTGCGCCCACCGCTCGGCATCCTGTTCGACCAGCCGGCGGAATTGCTCGGGGCTGCTGGTGGCCGGTTCCATGCCCTGCGTTTCGAAAGCAGTTCGAACTTCCGGCAGGGCCAGGATGTCCCTCAGCTCGCGGTTCAGTCGCGAAACCTCGTCCACCGGCGTGCCGGGCGGCGCGAAGATCCCGTACCACATGTCCACGTTCACGTTGCCCGCGCGTGCCTCGGCCAGCGTGGGGACCTGCGGCAGCAAGGGATGGCGGCGCTCGCTGCCGATGCCCAGTGCGACCAGCTTGCCCGCCTTGACGTGCGGCAAGGCCACGTGGATCGGCAGGAACATGACATCGACCTGGCCTCCGAGAAGGTCGGTCACCGCGGGTGCTGTGCCGCGGTAGGGAATGTGCGTGAGGAAGACCCCCGCCGTCGCCTTGAAGAGCTCCATCGACAGGTGATGCGGGGTGCCCACGCCCGGACTGGCGTAGTTGATCGCGCCCGGACGCCGCTTGGCCGCGGCGACAAGGTCGCCGGCAGTCTTGTAAGGCGCCTGCGGATTGGCCACCAGCAGCAGTTGCCCCCAGCTGGTCAGCGAGACCGGGACCAGGTCCTTCACCGGGTCGAATGGCAACTTGGGGTAGAGGCTGCGATTCATGACCAGCGTGTTGACGCTGACCAGCAGCGTCGTGCCGTTGGGCGCCGCACGCACCACCGCTTCGGTCCCGATGTTGCCGGAGGCGCCCGCACGGTTGTCCACTACGACGCTTCGGCCCAGACGCTCACCGAGCCGGGGGCCCACAGTGCGGGCGATCAGGTCGATACCGGTGCCGGGCGTGAACGGCACGATCAACCGCAGCGGCGCCTGGGCTGCCGGGGCGGCAGGCTGGGCCGCGGCGGCGAGCGGGGCCACAGCGGCAAGGACAGCCAGCGCCAGGGCGCCGGCGCGACGCTTCACGTTGATCATGGTGAGGGCGTCCCAAAAAGTTTGTATGCTAACCATTGTGACCGGCTGCCGCCGAGGCACAATCCACGCATTCCCCTAAAAAAACGGTTATCGCCCGTGCCTTTGAACGCTTTGTCCCGCCTCTACGCCCGTCCGGGCTTCCTGCTGAGGCGCGCGCACCAGATTTCTGCCGCCGTGTTCGAGGATGAATGCCGCGAGACGTCGCTCACCCCCGCGCAATTCGGAGTGCTCACTGTGTTGAATGCGCACCCCGGCCTGGGCCAGTCGAGCCTGGCGCGGGCGCTCGGGTTCGACAAGGTGACTGTGCTGCGGGTGCTGCGCGGGCTGGAAACGCGGGGCATGGTGACCCGGGCCCCGGCCGTGGACAACAAGCGCAACGTCTCGGTGGCCCTGACCGCGCTAGGGCAGACTGTTCTCGCGCAGGCGCAGAAGCCTGCGGAAAAGGCCTACAAGCGGCTGCTGGCTCCGCTGGACAAGGCGCAGCAGGCCCAATTGGTGGAACTGTTGCAGCGGCTCACAGCCGAGCTTGAGGACGACGCCCGCGCCGCTTTCGTGCCGCCCGGGCGGGACTGAATTGCCGGCCTAGGTGTTGGGCTGGTCGATGCCCCAGCGCGCCAACGCGGCATCGTCAGTCACCCGCGCATCGACCCAGTGGGCCCCTTCAGGCGTCTGCTCTTTCTTCCAGAACGGTGCCTGGGTCTTCAGGTAGTCCGTCAGGAACTCACAGGCCTTGAAACTCTCGCCGCGATGGGCCGAGGTGACGGCCACCATCACGATCTGGTCCAGGGGCTGCAGCAGGCCCACGCGATGGACCACCCGGGCGGCGAAAATGTCGAACCGGCGCTGGGCTTCGTCGATCATGGCCTCGACGGCCTTCTCTGTCATGCCGGGGTAGTGCTCGAGCTCCATGCTCAGCACCGGCGGGCCGTTGTGGCCCTCGTCGCCGCCTCGAACCGTGCCTACGAAGCTGCACACCGCCCCGACCCGCTTGTCGCGCTGGCGCAGCAGGGCGATCTCGTCGGCCAGATTGAAGTCCGCGGCCTGGATCGAGACGCGTGGAATCATGGAATCAGCCTCCCGTGACTGGCGGGAAGAACGCCACTTCGCAGCCTTGCCTGAGGGCCTCGGATTCGTCGACCATCACCTGGTCGAGGGCGAGGCGCACGGCCTTGCCGCGCGCCAGGCCGTGCGCATACGCGCCCCCTCGTGCGATCAATTCCTCGCGCAGGTCGGCCAGTGTCGTCGCCGAAGTGTCGAACGATTCCACGCCCTGGCCCACCGCCTCGCGGATCGACGCGAAATACCGCAAGGTGACTTTCATGCAAGTAACTCCGCCAGGGAAATGAACGAAACGGGGTCGCCGTTCGCAATGCTGCGCCCGGGCGGGTTGTCCACCAGCCCGTCGCCCCAGGCCGCTGAAGTCAGCACCCCCGAGCTCTGGTTGGCGAACAGGTCCAGCCCGCCACGGCCGTTGCGCCGCACGCGCAGAAACTCGCGGCGTGTGTCGGCGCGCGGCCAAGCGAAATGCGCGGGCAGGCTCATGCTGGCGGGCGCCAGTTCAGTCGCGCCCTGCAACTTCAGCACGAAGGGCCGAACCAGCAGGAGGAAAGTGACGAAGCTGGACACCGGGTTGCCGGGCAAGCCGATGAAGTGGGCCGTGCCCACCTTGCCATAGGCGAAGGGCTTGCCGGGCTTGATGGCGATCTGCCACAGGTCGAGCGAGCCGAGTTGCTGCACCGCCGGCTTGATGTGGTCCTCCTCGCCCACCGACACGCCGCCGCTGGTGAGGATGAGGTCGTGCTCCACCGATGCACGATGCAATGCTTCCAGAGTCGCCTCGCGCCGGTCGGGAACGATGCCCATGTCCGTCACTTCGCAATCCAACCGAAGCAGAAGGGCGCGAAGGAAGAAACGGTTGGAGTTGTAGATCGCCCCGGCCTTCATGGCCTCGGGCTTGACCTCACCCGGCATCACCAGCTCGTCCCCGGTCGAAAACAGCGCGACGCGCGGCCGGCGCGCCACCTGCAGCCGGTCCAGTCCGATGCTCGCCGCCAGTCCCAGCGCTGCAGGTGTGAGCCGCTGGCCGCGGGTGAGCACTACGGCGCCGCGCGCGACGTCCTCGCCACTGCGGCGAATCCACTGGCCGGGCGCCGGCACGCGCAGGATGCGCACAATCTGCTCGCCGGCGGATTCGGTTTCTTCCTGCATCACGACCGCGTCGGTGCCGGCGGGGATCGGCGCGCCGGTGAAGATGCGGGCCGCGCTACCGGGCGTCAGGGGGTCGGGCGCGGCGCCGGCCGGTATGCGCTGGCTGATCGGCAGCGTCACGCCTTCGCCCGCGATCTCGCAGCTGCGCACCGCGTAGCCATCCATCGAGCTGTTGTCGTGCGGCGGCACCTGAAGCGCGGAGACCAAGTCCTGTGCCAGGACGCGCCCATCGGCATCGAACGTGGACACCGCCTCGGTTCCTGCCAGGGCTTGCGCGTGGCCCAGCAACGCGGCCAGCGCGTCGTCCAGCGGCCGCGGCGGAGAGCGGGGAGATTCCAGTGCGCCCGATGCGCTCATCAGTACCTCTCGAACAGGTAGTCGAACCGATCCTGATTGTCGACGAGCCATTGCGCGACTGCATCCGGATTGTTCAGATCCAGCACCGGCCGCAGGGTGGATTGGGGCAGCCGTTCGGGAGAGTCGGTGGCGATGGCCACCACGAAGTCGTCCTCCGGATACAGCGCGGGCCGGCCCGAGTCGGCGCGCCAGACCTCGATCTTCAGCAGGTTGCTTTCCTTGAAGCCTTCCACCAGGACCCAGTCGACGCCGTCGTACAACTCCGAGATAAGCTGGTGCACGGTCAGCCGCGAAGGGCGCTCGAACTCGCGCATCAGCGCTAGCCTCCGGTCCGACGCGACCACCACTTCGAAGGCGCCGGCCTCACGGTGGCGGTAGGTGTCCTTGCCGGGATGGTCGATGTCGAACTTGTGGTGCGCATGCTTGACCACGGAGACCCGGAGGCCCCGCAGCTTGAAGGCGGGGATCAGATGCTCGACCAGCGTGGTCTTGCCCGAACCCGAGAATCCTGCGAAGGCAACTGCTCTCATCGCGATTCAGCCGCAATGGCCGGCGATAAATTCCTTGACGGCCTCCGCATCGGCGCGCATGACGGTCACCCGCTTCGGCAGCTGCTCGATGCCCTCGAACCGGGCCGGCCTTTCCGGCTCCCGGCCCAGCGCCTCGACGATGCTGGCGGAAAACTTGATGGCCAATGCCGTTTCCAGCACGATCATCGGGATGCCCGCCTGCGCCTGCAAGCGGGCCACCTTGAGGCCGTCTGCAGTGTGGGTGTCGATGATGGTTCCGAAGCGCTGGAAAGTGTCCCGGATGGTCCCGATCCGGTCGGCATGGCTGCTCTTGCCGCTGACGAATCCATAGCGCTCCTGCGCCTGCCTGAAGGCTGAGTCGCCGCCCAGTTCAAAGCGGCCCTGGCTCGCCAGTTGCGGCCCGAACAACTCGGCGACGCGCGCGCCGTCCCGGCCCAGCAGGTCAAAGACAAAGCGCTCGAAATTGCTGGCCTTGCTGATGTCCATCGAAGGGCTGGATGTCTCATGGGTGTCGGCGGGCGCGCGCACTCGGTACTCGCCGGTGCGAAAGAACTCGTCGAGCACGTCGTTCTCGTTGGTCGCCAGCACCAGCCGTTCGATCGGCAAGCCCATCATCCGGGCAACGTGGCCCGCGCAGATATTGCCGAAATTGCCGGAAGGAACAGTGAAGCTGACCTTCTCGCCGTTCTCCCGCGTGGCCTGGAAGTAGCCGGCGAAGTAGTAGACCACCTGCGCCACCAGGCGCGCCCAATTGATCGAGTTGACGGTGCCGATCTTGTACCGGCGCTTGAAGTCCAGGTCATTGGAGACCGCCTTGACGATGTCCTGGCAATCGTCGAACACGCCTTCGATGGCGATGTTGTGGATGTTTGCGTCCTGCAGGCTGAACATCTGGGCCTGCTGGAACGGGCTCATGCGCCCGTGCGGCGAGGTCATGAACACACGCACGCCCTTCTTGCCGCGCATGGCGTATTCGGCCGCGCTGCCGGTGTCGCCCGAGGTGGCGCCCAGGATATTGAGCTGTTCGCCGCGCCGTGCCAGTTCGTACTCGAACAGGTTGCCCAGCAGCTGCATGGCCATGTCCTTGAAGGCCAGCGTCGGCCCGTTCGACAGGGCTTCGAGGAAGATGCCATCTTCCAGCTTTTTCAGCGGCACGATCTCCCTGGTGCCGAAGATTTCCGCGGTGTAGGTCTTGCGGCAGACCAGGCGCAGGTCATCGGCCGGGATGTCGTCGATGTAAAGCGACAGGATCTCGAAGGCCAGCTCCGCGTAGGGGAGACTTCGCCACCGAGCCAGCGCGACCACGTCGACCCGTGGATAACGCTCAGGCAAGTACAGTCCCCCATCCGGCGCCAGGCCTTCCAGCAGAATCTCGCAGAAATGCCGACGATCGGGGTGGCCCCGGGTGGAAACGTAGAGCATCTAGGGCCTGTTCACACTATTTATGCAAGTGCGAAGGTGGTTAAAACAGCGCCAATCCAGGCGCATGACGACGCCCAGGCTCTCTGCCTGGGCTAGGAGTGCAACGCCGAGTGGCGCTGTTTTAACCACCTTCCCTCCGGGTTGCGCATCTTGCATAAATAGTGTGAACAGGCCCTAGGCGAGTTCTTCCTTGCGGATGCGCGTGATGGGGGCGAGCACGGTGGGCAACGCCTGCATCTGCGCGAGCACCTCGTTCATGGTGCCTTCGCGCACGCTGTGCGTGAGGATGATGAGGTCGGTCTGCCTTTCTCCCTCGCTTGCTTCGCGCTGAAGCATCGCGTCGATGCTGATCCCGGCCGCCGCCAGCAGTCCCGTAACTTTGGCCAGGACGCCGGCCTGGTCGGCCACGCGCAGGCGAAGGTAATAGCTGGTCACGACTTCGCTCATCGGCAAGACGATGGCATCGCTCATCTGGTCCGGCTGGAAAGCCAGGTGTGGAACCCGATTGGCGGCGTCCGCGGTGTGCAGGCGCGTGATGTCCACCAGGTCGGCGATCACGGCGCTGGCCGTCGGTTCGCTGCCGGCGCCCTTGCCGTAGTAGAGGGTGGTGCCGACGGCGTCGGCCTGGACCATCACGGCGTTCATGGCGCCTTCGACGTTGGCGATGAGCCGCCTGGAGGGCACGAGCGCAGGGTGTACGCGAAGTTCGACGCCCTTATCCGTTCGCTTGGTGATGCCCAGCAGCTTGATGCGGTAGCCCAGCTGCTCGGCATACCGGATGTCCTGCGCGCCCAGCTTGGTGATGCCTTCGACATAAGCCTTGTCGAACTGGACCGGGATCCCGAACGCGATGGCCGACATGATGGTGGCCTTGTGCGCGGCGTCCACGCCTTCGATGTCGAAGGTCGGGTCGGCTTCGGCGTAGCCCAGGCGCTGGGCGTCCTTAAGCGCCACATCGAAGTCGATGCCCTTGTCGCGCATCTCGGAAAGGATGAAATTGGTGGTGCCGTTGATGATCCCGGCGATCCACTCAATGCTGTTGGCCGTGAGTCCTTCGCGAAGCGCCTTGATGATCGGGATGCCGCCGGCCACAGCTGCCTCGAACGCAACCATCACGCCCCGGCGGTGTGCGGCGGCGAAGATCTCGTTACCATGCACCGCCAACAGGGCCTTGTTGGCCGTCACCACGTGCTTGCCTGCATCGATGGCCTCCATCACCAGCTGCCGGGCGATGCCGTAGCCGCCGATCAGTTCCACCACGATATCGATCTCAGGATTGGCGATCACGGCGCGCGCATCGCTCACCACCTGCACCGCGTCCCCCACCGTGGACATCGCGCGCGCCGTGTCGAGATCCGCGACCATCGTGATCTCGATGCCGCGGCCGGCGCGGCGCTTGATCTCTTCCTGATTGCGCCTGAGGACAGTGAAGACACCGCTCCCCACGGTGCCGATGCCCAGCAGGCCGACTTGGATGGCTTTCATGACGTGTGGCGTTTTCTGTAGCTCTCGAGAAACTTCGCGATGCGGCCGATGGCCTCGCGCAGGTCGTCTTCGTGCGGCAGGAAGACGATGCGGAAATGGTCCGGCGTGGCCCAGTTGAAGCCCGTGCCCTGGACCAGCATCACGCGCGTCTCCTGCAGCAGTTCCAGGAAGAACTGCCGGTCGTCGGCGATCGGGTAGACCTTGGGGTCGAGCCGCGGAAACATGTAAAGCGCCGCTATCGGCTTCACGCACGTCACGCCGGGGATTGCAGTGATGAGTTCGTACGCGAGGTCTCGCTGGCGCCGCAGGCGCCCGCCTTCCGCGACCAGTTCGTTGATGCTCTGGTAGCCCCCCAACGCGGTCTGGATCGCCCATTGACCGGGAACGTTGGCGCACAACCGCATGTTCGAGAGCATGTTCAGGCCCTCGATGTAATCGGCGGCCCGCTTCTTGTCGCCGGACACGACCATCCAGCCGGCACGATACCCGCAGGATCGGTAGCTCTTGGACAGCGAATTGAAGGTCAGCGTCAGCACGTCTTCTGACAGGCTGGCGATCGCGGTGTGCTTCGCGCCGTCGTAGAGCACCTTGTCGTAGACCTCGTCCGCGAAAATCACCAGGTTGTGTTCGCGCGCGATCTCGACGATGCCCCTGAGCAACTCGTCGGAATACAGCGCACCCGTCGGGTTATTGGGATTGATGACGACGATGCCCTTGGTGTGCAGCGTGATCTTGCGTCGGATGTCCTGCAGGTCGGGCATCCAGCCGTTGGCCTCGTCGCACAGGTAGTGCACCGGCGTGCCGCCCGACAGGCTGGTGGCGGCCGTCCACAGCGGATAGTCCGGCGCGGGCAGCAACAACTCGTCGTGGTCATCCATCAGTGCATTGGTGGCCATCGCGATCAGTTCGCTGGCGCCGTTGCCCAGATAGATGTCGTCGAGCGTGACCCCCTTGATGCCCTGCTTCTGGGTTTCATGCATCACGGCCTTGCGCCCTGCGAAGATGCCCTTGCTGTCCGAGTAACCTGAAGAGTTGGGCAGGTTGCGGATCATGTCCTGCTGGATTTCCTCAGGCGCATCGAAGCCGAACACGGCCAGGTTGCCGATGTTCAGGCGGATGATCTTGTGGCCTTCCTCTTCCATCTGCCGGGCCGCGTCCATGATGGGACCGCGGATGTCGTAGAGGACGTTGGCGAGCTTCGCTGACTTCTGGACGGTTTTCAAAGCCCCTCCGGACCGGTTTCTAGGCGTGGAAACCTATAATTTGACCACAGTTCTGCCTGTTTTTAGTGCAGCGCAGCAATGAACGCAGGGGCCCTCGCACCATGAAGCTTCAACCCGACAAATCTGACGTGCACGCGATCAGCGGCTACGGTCCCGGGTGGGTGGGCGTGGACGGCGAAAGAATCACGCACAGCGTGATCCTGAGTTCGACCGGCGATCGCATCGTCTGGCCCACGGCCGCCTTCGAGGACTTGGGCCTCGAGCACTTTGCGATGCTGGCGCAATTGCAGGTCGAGATCGTCATCTTCGGCAGCGGGTCGCGCATTCATTTTCCGCATCCGGCGTGGCTGGGGCCGCTGATGGCACGCCGAATTGGCATCGAAACGATGGATACGGCGGCGGCCTGCCGCACCTACAACATCCTCGCCCAGGAAGGCCGCAGCGTCGCAGTTGCGCTCCTGCTGGAGCAGCCCGCTTGACCCACCCGATTCGCGAGAGGTCCGATTAGGGTAAAATCACGGGTTCCAGCGGGACGGCACCGTCCCCATGAGCAACGAGCAATCCTGTCACACGAGAAACAAAATCCATGGCGATCGTTGTCAACAAACCCATCCCCGAATTTGAAGCAAACGCCACGGGCGGCATCAAAGTTTCCAATACCTCCCACAACGGCCACGTCGTGGTGCTCTACTTCTACCCGAAGGACAACACCCCGGGCTGCACGACCGAGGCGATGCAGTTCCGAGACAAGTACAAGGATTTCGTCAAGGCCGGCGCGACCGTCTTCGGCGTGTCCCGCGACAACATGAAGTCGCACGACGACTTCAAGACCAAGCTGGAACTGCCTTTCGAGCTTATCGCCGACACCGAAGAGAAGATGTGCCACATGTTCGGCGTCGTGAAGAACAAGATCATGTACGGCAAGAAAGTGAAGGGCATCGAGCGCAGCACCTTCCTGATCGGCGCCGACGGCGTGCTGAAGCAGGAGTGGCGCGGCCTGAAGGTTCCCGGCCACGTGGATGAGGTGCTCAAGGCCGTCAAGCTGCTCAAGAAGGCGGCCTGACGTTTTGCAGCAACATGCACCGGGGTGCGGTTGAAGCGCCTTGCGACTTGTGCATAATGAATTCATGCCGTTGACCCTGGCGCCACGCGTCATCACTGCAATCCCGAACAAAGCCGCCCGGCCCGCCAGGCGGCTTTTTCACTTATCGACCTCCTCATTCACCGGGAATCCGCCGCCCTATGCCTTTGCCCCCCGCCCCCACCAAGCGCGCCGCCCTGCTCCCGTCAGAAGCCTACGATGCGCCGGCCCGTTCGCTGCACAAGGTCGCGCGAAAAGCGGAGGCAAGCCACTCTGAGACCCCGCTGGCCGAGAAGCCGCAGGCGCTCGATTTCGATCCGCGCGTGAGCGGCGGCGGTGAAGTCCATCCCGAAGCATTCAAGGACACCACCGACGGCTACGTGGACCACCCTGCCCCCACGGGGCTGAAGAAGCGTGTCGCAGAACCGGCACCGCGCCCCGCCCGCAAGGCCCGGCCCGCCGGTCCGGCCAAGCTCTTCGTCCTCGACACCAACGTGCTGATGCACGACCCGATGAGCCTGTTCCGCTTCGAGGAACACGACATCTTCCTGCCGATGATCGTGCTCGAGGAACTCGACGGCCACAAGAAGGGCATGACGGAGGTGGCACGCAATGCCCGCCAGGCCAGCCGGTCCCTTGATGCGCTAGCCGGCGCCCAGGGCGCCGACATCGCCAGCGGCCTGAAGCTGGACACCACGGGGCACCGTGAAGCTGGAGGCAATCTGTTCTTCCAGACCCAGCAGCTGGACAGCAACCTGCCGCTCAGCCTGCCGCAAGGCAAGGCGGACAACCAGATCCTGGGCGTGGTACGCGCCCTGCGCGAACAGTACGCCCCACGTGAGGTGGTGCTGGTGTCCAAGGACATCAACATGCGGGTCAAGGCCCGCGCGCTGGGCCTGGCGACCGACGACTACCAGAACGACAAGACCATTGACGACCTGGAACTGCTCTATTCCGGCGCCATGGCGCTGCCGCCGGACTTCTGGGCCAAGCACGGCAAGACCATCGAGAGCTGGCAGAGCGGGCAGCACACCTTCTACCGCATCACCGGCCCGGTGGTTCCCAGCCTGCTCATCAACCAGTTCGTCTACTTCGAGTCGCCTGGCGAGCCGAGCCTGTACGCACGGGTGACCGAAATCCGGGCCAAGACGGCGGTGCTCAAGACGCTCAAGGACTACGGCCACCTGAAAAATTCAGTGTGGGGCGTGACCACGCGCAACCGCGAACAGAACTTCGCGATGAACCTGCTGATGGACCCCGAAATCGACTTCGTCACGCTCACCGGCACCGCGGGCACCGGCAAGACGCTGATGGCCCTGGCCTCGGGGCTCACGCAGGTGCTCGACGACCGGCGCTACACCGAAATCATCATGACCCGCGCCACCGTGAGCATGGGTGACGACATCGGCTTCCTTCCGGGCACGGAAGAAGAAAAGATGGGCCCCTGGATGGGCGCGCTCGACGACAA
>JBDSWB010000050.1:0-23249 GCA_039926915.1 Ramlibacter sp.
ATGGCGCCCTGGTGCACATGCGTCACGACCCGCGCGATGTCGCCGGGCTGGAGCCGGTGTTCGCGAATCACCTGCAGCAGCGCGTCGGCGGCAGGATGGGTGTGGCGGCAGGAAGCGTGAAACTTGAACGAGGTCTCCACCGTAGCCCAGCGCGAGCCCAAGCCATCGACCAGTCGCGACGGATCGGCGTCCGAAGACATGCCCGATGCCAGGCCCTGCGGACCCTCCAGAATTTGCGCGGCGCCGGTGAAGCCATCGCGCGCGAGGTAGGCGGACATCAGGCCGGCCGCCGCGGCGTGCGCGGTGTGGAGCTGCTTGGAGTCCGCGCCCGTGCGCAGAAACTCCCACAAGCCCGCCGACTGCGTTCCGGCCGAGCCGAACGCATGCTGCATCCGCTGCGCGTCCAGCCCCAGCAATTGCCCGGCAGTGGCCGCGGCAGCCAGCGTGCCCGCTGTTCCAGTGGTGTGGAAGACCTTGTAGTGCGAGCGGCCCAGGAACTCGCCGACGCGTATCCCGACTTCGTAGCCGGCCACCGCCGCTGCGAGCATGCGTGCACCGCCGGCACCAATCGCTTGAGCCACGGCCAGCGCGACCGGGAACACCACCGTAGCTGGGTGAAACACCGAGCCGTTGTGCACGTCGTCCTGCTCGGCTACGTGCGAAGCAGCGGCATTCGACAGGGCGGCCAGGTAAGGACTGGTGTGCGTACGTCTGGCCAGCATTTCGGAAGGGCCATCGGCAGGCCCCATGGCCGAAGCGAATCGTGCGATGGACTCGACCGGGCGCGAGCCCTTGCCGGCCAGCGTGGACCCCACCCAGTCGACCCACAGGTCCTCGGCTTTGCGCACCACGGGGGCGGGAATGTCCTCGAACCGCACATCGGCGGCGAAGCGGGCAAGGTCGGCGGTGCTCACGGTGTTCCTGGCGTGAAGGTGGCATTGGCCTGCATGGTGAGCCAGCCTTCATGGTCGCTGGCCCACAAATCGGCGCCATCCGCCGTGGGTTGCCCGTGGACGGTGAAAGGATGGAGGTCGAACGTGGGCCGAACAACTTTGAAGCTGAATGTGGCCAGGCGTGCCTGCGGCGCCTGGCGGCGCGCCAGGTCGACCAGCAGCGTCGCGATCAGTGGGCCGTGCACGACCAGTCCTGGGTAACCTTCGACATCGGTGACGTAGCGCCGGTCGTAGTGGATGCGGTGGCCGTTGAAGGTGAGCGCCGAATAGCGAAACAACAGCACATCGTCGGACAGGATTTCGCGTTGCCATGGCGCTCCTTTCCCGGCCCAGGTGGGCGGGGGTGCCGGGTCGCCCGGCCGGGCGGCGGCCCGATAGACGATGTCGTGTTCTTCCGCGATCGCGAGGCCGCTGGCGTTGTGCACCTCATGCTTGACCCGCACGAACACCAGGTCGCCGGTACGGCCCGCCTTGTGCGTGACCGATTCGATGCGCGAAACGCGCTGCACGGCGTCGCCCACCCGCAGCTGCACGTGCCATTGCAGCCGGCCGCCCGCCCACATGCGGCGCGGCAGCGGCACCGGAGGCAGGAAGCCGCCACGTCGGGCGTGACCGTCGGGGCCGATCTCGCTCTGCCGATGGTGGGGCAGGAAGTACAGCCAGTGCCACAACGGCGGCAGTTCGGTGCCGCGCGAGGGCGGCAGGTCGTCGCGGTCCAAGGTGGCCGACAGCGCACGAACCGGCGCCGCGGTGATCTCGTCTTCCATCGTCTCGCTGCGGCCCTGCCAGGATTGCAGGTGCAAGAGCTGCGCCGCGCCGATCGTGCCGACGTCTTCGCTCATGGCTGCCTGCGGGCCAGGATTGTGAGGCCGTTGTTGTTGTGGAAGCGTTCGCGCAATTCCCACACCGTGTTGCCGTCCAGGAACTCCTCGATGGCGGGCCACAGCCCCGTGCGCTGCGCGACGGGCCGGATCTCGCAGTCGTAGGTGTGGGACTCGCCCACTTCGCCATAGGTGGTGGTGTCGTGCATGACGATGAAGCGGCGCGCCTTGTGCGAATGCAGCTGCAGCTCGTGCTTGAGCTGGTCATAGATGTGCCAGGTGTCGATGAACAGCAGGTCCGTCTCCTCGATCTCGAAGCCGGCGGCGGCGGTGTCGCCCAGGCGGAATTCCAGCTCGATGCCCGACGAAGCAGCGACGCGCTGCGCGTAGTCGATCGGCACCGGATTGATATCGATCGACACCAGCTTCTTTGGCTGGGCCGCCAGGAAGGCCCAGGTGCTCACCACGGTACGCACTCCCATCTCCGTGACATGATCGCACTGCGCCGCGTACTGCCTGAGCGTCTCCAGATGTTCATGGATATCGCTCGGCCCCTTCTTGTGGAATTCAAAGTAGTCCGCGATCGAATGCATGGCAAGGCCTTGGTTCGGGTTATCTGAAGTTTAAGCACATTCGGTCCCGGCCCTGGCTGTCAGAACCACCGCGGATGAGGGGCAAGCCGTGCCGGCACGAAAGGAATCGAGATGCAAGAACGCTTGACGCGGGCCCAGGTGGCCGCGGACGAGACCTGGGACCTGGACGACCTCTTCACCTCGGCTTCGTATTAGGAATGCGAGCTGGAGGGCATTGCGCACGCGGCGCCCGCGGTGACCGGCTTTCGCGGCAGGCTGGGATGGTGGAGGCGCAGGCCCTGGCCGCGATGGCCTTCGTCGACCCGGAGGTCCTGAGTCTGCCCGCCGGCACCGTCGAGCGGTTTATTGCCGAGGCACCCGGCCTGGACGCGCACCGGCCCAACCTGCAGTACCTGCCGGAAATGGAACTGTTGGCCACCGCAGGCATTGACATCACGTCTGCGGCGCTGATCCACACTGCGGTCGCGCAGGTCGGGCTGCTGGTTGATGAACTGAAACGGTCCTTTGCGTAGGATTGCATCGCGGCGCCGCGCTCCGGCCACGTCGTGACGGTGTAGGACCGCGTCGCCAGACAGCTCGACCCGCCCCGACGAGCCGGAAAATGGTGTCTCGTGCACGAAAGCCCAAGATGTTTCTGTTCGATTCCCTGTTCCCCTCCCGGCCCGCGGCCTCGCTCAGCGTTTCGCAGGGCGAGACCTTACCGCCCCGGATGAACCTGGAGGAGCGCATGACCTTCCGCAGGGACCTGCTGTTCGACATCATCGCGCACACCCTGGAGCACAACGGCATCCCCGCCGAGTGTTATCGCCTGCGGGTCTCGCGCACCGACAAGCGCGGACACTGTTTTGCCGTGATGGTCGACCTGTCCAACGAGTTCCAGAACAGCGCGTTCAGCACGCCACATGTCCTCGGGGAAATCGGCCGCGGCATCGCCGACAACGCCAAGGCGTCCGGGTTCCTCGAAGTGGTCGGCGTCT
The DNA here is from genome assembly GCA_039926915.1 of Ramlibacter sp. Classification (GTDB taxonomy): domain Bacteria; phylum Pseudomonadota; class Gammaproteobacteria; order Burkholderiales; family Burkholderiaceae_C; genus Ramlibacter. The sequence goes on from JBDSWB010000050.1 coordinate 3,345, forward strand.
ATTGGCGGGTGTGTGACCAGTCGGGCTTGGGCCTTTCCGTCGCGGCGCCGGCACACCGGGCGTCCGTCGATTCGCGAATCTACGCGTCCGACCTGGCGCCGCTCAGCCCGACTTGAGACTGGCCCGACCGAAGGATTTCGCCCTTCACCAACGTGCCATCACCGCAGCTCTCGGCGGCGGTCCTGGCTCCGAGTACGCCGTGTTCACTCCGCCTTGATGCCGCGCGTTATGATGACGCCCCCGAGCAATGCGGTGTCGGTCTTGATGCGGTTAGCGAGGCCCTCGGAAGACGTGCCGGCAACCTGCCAGCCTTGCTGGAACAATTTCTGGCGCACTTCCGGCGATCGCGCGATTTCGCTGATCACGGCCGAGAGCCTGGCGACGATGGGTTTCGGCATGGACGCCGGCGCCGCCGCGGCCGTCCAGATTTCCAGCTGGAAGCCACGCGTCACACCGCCTTCGTCCAGACTGGGGAATTCGGGTACCAGCGGGCTGCGGCCCGACGACGTCACACCGACGGCCTTCAGCTTTCCGGCGCGAATCTGCGCCGCGGCCAGGCCCGGCGGCAGCAGCGACAACTGGATCTGCCCACCTAACATCGCATTGATGACCTGGGGGTTGCCGGGGTAAGGCACGTGCACCGGGTCGATGTTGGTCTTCGTCTTGAGCAGTTCCATGCCGATGTGGCCCACGGTACCCACGCCCGGTGTGCCGTAACTCCACTTGTTGCCGGCGTTGCGTGCAGCCAGGAAGAATTCCTGCGCAGTGTTGCCGGGTGCGTTCGCGGGCACGGTCAAAAGCAGTGGCGCAGTGCCAATCAGGCTGATCGGGGCCAGGTCCCTGACCGGGTCGAACGGCGTCGCCGGATTGAGGATCTTGGCGATCGTCAGGTTGCCGTTGATCATGACGCCAATGGTGTGGTCGTCGGTCGACTTGGCCACGATGTCGGCGGCGATGTTGCCGCCGGCACCGGGCCGGTTTTCCACGATCACCGGCTGGCCCAGCGCTTTCGAGAGCGGCTCGGCGATCGTTCGGGCCACCAGGTCGGGTGTGGAGCCGCCGGGGAACCCGACCATGATGCGAATGGGCTTGGTGGGCCAGGGGGCGAGCGCAGGCTTGGCGGAATTCTGGGCCCACGTCGCAGCCGCGAGCGTAGCCATGGCGAGGGCGACGGCGGCGCGTCGAGTCGGTCTGGAAAACATGGTTCTTACCTCCTCCTGAGGGCCCGAACTGGGCCGCAATCCTGCAATGCTATCGTGCTAGAAATTCAAGGCGCGGATCAGCTTGCGCGTGTCGGCGTACGTCGCATGCGCCGCATCCCGCAGCCACTTCAGGCTGCCCGGTGCGTCGAGGCCGCGATCCGGCAACAAGGCCGTCGCCACCTGGAACTTCAGCACCAAGCCGGTCGGCAGCGCCTCGGAGTCGCGCAGGCCGCTTGCGACCAGCTTCTGCGCGCGGCTGGTCACGTCGGCGGTCGATGCCGGCCCTTCCAGCAGCAGCACGAACTCGTGGTCGCCGACGCGCGCGGCCGTGTCCACGTCGGTGGTCACCTTTCTCAGCATCGAAGCGGCCACGACCAGCACGCGTTCGGCGGTGTCGCGGTCGTATTCGTCGAGGATGGCCTGGAAGTTCGCGATCTTCACTCCCATCAGCCCGCAGGTTTGCTTGAGCGCGACGCAGCGCTCAAGCGCAGCTTCCAGTCGCTGCAACAGGGTCTGCGTGTGCGCCAGTCCCGTGAGGGCGTCGCTCCACGCGAGGGCCGAGGCTCGCACCTGCGCTTCGCGCCGGCGGTTGCCGCGCAGGCTGAGCGCGTAAAAGAGGATAGGCATTTCCAGCACCGCGCCGATCGCCAGGCTGTAACGGGTAAAAAGGCTGACCGGGATGAGGTTGAAGCCGCGCAGGATCGGGAAAATGGCGAACACCAGCACGGGCAGGAAGCCCAGTGCGATCAGGCCAACATGCGGGTCCTCGCTGCGCGTCCACACCACGCCGATCAGGGTCGCGATGACCATCAGCGCGACGATGTTGAGCACAACCACGAGCATCAGCGAGAGCCGGGACGTCAGCAGCGTGTCGAGCGCCACCGCGCACAGCAAGGCGGCGATGACGCCCCAGACGGTCATGTCAAGGGCGCGCGAAAAGCGGGCCGGCTCCGTGACGGTGCGCGTGAACCAGAGCGCCGCGGCGCGAGCGATGCTGGGCAGCACGAAGCCGGCCATCGAGTTCCATTGCAGCCAGCGGTCCCACACGTGTTGCGCGCCGACGCCCAGGTAGGCGAGCTGAGCTAGCGCGAGCGCGCCGACGTACACCGCGTAGGCGGCGAAGTTTCGGTCGCGATAGACGACGGCATTTGCCACCGACCCCAGCGCGATCAGCAGCGCCAGGCTGAAGTAGCCACCGAGCAGGAACTGTTCGGTCTCCCGCGAGGCAATCAACTGTGACTGGTCGTAGATCACAAGGGGCGATACAAAATCGCCACGGTCGTGTTCGATGCGCAACCAGTAGCGCACGGCGTTGTCTGAAGGTGGGGCGAGTGCGAATGTCGGCAAACGGCCTGGTAGCGGCCACTCCGAGACCGCGCGCGAATCGCCCGCTTCCTCTACCACCCACCGCCCGTCGGATCCGCGGTAGAAAAGCTGGACCCGGTCCACGCCCGAGGAGCCGACCTGGAGGAACCAACGTCCGGCGCTGCTTGTGGCGTCGAACTGGAACCAGAGCGCAGCCCCGTCAATGCCGTAAGACGTGTCCCGCTCGAGCAAGCGCCAGGCGATGCGGTCTCTGGCGACTTCGATCGCATCCGGCGTGGGATGCCTGGCGACGTCGATGAAGTAGCGTGCGCGACGGTCCAGAGGGATGGCGCGATCCTCGCCGCCCAGGACCAGAGGCGCAGGCGCAGTTGTCGCGGTCACCGCACCCGGGCTCGCCGCGGGCGGCACGTCCTGGGTCCACGCAGGGCCAAGCAACCCCAGCCACAACGATGTGACCGAGATCCAGCGATGGATGGGCGTGCTGCTCCTCACAGGGCCATTGTTGCAGCATTTGCGGCGAGTCCCGGTCGCCCAAACAAAAGGCCCGGGGTTGCCGGGCCTCGAAGTTGCGAGTTCGCGAGATTACGCGTAGGCGGCCAGCGCCTTTTTCATTTTCTTCATCGCGGCCGATTCGATCTGCCGGATGCGCTCGGCGCTCACACCGTATTCGGTTGCCAGGTCGTGCAGCGTCATGCCACCTGAGCCGTCGTCGTCCACCTTCAGCCAGCGCTCCTCGACGATGCGGCGGCTGCGCGGGTCCAGTTCTTCAAGCGCAGCGGCGATGCCGTCGCTCGCCAGCACGTCGCGTTGGCGAGACTCCATCACAGCCGTCGGCTCATGGCTGGCGTCGGCCAGGTAGGCGATCGGGCCGAAGGCCTCTTCACCATCGTCGCTGGGCGCCGGGTCCAGCAGAACGTCACCGCCGGACATGCGGGCTTCCATCTCGATGACTTCTTCACGCTTGACGTTCAGCTCGCGCGCCATCACCTCGATCTGGGCGTCGGTCAGGCTGTCGCGGTGGGTCTGCGCATCGGCTTCGCCCTTGAAGGCCTGCTTCATCGATCGCAGGTTGAAGAACAGCTTGCGCTGGGCCTTGGTGGTCGCCACCTTGACCATGCGCCAGTTCTTCAGGATGTATTCGTGGATCTCGGCGCGGATCCAGTGCAGCGCATAGCTCACCAGCCTTACGCCCTGGTCCGGGTCGAAGCGCTTCACGGCCTTCATCAGGCCGATGTTGCCTTCCTGGATCAGGTCGCCGTGCGGCAGGCCGTAACCCAGGTACTTGCGCGATACAGAAACCACCAGCCGCAGGTGCGACAGCACCAGTTTCCCGGCGGCCTCGATGTCGTTCTGGTCTTTGAACTGGCGCGCAAATTCCTGCTCCTCCTGGGGAGTCAGCATCGGCAGTCGGTTCACGGCCGAAATGTATGCATCCAGGTTGCCCAGAGACGGAACGACCGCCCACGGATTGGCCAGGGCCACCGCAGTGCCAGGGGTTCCAGAGGTGTTGGACATGCCAGCGCTTCCTTTCATAGTCAGACTCATATTAGCACTCTCTCTGATAGAGTGCTAAGGCTGAAAGTTCACTGACATACCATACCAAATTCAGGGTTTTCCCGGGTGCCAAACGGTATTCCCACACACGGACCATGAGTTCCTTTTGCTAGCATCGCGCCCGGACCGTCGCGAAACACGGCCTGGGCGACCACCCCCGGGGCTGACAGGAGGGACGCTATGCATTCGATGATCAGCCGGGTTTTTTCCAGGCGAGAAGGTCCGCCGGCATCGCCGCAGGGCATTTCGGCGGTTTCCTCCGAGCTTTTCGATGGTGACATCCAAAACTACTACTTGCGCATTATTCAAGACTGTCTGCGGCGCATGCTGGTGCCCTCGGATTCGATTTATTTGCGCGTCAGGCGTTCGGGCACGAGCGCGCAAGGGCTCACCTCCTTCGCCGGGTACGTGCGCATCCTGAAGTGGGACCCGGTGGTCATGCCGGTGCTGCTGCAGAACCTGCCGGTCGTCGACGCCCGCGTGCGCAAGATGGTCGATGCCTCCGTCATCCTCGAGGGAACGCATTTCTCCGGACTCTGGTTCCAGGCCAACAACGATGCGGCCGGCTCGCCCAAGTCCCTGGTCGGCCTGCCTTGCGAACTGGTGCACCACGCAGGCAGCCTGGTGTCCGCATGAAATTCACCAGCGGATGCCGAGCCTGAGCATCAACTTGCTCAAGACGAACAGCGGGCCCACCCACAAGTATTGGAGGTCCTCGAAGAACGAAGGCTTCTTGCCCTCGATCTTGTGACCCACGAACTGGGCGATCCACGCGGCCAGGAAGATCGCCGCGGACAGTGGCAACGCCCAGCTTCCCATGGCCTGGACCAGCACCAGCCCGATGCCCGACACCATCGCCATGGCGAACAGGAACACCAGCGACAGCCGCGCGTAGTAGATCATGCTGGCCGCCACGAACACGTGGGGCAGCCAGGGATGGATCGCCGACAGCAGCCCCAACAGGCTCAGCATGATGAGCGGTATGGCGACGAAGTGGATGCGTTCGTTGCGCGGGTTCTGATGGCTTTCGCCGTAGTGCGCGATCAGTTGGTCCACCTTGCGTGACGTGGAGTCGCTGTCCGCAGTTTCGGTCATGGTGCCCATGTCAACTCCTCTCTTGGAACAATAGCCCGATTCTCCGGGGCACTCCAGTGCAAGACTGTAAAGAAAATGACATTGTGAGTGCCACGACCACGGCTCACGAGAGCAGGGCGAGCGCAAACTCACGCGCGTTGAAGGTTTCCAGGTCTTCCAGTTTCTCGCCGACGCCGATGAAGTACACCGGGATCGGCTTTTCCTGCGCAATGGCCGCCAGCACGCCGCCCTTGGCGGTGCCGTCGAGCTTGGTGATGATCAGTCCAGTGAGTTGCAGCGCATCGTCAAAGGCCCGCACCTGCGTCAAGGCGTTCTGGCCGGTGTTGCCGTCGATCACCAGCAGCACTTCGTGGGGCGCGGTGGCATCGGCTTTCTGCACGACGCGCCGGATCTTCTTCAGCTCTTCCATCAGGTGAAGCTGGGTGGGCAGCCGGCCGGCCGTATCCACGAGCACCACGTCCTTGCCGCGCGCCCTGCCGGCGCTGACAGCGTCGAAGCTGACTGCCGCCGGGTCGCCGCCTTCCTGGCTCACGATCTCCACCGTGTTCCGATCGGCCCAGACAGCGAGTTGCTCGCGGGCTGCGGCCCGAAACGTGTCCGCGGCGGCCAGCAGCACGGTGGCGCCTTCCTGGGCCAGGTGGGCTGTCAACTTGCCGATGGATGTGGTCTTGCCCGCGCCGTTGACTCCGGCCACCATGATCACCGTCGGCCGATGCTCGCCGATCACCAGCGACTTTTCCAGCGGCCGCAGCAGCTGTGTCAGGGATTCGGCGAGGATGTTCTTGACCTGTACCGGCCGAGTTGCACCGCTGACCTGCACGCGCCGCTTCACTTCGTCCAGCAAGTGCTGCGTGGCTCTGACGCCCGTGTCCGCCATCAGAAGGGCCGACTCCAGCTGCTCATACAGCTGGTCGTCGATCTGGCCGCCGGTGAACACCTCGGAGATGCTGGAGCCCGTCTTGCGCAGCCCCAAGGTGAGCTTCTCGAGCCAGCGCTGGCGCTCCGGTGCCGGCGGCGCGACCGCTGGAATTTCCATGGGCTGCACCAGCGCGCTGCCGATGAGGCTGCCGCCCCGCGCGGGCGTCGATGCCGGGGCTGGCGCTGGGGGCGGGGAGGGAGCGGGTTTTTTCTTGAAGAAACTGAACATTGAGGGCTACTTAGAATCACACGATTCTATGAAACAGCCCCTGCAGCGCTTCCTCCGCCCCTTTTGTCTCGCCGCTCTCATTTCGCTCGCGCCTGCCGTGTTCGCCCAGCCGGCGCCCGCACCGCGCGTCGAGCAGTTCAAGCTTGACAATGGCATCACCGTGATCGTCAAGCCCGACCGGCGAGCACCCACGGCCGTGCACATGCTCTGGGTGCGCGTGGGCTCGGCGGACGAAGTCGACGGCGCGAGCGGCGTGGCGCACGTGCTCGAGCACATGATGTTCAAGGGAACCCGCGACATCAAGCCCGGCGAATTCTCGCGCCGCGTCGCTGCCCTGGGCGGCCGCGAAAACGCTTTCACGGGCCGCGACAATACCGGCTACTTTCAGCAGATACCCGCAGGCAAACTGGAAGATGTGATGAAGCTCGAGGCTGACCGCTTCGCGAACAACCAGTGGGTGGACAACGAATTCAGGCGCGAGGTCGAAGTGGTGAAGGAAGAGCGGCGCCTGCGCACCGAGGACCAGCCGCGCAGCCTGATGTGGGAAGCGTTGAACGCGGCCATCTTCCAGGCTTCTCCCTACCGGCGCCCCATCATTGGCTGGATGAGCGACCTGGACGCGATGACGCCACAGGACGTACGCGAATTCCACAAGTACTGGTATGTGCCGGCGAACGCAGCGGTGATCGTGGCCGGTGATGTCGACCCGGCCGAGGTGAAGCGGCTTGCTCAGAAATACTACGGCAACATCCCGGCACGCCAAGTGCCGCCGCGCAAGCCCCGAGTCGAGCCGCAGCAGCAGGGCGTTCGCCGCATGGAGTTCAAGGCGCCGGCGGAACAGGCGTACGTGGCCCTTGCGTTCAAGGTGCCTCAACTCACATCCTTCGAGCCCGGCGCCGAAAACGACGATGCGCTTGCGCTCACGGTGCTGGCCGCGGTGCTGGACGGCTACAGCGCCGCGCGGCTGGACCGGGCACTCACGCAAGGCAGCGACCGCGTCGCGGACAGCGCCGGCGCAGGCAACCAGCTGTGGGGGCGTGGCCCGGCGATATTCACGCTCGACGGTGTGCCGGCGGCCGGCAAGACGCCCGAGCAGGTCGAAGCGGGGTTGCGCGCCGAAGTGGCTAAGGTGGCGCGCGATGGCGTCGCCGAAACGGAGCTGACCCGCGTCAAGACGCGCTGGATCGCATCGGAGGTGTACAAGCTCGACTCGGTCATGAGCCAGGCGCGTGAGCTGGGCAGCTTCTGGGTCCAGGGCCTGCCGCTCGATACCAGCGAACGCCTGATCCAGCGCCTGCGCGCCGTCACCGCCGACCAGGTCAAGGCGGTCGCTGCCAAATACTTCGGCGACGACCAGCTCACGGTGGGCGTCCTTCGTCCGCAGCCGGTCGACCCCAATCGCAAACCCCGCACGCCCCCGCCAGGCATGCGCCACTAGAACGGCCCGCATTCCATGTATCCCTTCCAACACGGTTCGCTCACGGTCCGCAATGGCATCGCCATCGCGCTGCTTGTCGGCTGCGGCCACGCGATCGCTGCGATCCCGCTGCAGCAATGGACCCAGCCGAATGGCGCACGGGTCTTTCTCGCGGAGAGCCCCAGTATTCCAATGGTGGATGTCCAGATCGACTTCGATGCCGGCTCCCGGCGCGATCCAGCCGACAAGGCGGGGCTGGCGCGCCTGACGGCCGGTATGACATCCAAGGGCATCACGGCGGCGCCGCCGGCCAGTACGGCCGCGCCCGCCCGGACCGGCGCCTACGACGCCGCACTGGATGAGAACCTGCTCGGCGAAGCCTGGGCTGACCTGGGCGCGAGCTTCGGTGCCAGCGCGAGTTCCGACCGGATGAGCTTTTCACTGCGCTCGCTGAACTACCCCGACCTGCTTCCCAAGGCCGTCGAACTCGCATCGCGGCAGATGGCAGATCCGGCCTTTCCAGAGCCCATCTGGCAGCGCGAGCGCCAACGCATCACCGCATCGATCCGGGAGGCCAACACGAAACCCGCCACTTTGGCTGGCAAGGCTTTTACGGCATCGGTCTACGGCAGCCACCCGTATGGCTACGACATGAATGGGGAGTCCATCGCCCGCGTCGAGGTGGCGGACATGAAGCAGATGTACCGCCGCATGGTCGAACCCTGCCGCGCCAAGGTGAGCATTGTCGGCGCGGTGACGCGCGCCCAGGCCGATGCGATGGTCAACACCCTGTTGTCGCGCCTGCCCGGCGCTTCGACGGGCGCGTGCGCGCCGCTGCCGCCGGTGGCGGAAGTGGCCCCGCTCTCGGCCGCACTGGTCCGGGACCTCCCGTTCGCGTCAGCCCAAGCCCATGTGCTGATCGGGCAACCCGGCTACAGGCGCGACGATCCGGACTACTTTCCATTGGTGGTGGGCAACTACATCCTGGGCGGGGGCGGCTTCGTGTCCCGCCTCACGCAGGAAGTGCGCGAGAAGCGCGGCCTGAGCTACAGCGTGCGCAGCAATTTCTCACCCGGTCTGCACGCCGGGGCCTTCACCATCGGGCTGCAGACGCGTCCCGACCAGGCGGCCGAAGCCGTGCGGGTCTCAAAGGATGTGCTGGCGCGTTTCGAAGCCGACGGGCCGACGGAAGCCGAGCTCAAGGGCGCGAAGGACAACCTCATCGGCGGCTTTCCGCTGCTCATCGACAGCAATCGCAAGCTGCTCGACAATGTCGCCAGCATTGCGTGGAACAACCTTCCGCTCGATTATCTCGAGACCTGGACGCGCCAGGTAGACCGGGTCACGGCAGCCGACATCAAGGCGGCGTTCAGTCGCAAGCTCCAGCCGCAGCGCATGGTGACGGTGACGGTCGGTGGCGCAGCAGCTCGCCAGCCGTAGCGCCATCCGCGCTCGCACCCGACGCACGTCTATCATCCATCGGTGTCGCCGGCTGCATCGAGCCGCGGCACTTGATGACCATGAAACCCACTCCCGTCCCGCGTTCCATCGCCCGCGTCCCGCATGAGGTGCGCATCATCGGGGGGCTCTGGAAGCGAAGCAAGCTGCCCGTGCCCGACAAGCCCGGACTGCGGCCGACGCCGGACCGGGTGCGCGAGACGCTGTTCAACTGGCTGGGCCAGGATCTCACGGGCTGGCGCTGTGTCGACGCCTTCGCCGGTACCGGCGCGCTGGGACTGGAGGCAGCTTCGCGGGGCGCGGCCGACGTGCTGCTGGTCGAGCAGGACCCGCAGTTGGTGGGCCTGCTGAGCGATGCCCAGACCCGTTTCGGCGCCTCGGCCGTGGCGGTCGAGCGCGGCAACGGCCTGTCTGTGCTCGGGAGGTTGGCGCGCGGGAGCGTCGACCTCATCTTTCTGGACCCCCCCTTCGAATCGGACCTGTACGACAAGGCCCTCGCTGCTGCGGCCGGAGCCTTGTCGCCCGAAGGCATGGTCTACCTGGAGGCGCCGAGCGCCTGGGACGACGCCCGGCTCGGCGCTTTCGGATTGGCCCTCGTGCGCCACTTGAGGGCCGGTGCGGTTCACGCCCATCTGCTGCGCCGAGCTGCATAATGCACCGCAGCAATCGGCGAAAGCCAGCCGCAGCCCGTTGAGGAGAGCAACATGGCCCATAACGTGATCGCCGTTTACCCGGGTACCTTCGACCCCATGACGCTGGGTCATGAGGATGTGATCCGCCGGGCGACCCAGTTGTTCGACCGCGTCATCGTCGCGGTAGCAGCCGGCCATCACAAGAAGGCAATGTTCACGCTGCAGGAGCGCATCGAAATGGCCAATGTGGTCGTCGAACCGTACGAGCAGGTGACCGTCGAGAGTTTTTCGGGGCTCCTGCGCGATTTCGTGGTGGCCCGCGGTGGCAAGGCGATGGTGCGTGGCTTGCGCGCCGTCACCGACTTCGATTACGAGTTCCAGTTGGCCGGCATGAACCGCAGCCTGATGCCCGAGGTGGAAACCGTCTTCCTCACGCCCACCGACAAGTACCAGTTCATCAGCAGCACCTTCGTGCGCGAGATCGCCGTGCTCGGCGGTGAAGTCGACAAGTTCGTCTCGCCCACGGTGCAGCAGCGGCTGATGGAAAAGGTGCGCAGCCTCGGCAAGGACTGAACCGCCGCTTCATGCGGCGCTGGGCCCGGTGTCCAGTGCTTCCAGCCACACGATGAGCGCGGCATTCACCTCGGCAGGCTTTTCCATGGTCAGCATGTGGCCGCACCGCGGCACCATGACCAGTCGCGCGCCTGGGACCAGCGCTGCAATCTCCTGCGAGCGTTCCGGCGGCGCGAGCCGGTCGGCGTCGCCGCACATGACCAGCGTCGCGGCCTTCAGCAGCGGCAGGTGCCTGCGTGCGTCCGGCCGGGCGATCACGGCGCGGTTCTGCCGGATCAACTGCGCTGCGCCGGCGTCCAGCAGGAATCGAAGGTATTCCCGCACCAGGGCGGGGTCCCGTGCCTGGTCCGGATGAAAGGCGAAAGCCACATTGGGCTCGATCACTTCGGCGATCCGACCCTGCTCGAACAACTCGATCGCCGCTTCACGCAGAGCCCGCATGCCTTCGTCTTCCGGCCGTGCATTGGTGCCGAGCAGGGCCAGCCCGCCGATGCGCGCCGGCGCTTGACGCGCGGCTTCCATGGCGATCATGCCGCCCATGGAAGCACCGCACAGGACCAGGCGGCCCGGGTGATCTGAGAGCACCGCCGCCGCCATCGCCTCGATGCTGGCGTGGCGCATGTGGACATCGGCCACTCGCGGATGCCAGCGCGAGAGGGCCGCCACCTGCGCGCGCCACATCGTGGCGTCGGCGGCGAGTCCGGGCAGGAGAATCAAAGTGTTCATCGGGCCAGCTTGGTGACAAATACCCATTTTGCCGCCGCGAGCGCGCTGGGATAATGTCTTCATGAGCGAATTGATCCTGCTGCGCCACGGCGAAACGGACTGGAACCGTGAACTGCGCTTCCAGGGCCATGTGGACGTCGGCCTGAACGCCATCGGACTGGAGCAGGCGCGCCGCCTGGGGCACCGTGTCGCCGGAGAGGCGGCGCAGCGGCTCTACGTGAGCGACCTGTTGCGCGCCCGGCAGACGGCGCAACCGGTGGCGCAGCAGCTCCAGCTCGCCCCAATCTCAGAACCGGCGCTTCGTGAGCAGAGTTTCGGCCGTGTCGACGGCATGCGCGTGGACGATATCAAGGCGCAGCATCCTGAAGCCTGGGAAGGCTGGCTGCGCTTTCACGAAGACTTCTGCATGCCCGAGGGCGAGAGCACGCGGCAGTTCCATGCGCGCGTGATGGATGCGGTGAACCGGATCGTGGCGGCGCATCCCGGGGAAAAGCTGGTCATCGTCACCCATGGCGGCGTGCTCGACATGATCTACCGCACAGCGCGCGCGCTGGGACTGAACGGGCCGCGCCAGAGCGAGATCCCGAACGCCGGCTTCAACCGGGTTCGCGTTCACGATGGCGGTATCGACATCCTGGCATGGGCCGACGTGCAGCACCTGGCGGACCTGCCGCCGCAGCCCGTCTACGATCAGCAGAAACTCGTCGCCACCGTCCCCAGCCCCAGCGCCGTGTAGACGCTGGCGGCCTGCCGTTTCAGGCGCACCGATTCGGGCTGCCTGCGCACCTGTTGCTGCAACAGGTGCTGCGCGGCGCCCAACCCGCCGCTTCGAACCAACGCGTCCAAATGCACTTGCGCGAACAGGTCGCGCTGCGCATGGCTGCCGCCGATCTCGGCCATCCGTGGCACCGCCTGGCCGAGTTCCTCGACGGCACGGACGTACTCGCCCCGCGCGTGAGCGAGCAGCCCGCGGCTGGCGGGAACACAGACACGCTGCCACGAGCGCGCGGAATGTGGCGGAGCATTGGCGGCATGAACCTCGATGTTGCCCATGAGCGTGTCGGCTTCGGCGCGCCCGGCACGTGCCAACCCGTAGAGGTATTGCATGTCGAGGAACGGCAGGACCTGGTCATCCAGCCGCACGGCGAGGTAGTTGCCGACGTCCTGCCAGCGCTCGCCCACATCGCCGCCGGCCAGTTCGATGCGCGCCAGCAGGGACACGGCGTTGATCTGGTCCTGCGAGTACTCCTTGGCGACGCCCCAAACCTGACCGTCGTACAGCGCGAGCGCCTCGTCATGCCGGTCCAGCTCCAGCGCGAACAGAGCCTGGTGCCACCAGTTGTGCGTCACCATGAAAGAGTTCAGGTCCGTCCAGGTGGCACTCACGTCCTGCAGGAAGGCTTGGCCTTCTCTGATGCGGCCTTGTGTCAGCATGACATGGGCCAGTGCGTGGTGGGCCCAGGGCTCCTTGCGACGCATCGCGATGGCCTGGCGTGCCGCCGCCTCGGCCTGTTCCAGCAAGTCGCATTGCTCCCAGGCGAAGGCGATCATGCCGTGAAAGTAGGGAATGTCAGCCGATTGCGGCAGCGCCAGCAGCGCGATGCGCAGCATGCCGGGCGAGTCGCCGAGGTTGAAGAGGTGGTAGTGCCCGAGCTTGAGCGAGGCCAGGTCGCGCGGGTGTTCGCGCGCCTGCTCTTCGTGCAATGCGATCGCCTTCGGGATATCGCCCACCGCCCAAGCCTGCACGGCGGCGATGAAACGCCGCTCCCGCGGCGTGCAGCGTTGCGATCCTGTCAGCGCCTTGTCGATAAACGGGCGAGCGTTGGCGGGCGCATCGCGGGACTCCGCGAACATGTGCACCGCCGCCGCGCACGCCTGGACGATCGGGCTCAAGTCGATCGCCGCCGCCGCGAGGATGTTGACCGCGCGCGCCTCGCTGGCGATGAAACCTTCCACGAAATCGTTCAGCGGCACGAGGCCGGCTTCGCCCTCCAGCGTGACTTCGTTGCCTAGGCAATCAGTCCACATGGTGCAGCGCTTCGGAGGGCGGCTGCGGCCACGGCCGCTGGCCGTCGCGGATGATCTCGAAGGCGCGAGCGACCTGCAGCACGCCCAGATCGTCAAAGCGCTGTCCCGCGATCTGCAGGCCGATGGGCAAGCCGCCTGCGGTATAGCCGCAATTGATCGACGCAGCCGGTTGCTCGGACATGTTGAACGGCACGGTGAAGCCGATGTGCTCCAAAGGACGCAGCGGATCGTTGGTCGGTGACGGCAACCCGGCTGGAAACGCCGGTATCGGCGAAGTGGGCGAGATCACGTAGTCGAAGGCCCGGCACGCGTTCACCGTGGCGACGCGCGTGGCGTGGAACTGGCTGGCCGCCTTGAAGAGGGCCTCGCCGTCCATGCCGGCGGCACTGTCGCCCCACTGCTGGATGTAGGGCAGCACACGCGCCTTCTTGTCCGGCGGCAATGCCGTCATATCGACGCGGGATCGCATGCGCCAGAAGTGGTCCATGCCGTCGAGCATTGCTTGGGTCATCAGGGGCCGCATCGGTGCCACGACGGCGCCGGCCCGCTCGAACAGGCGCGCCGCCTGTTCCACCGCGGCGCGCACTTCGGGTTCCACCGCCAGGCCGCAGCCGGCCTCCAGCAGCAGCCCGATGCGCAGCCCCTTGAGCCTTTCGGCGCCCTGGTCGAAGTTCTTCCAGGCGATTGCCTGGAACGGCAGGCTCATGCTGTCGCGCGGGTCGGGCAGCGACAGCACCTGCATCAACCATGCGGCGTCGGCGACGGTGCGCGTCATCGGCCCGGCCGCGCGCCCGGTGTAGGGCGGGTCGATCGGGATACGGCCCAGGCTGGGCTTCAGGGTGAAGATGCCGCACCAGCCGGCTGGCAGCCGAAGCGACCCGCCGATGTCGGTGCCGATATGCAGCGGCCCATAGCCCGCGGCAGCCGCGGCGCCCGCGCCGGCACTGGAGCCGCCGGGCGTGCACGCAAGGCTCCAGGGGTTGCGCGCCAATTTGTGAAAGCTCGACAGGCCCGACGACAGCATTCCGTAGTCGGGCATCGTCGTCTTGGCGATGATCACCCCGCCGGATTCGCGCACGCGCGCGGCAGGCGGCGCATCCGCCTCCGCGGGAACGAGGTCAGTGGCAGCGGTTCCAAGCGGGGTCGGATCGCCCCGTGTGGCAATGTTGTCCTTGATGGTGACCGGCACGCCATCGAGCGGCCCGAGCGTGGCGCCGCTCATCCAGCGCGCTTCGCTGGCGCGCGCCTGTTCCAGGGCGAGTTCCGGCCGCAGCAGGTACAGGGCGTGGAGGTGGTGCTCCCAGCGCTCGATGTGCCCGAGCACCGATTGCGTGACTTCCACCGGCGAGAGTTCGCGCCGGCGGTAAGCTTCGATCAGCGTCGGCGCGGACAGTTCATGCAATGCATACGGGGACAGCTTGGCCATGCTTCGAAGGCATCAGGACCACGACAACGAGGACAGGTCGTTGCAGAAAATCGGCATGTCCCTCCACAATCCCTTGACTTCCTTCTTCGCGATGGTCGGGAACTGGGGCTGGAACAGGAAGCCGTTGGCCGCGTCGACGGCCAGCATCTTCTGCGCGTCGCCCAGCAGTTTCGCACGGTCCTTGGGGTTGCCGGTGTTCTTGATCTTGTCGAACAGGTCACTGAACGCCTTGGACTGGTAGCCCCAGTAGTAGTCCGGCTTGGTGTAGTTGCCCAGGTCGAACGGCTCGACGTGCGAGACGATGGTCAGATCGTAGTTGTGGGCACCGCCGTACGTGTTCGACAACCACTGGGCCCACTCGACGTTCTGCGTCTTCACGGTGATGCCGATCTTGGCGAGCTGGGACACAATCACCTCGCCGCCCTGGCGCGCGTAGGCTGGCGGCGGCAAGGTCATGGTGAGTTCGAGGGGCGTTTTTACGCCGGCATCGGCCAGCAGCTGCTTGGCCTTTTCGACATTGAAGGGATTGGTCCCGGTGGTGTCGACGAAGCCTTCGGCGCCGGGCACGTAATGGCTTCCGATCGGCGTGCCGAAACCATCAGCCGCACCTTCGATGACGGCCTTGCGGTCGATGGCACTCAGGATGGCGCGGCGCACCCTCGGATCGTCCAGGGGCTTTTTCCTGCTGTTGATCGCAAGAATGGTTTTGGCGCGCGAGCCGCCCAGGATGACTTGGAAGTGCCCATTGCTCTTGAACTGCGGCACGATCCGCGTCGCCGCGCGCGGGAATGCGTCCACGTCCCCGGAAAGCAGTGCCGCCGCCTGCGCGGCCGGATCGGAAATGAATCGGAACGTGACCTTGTTGATCTTGGCCTGAGCGGGGTTGCGAAAACCCTCCCACTTGGTCAGTACCACCGACGAACCCTTGTTCCAGCTCTCCAGCTTGTAGGGGCCGGTGCCGACCGGCTTGGTGGCATTGGTGTCGACGCTCCTGGGTTCGACGATCACCGCAGTGGCCTGGCCCAGGATGAACGGCAGGTCGGGATCGATTTCCTTGTTCAACAGCACCACCGTGTGGTCGTCGACGATTTGCACGCCCAGGTTGGCGAACGTCCGCTTGTCCTTGTTGGTGCTCTTTTCGCCGCCCGCGCGATCGAAAGAGAACTTGACCGCCTTGGCGTCGAAGGGCTCGCCGTTCTGGAACTTGACACCCTTGCGCAGCTTGAAGGTGTAGGTCTTGAGGTCGGGGGAAACCTCCCAGCTTTCGGCGAGCAAGGGCGTCACCTTGCCGTCCGAATTGATCTTGGTGAGCGTTTCCAGCACGTTGTACTGCACGATTTCAGCAATGGCCGCCGCCGCGCCGGCTGTCGGATCCAGGCCCGGCGGCTCCAGCGCCATGCCCAGAACGATGGAATCCTTGCGGCGCTGCGCGAGCGCCAAGCCCGGCAAGGAAGAGGCCAGCGCGGCGGTAGTGAGAACGGTGCGTCTGTTCAACATGGTGGCAAGCTCCAGAAAGAATCGAGAAGTACGAAGGTAGAGTGATCGGGCGCGAATGGCAAGAGGGATTTGCTTACGCACTGGAGCCAGGCATGTCCGATGGCTCCGCGCGGGGGACCGCTTCCAGGAGGGCGAGCGTATAAGGATGCTCGGCCGCGTGAAAAAGCCTTTCGGGCGGCCCCTGCTCTACGATGCGCCCTTTCCACAGCACGGCGACATCGTCGCACAGGTGATGGACCACGGCCAGGTCATGGCTGATCAGCATGTAGGTGATGCCGAACTCGGTCTGCAAGTCCTGCATCAGGTTCAGCACCTGCGCCTGCACCGACACATCCAGCGCACTGACCGGCTCGTCGGCGACGATCAGCCGCGGCCGCGTGATCAGCGCGCGCGCGATCGCGATACGCTGGCGCTGGCCCCCGGAAAATTCATGCGGATATTTGTCCATGTCGGCCGGCCGCAAGCCCACCGAGGCCAGGGTTTCAGAGGCGCGCTGGTGCTGCTCGTCGCGACCCGCGTCGCCCTGCGCAGCCAGGGGTTCGGTCACGATGCGTTCGACGGTCAGGCGCGGATCGAGCGAGCCGTATGGGTCCTGAAACACCATTTGGATATCCCGACGCGCCTGGCGCAAGTCCTCGCGCGGCAGCGCGTGCAGGTCGCGGCCGAGCAGCTTCACGCTGCCCGCGGTGGGCTTGTCGAGCGCCATCACAAGGCGCGCCAGCGTCGACTTGCCCGACCCGGACTCGCCCACGATGCCCAGGCTGCGACCGGCCTCGATGGTAAAGCTCACGCCGTTCAGGGCGTGCACCTTGGGCGGTGGCTCGAAAAGCTTCTCCCGTGGCATCGCGTACTCGCGCACCAGGTTTTCAACCTGCAGCAGCGGCGCCGTCATGCCGCCGCTCCCTGCCGCTTGGCCTCGGCCACCGCATCCAGCCGGATGCAGCGGACGGCGTGGTCCGGCTCGACCTCGACGGCCGGGGGTGCGGTGACATGGCACTCGGGAATGGTGAACTTGCACCGACCCGCGAAAGGGCAGCCCGCCGGCAGGTCCGCCAGTTCAGGCACTGTGCCCGCGATCGTGGCCAGGCGCTGGCCCTTCCTGGATTGCATTCCCGGCCGCGCAGCGAACAAGCCCAGAGTGTAGGGATGGATACGATGCGCGAATACCGAAACCGTCGACCCGCTTTCAACGACGCTGCCGCCGTACATCACCATCGTGCGAGCGACATTCTGGGCGATCACACCCAGGTCATGCGAGATCAGCATCAAAGCCATGCCGTGCTCGGCTACCAGTTCGTGGATCAACTGCAGGATCTGCCGCTGCACGGTGACGTCCAGCGCCGTGGTGGGCTCGTCGGCGATCAGCAGGTGAGGACCGCAGGCCAGGGCCATCGCGATCGTGACGCGCTGGCGCTGGCCGCCTGAGAACTGATGCGGGTACGCGTCGATACGGCGGGCCGCGTCCGGAATGCCGACGCGGTCGAGCAGCGTGATCGCTTCTTTGCGCGCGGCGTCTGCCGACAATCCGCGGTGCAGGCGCAGCGGTTCCGCCACCTGGCGGCCGATGCTGTGCACCGGATTGAGCGCCGTCATCGGCTCCTGGAAAATCATGCCGATGCGGTTGCCGCGGATCTTGCACAGCGCCGCGTCGCTCTTGCCGATCAGCTCCTCGCCGTCGAAGCGGACGCTGCCGGTGAGCTCCGCGTTTTCGGGCAGCAGCCCCATCAGCGCCATCACCGTGATCGACTTGCCGCAGCCCGACTCGCCCACTAGCCCCAGCGTGCCGCCGCGTTCCAGCGAAAAGCTCACGTCGCGCACCGCGTATGCCGGGCCGCGATGGGTCTGCAGCTTCACGTGCAGGTTCTTGACTTCGAGAAGGGCCACTAGCGCCAAGCCTCCCGACGGGCCGCCCCTAGGGAGGTTTGCGCCCCCTCGGGGGGCAGCGAACGAAAGTGAGCGTGGGGGCTCATCTCTTCCTCGCGAGGCGGGGATCGAACAGGTCGCGCAAGCCATCACCCAGCAGGTTCAGCCCCAGGACTGCGAGCGCGATGGCGACGCCAGGGTAGACGGCCAGCATGGGCGCCTGGAAAAGCAGCGTCTGGGCCTCGCTGAGCATGCGGCCCCACGAGGGCTGCGGTGGCTGCGTGCCGAGGCCGAGATACGACAGCGCGGCCTCCGCCAGGATCGCGATGGCGAAGCGGATGGTGGCCTGCACGATCAGCACCGACAGGATATTCGGCAGCACGTGCTCCATCGTGATCGCGAACGAACCCTTGCCGCACGCGCGCGCAGCCAGCACGAACTCGCGCGACCAGATGGCGTTGGCGGACGCCCGCGTTATCCGTGCGAAAGTCGGGATGTTGTAGATGCCGATGGCGATAATGGCGTTCACCATGCCCGCGCCGAACACCGCGGTCAGCATGATGGCCGAGAGGATGGCGGGAAAGGCGAAGCCAAAATCAGCCAGTCGCATGATGATCTCTTCCACCCAGCCGCGACGGGCTGCTGCGAGCAGGCCAAACGCGGTGCCGATGATCAGGCCGATGCTCACGGCAATCACTCCCACGATGATGGAAGCACGCGCGCCCACCAGCAACAACGATGTCACATCACGTCCATACGGGTCGTTGCCTAGCCAGTGTTGCATGCTGGGGGGCTGCAGCTTCGCGGTCATGTCCACTTCGTAGGGCGAATGCGGCGTCCAGACCAGCGACAGCGCCGCTGCGAGCACCAGCAGCAGGCTGAGCACCGCGCCGATGCTGAAGCTGCGGTGGGTCCATGCGCGCCGCCAGAATCCGGACGCCGGTTTCATATATCGCTCGCCTTCACCCGCGGATCGATCACGGCGTACAGAAGATCCACAACGAAGTTCACCAGAACAACCATTGTGGCCAGCAACATCACACAATTGCGCACGACGATGAGGTCGCGGTTGGAGATCGACTGGAAGATCAGCCGCCCCAGGCCCGGCAGGTAGAAAACACTCTCCACCACGATGGTGCCGGCGAGCAGCTCGGCAAACTGAAGCCCCATCACAGTGATGACGGGAATCATCGCATTGCGCAGGACATGGCCCCACATCGTGCTGCGGCGCGACACGCCCTTGGCTCGCGCGGTGCGCACGAAGTCCTCGCGCAGCACTTCCAGCACCGCCGAGCGCGTGATGCGCGCAAGGATCGCCGACTGCACCACGGCCAGCGAGATCGCGGGCAGCAGCAGCGACTTGAGCCCTTGCAGGATGCCCTCCTCCCAACCCGGAAAGCCCCCGGCCGAGAACCAGCCCAGGTGCACCGAGAACAGCAGAATGAGCAGGATCGCGAACCAGAAATTCGGGATGGCGATGCCGATCTGCGACAGGCCCATCACGCCTACGTCGCCGAGCTTGTTGTGCCGGGCCGCGGCGTAGATGCCTGCGACGAGCGCCAGAGCGCTGGTGATCGACATGGCCATCAGCGCGAGCGGTACTGTGAGGCCCAGGCGCTCGATCACCAGTTCCGCCACGGGCGTGCTGTACGCGTAGCTCAGGCCCAGGTCGCCCACCATCATGCCGCTGACCCACGCCCAATAACGTTCCAGCGGCGGCCGGTCAATGCCCAGCTTGACGGCCAGTGCCTGGACGGCTTCCGGGGATGCGTCGGGCCCCATGAGGATCTGGGCCGCGTTGCCGGGCAGGACCTCCAGCACCACGAACACCACGACCGAAGCGCCTACCAGCGTCGCAATCAGGGTGATCAGGCGCTTGAAGAGGAAGAGGCTCATGAAGCCGCCGATAATGCCAGAACTGGAATGCGGAGACCTGCGGCATGGCATTGATGATTACCGAC
>JBDSWB010000051.1:0-11878 GCA_039926915.1 Ramlibacter sp.
GGCAGAAGCTTTGCGCGCACAGCCGAAACGAAACGGTGGGCTGCAATGCCTGCATCGACGTCTGTTCGGCCGAAGCCATCTCCAGCGAAAAGTCGCGCCAGCAGATCAAGGTCAACCCGAACCTGTGTGTCGGCTGCGGCGCCTGTACCACGGTGTGCCCGACCGGCGCCATCACCTACGCTTATCCGCGCGCTTCGGAGCAGGGCCTGAAGTTCAGGACATTGCTGGCGACTTACCGTGAAGCCGGTGGCCGCGACGCCGTATTGCTGCTGCACAGCCAGGAGCGTGGCAAGTTGCTGGTCGAAGAGACGGGTCGGGCCGCCCGGCTCGGCGTCGCGCGTGGTGTGCCCGCCAACGTGATTCCGGTCGCCCTGTGGCACACCGCCAGCGTGGGCATCGACCTGTGGCTGGCGGCTGTCGCCTATGGCTCCACGCAGGTCGCCGTCTTGCTCACGTCGGAAGAAGCGCCACAGTACTGCGACGCACTGCAGGTCCAGATGGACGTTGCGCAAGCCATCCTGAATGGCCTGGGCTACGCCGGCACGCATTTCACCCTGATCCATGCAGTTGATGCCGCAGGGCTCGACCAGCACCTGACCTTGCTGCAGGCGCAACGTCCGGAGCTCCCGGCGGTGGCTGCGCGCTTTGCGGCGCCGGCCGAGAAGCGAAGCCTGCTGGAGCTGGCGCTCGATCACTTGATTGAGCATGCGAAGGCGCGACCGGAATCGATCGAATTGCCGGCCGCGGGCTCGCCCTTCGGCACGGTCGAGGTGGATAAGGACAAGTGCACGTTGTGCCTGAGCTGCGTGAGCGCCTGCCCAGCCAGCGCACTGCAGGACAACATCGCGCTGCCCCAGCTGCGCTTCATCGAGAAGAACTGCGTGCAGTGCGGCCTGTGCGCCACCACCTGCCCGGAAGACGCCATCCTGCTCAAGCCGCGCCTGCTGCTCACCGCCCAGCGCAAGGAGGCGCGCGTGCTCAACGAGACTCAGCCTTACGCTTGCGTGCGTTGCGGCAAGCCGTTCGGCACGCTGAAGGCCATCGAATCGATGCTTGGCAAGCTGGCCGGCCATTCGATGTTCCAGGGTGCGGCGCTCGAGCGGCTGAAGATGTGCGGCGACTGCCGGGTGATCGACATCCACTCAGCCGCGAACGAAGTGAAGATCACCGACCTATGAAGGACATGCCGTCCGCATCGTCCGCGCTGGACGAGGAGACCGCCCGGGCCGAGGTCTATGGCTTGTTGGCGCTTTTGTATTACGCGCCGCCCGAACCCGGCCTGCTCGCATCGCTGCGTGTCGCCGTGACCGAGGCGCCCGCCCCCGGCGGGTTCCTGGAGGAGCCCTGGCGCGAAGTGGTCGGCATCGCGCGTGCCATGTCCGACGAGGAGATCGCGCGCGAATACGACGCGCTGTTCGGCGGTGTGGGCAAGCCAGAGGTGTACCTGTTCGGATCGCATTACCTGAGCGGCTTCCTGAACGAAAAGCCGCTGGCGAGGCTGCGCACCGACCTCGCCGCGCTGGGGCTGGCACGGGGCGACGACATGCCCGAAACGGAAGACCACTTCGCGTACCTGTGCGAGGTGATGCGTTACCTCATTGCCGGCGACGACGTGGCGGTGGCCAATCTCTCCCGCCAGCAGGAGTTCTTTGCTGCGCACCTGCAGCCGTGGGTGCCGGCCCTGTGCGATACGGTCGCCGCTCATCCCAGGGCGCGTTTTTACGCCGCCCTGGCGAACTTCACCCGCGCCTACCTGAGCGTCGAAGTTCAGGGCTTCGACATGCTGCCTTGAGCAGATTTCGTGTTGCGCCGCAGCAATCGGGACCGCACGCGCCAGTGACTCAAGTTGAGACACCGCCCTGCGTGTTTGCATGCTTGCACAAGAGCGGTGCGGAGGCTACATTCAAGCGGCACAGGCAGATGTTTGCCTGGCAGGAAACCGTCGTACAGGAGACAAGTGATGCCCCAGCCCAAGAACAACCTATCGCGCCGCATGCTGTTCGCGGGTGCGGGAACCGCGGGGGCCGTGGCTGCTGCAGCGACTCTTTTGCCAGGCGTTGTTGAGCAGGCGGCGGTCCTGCCCGGGACGGTCAAGCCGCCCGTCAACGGCGGCGGGTACCAGCTGACGGAACACGTCAAGCGCTACTACAAGAGCACCCTCGTTTAACTCCAGACCTGGGAGAAATCCATGTTGTTGACCAAGAAATCGGGTGGCACTGCGGCGGGCGCGCGTTCGCCGTTCATCCACAGCCTGCAGCGCGGCATGTCCTCGGCGCTGCCGACCATGGACCGGCGTGCCTTCCTGCGGCGATCCGGCCTGGGTGTCGGGGTGGGCCTGGCCGTATCCTCGCTCACGCTGGTGAAGAAAGCGCGCGCCGCCGACGGCAAGGAAACAGCCATCGGGCAGGGCAAGATCGAGGTCAAGCGCACGGTGTGCAGCCACTGCTCGGTCGGCTGCGCAATCGATGCAGTGGTCGAGAACGGCGTGTGGGTGCGGCAGGAGCCGGTGTTCGACTCGCCGATCAACCTGGGCGCGCATTGTGCCAAGGGCGCGGCCATCCGCGAACACGGCCACGGCGAGTTCCGCCTGCGCTACCCGATGAAGCTGGTGAATGGCAAGTACGAACGCATCAGCTGGGACACGGCACTCGGCGAGATCACCGCGAAGATGCAGGACCTTCGCAAGGCCAGCGGTCCGGATTCCGTCTATTGGGTGGGTTCGTCCAAGCACAACAATGAACAGGCGTACCTGATGCGCAAGTTCGTCAGCTTCTGGGGCAGCAACAACTGCGACCACCAGGCGCGCATCTGCCATTCCACGACGGTGGCCGGCGTGGCCAACACATGGGGCTACGGCGCCATGACCAATTCGTACAACGACATGCAGAACAGCAAGTGCGCGTTGTACATCGGCTCCAACGCCGCCGAGGCGCACCCGGTGAGCATGCTGCACATGCTGCATTCGAAGGAAAACGGCTGCAAGATGATCGTGGTGGATCCACGCTTCACGCGCACCGCCGCGAAGGCCGACGAGTTCATCCGTATCCGCTCCGGCTCGGACATCCCGTTCCTGTTCGGCATGCTGTACCACATCTTCAAGAACGGCTGGGAAGACAAGAAGTACATCAACGACCGCGTGTTTGGCATGGACAAGGTCAAGGAAGACGTTATGGCGAAGTGGGCGCCGGACAAGGTTGAAGAGGCTTGCGGGGTGCCCGAGGCCATGGTGTTCAAGGCCGCGCAGATGATGGCCATGAACCGGCCGTCCACCATTGTGTGGTGCATGGGCCAGACGCAGCACACCACCGGCAATGCCGTGGTGCGTGCATCGTGCATCCTGCAGCTGGCGCTGGGCAACGTGGGCGTGTCCGGCGGCGGCGCCAACATCTTCCGCGGCCACGACAACGTGCAGGGAGCCACGGACGTCGGACCCAACCCCGATTCGCTGCCCGGCTACTACGGCATCGCCGAAGGCTCATGGCGCCATTTCGCCAAGGCCTGGGGCGTCGACTACGACTGGATCAAGGGCCGCTTCGCCAACGCCGGCATGATGAGCAAGCCCGGCATCACCGTCTCGCGCTGGATCGACGGCGTGATGGAAAAGAACGAGTTGATCGACCAGGATTCGAACCTGCGCGGCGTCGTGTTCTGGGGCCACGCCCCCAATTCGCAGACCCGTGGCCTGGAAATGAAGCGGGCCATGGACAAGCTGGACCTGCTGGTGGTGATCGACCCATACCCATCGGCCACCGCCGCGATGGCCGCCATGCCCGGCCGTGCCGAAGACCTGAACGCCAACCGAGCCGTCTACCTGTTGCCGGCGGCCACGCAGTTCGAAACCAGCGGCTCGGTGACGGCCTCCAACCGCTCGATCCAGTGGCGCGAGAAGGTGATCGAGCCGCTGTGGGAAAGCCGCAGTGACCACATGATCATGCAGCAGTTCGCGGACAAGCTCGGCTTCGGCAAGGAGCTGTCGAAGAACTACAAGATGCAGAAAGTGAAGGGCATGGACGAGCCGGTGCCTGAGGACATCCTGCGCGAGATCAACAAGTGCGTCTGGACCATCGGATACACCGGCCAGAGTCCGGAGCGACTGAAGTCGCACATGCGTAACATGCACCTGTTCGACGTGAAGACGCTCAAGTCCAAGGGCGGCAAGGACCCGATCACGGGCTACGACACCACGGGCGACTACTTCGGCCTGCCGTGGCCCTGCTTCGGCACGCCGGAGCTCAAGCACCCGGGCTCGTCCAACCTTTACGACACCAGCAAGCACGTGATGGACGGCGGCGGGAATTTCCGCGCTAACTTCGGCGTCGAGCGCGACGGCAAGAACCTGCTGGCCGAGGACGGCTCAGCGTCCAAGGGCGCGGACATCCAGACCGGCTACCCGGAGTTCGACCATGTGCTGCTGAAGAAGCTCGGCTGGTGGGATGAGCTCACCGACGTCGAGAAAGCCGCGGCCGAGGGCAAGAACTGGAAGACCGACAACTCCGGCGGCATCATCCGGGTGACCATGAAGAACCATGGCTGCCATCCATTCGGCAACGCCAAGGCCCGCGCCGTAGTGTGGAACTTCCCCGACGGCATTCCGCAGCACCGCGAGGCGCTGTACAGCACGCGCCCCGATCTGGTGGCCAAGTATCCGACCCACGACGACAAGAAAGCCTTCTGGCGCCTGCCGACGCTGTACAAGACGATCCAGCAGAAGAACATCGCCGACAAGGTGGCGGAGAAATTCCCACTGATCCTCACCTCCGGGCGCCTGACCGAGTACGAAGGCGGCGGCGAGGAGACGCGTTCGAATCCCTGGCTGGCCGAACTGCAGCAAGAAGCCTTCGTCGAGATCAACCCGAAGGCGGCCGCCGACAAGGGCATCCGCAATGGCGAACGAGTCTGGCTCAACACGCCCACCGGCGGCCGGCTCAATGTGCAGGCCATGGTCACCGAGCGCGTCGGGCCCGACACGGTCTGGATGCCGTTCCACTTCTCCGGACGCTGGCAAGGCGCCGACATGCTGCCTTACTACCCCAACGGCGCGGCGCCGGTGGTGCGCGGCGAGGCGGTGAACACGGCCACCACCTACGGCTACGACAGCGTGACGATGATGCAAGAGAGCAAGACGACGGTCTGCAACATCGAGAAAGCTTGAATATGACCCCCACGCTTTTCACTACGTGTAATGCGCTGCCCCCCGAGGGGACCCTGCGCGCTAGGGGCGGCCCGTCGCCGCGCAGAGGAGTTTAGCTATGGCAAGAATGAAATTTGTTTGCGACGCCGAGCGCTGCATTGAATGCAACGGCTGCGTCACCGCCTGCAAGAACGAGCATGAGGTGCCCTGGGGCGTGAACCGGCGCCGGGTGGTGACGCTCAACGACGGGGTGCCGGGCGAACGCTCGATCTCGGTGGCCTGCATGCACTGCTCGGACGCGCCCTGCATGGCCGTGTGCCCGGTCAACTGCTTCTACCGCACGGAAGAGGGGGTGGTCCTGCACGACAAGGACGTGTGCATCGGCTGCGGCTACTGCAGCTACGCCTGCCCGTTCGGCGCACCGCAGTTCCCGTCGGCAGGCACGTTCGGCGTGCGCGGCAAGATGGACAAGTGCACCTTCTGCGCCGGCGGCCCTGAGGCGAACGGCTCGCAGGCCGAGTTCGAAAAGTACGGGCGCAACCGGCTGGCCGAAGGCAAGCTGCCGGCCTGCGCTGAAATGTGCTCGACCAAGGCGCTGCTCGCCGGCGACGGCGACGTGGTGGCCGACATCTTCCGCAACCGCGTCATCAAGCGTGGCAAGGGCGCCGAAGCCTGGGGCTGGGGCACCGCCTACGGCTCAAAGCAGGCCGGTCAGCCGGGGGGAGCGAAGTCATGAGCCGTGTCCTCCTCATCATCTGGACCCTGGCAGTGCTCGCGGCCTGCACTGAAAATCCGCAGACCATCGGCGCCGGGGTGCGCCAGGACACAGCGGCGTTCCAGGGCACCGGCATGGCCTACACGGCGCCCGGCTGGAAACCGGGCGACAAGACCAGCTGGGAGCAGCAGCTCAAGACCCGCACGCAGAACGGCCAGAACGACTACGCCAGGGTAAATTGATGGTTTCCCAACTTGCGATTTCCCTGCTGGGCTCGCTGGCGTGCGCACTGGCGCTTGCGCAATCGCCACCCGCATCGGCGCCCAGGCATGACGATCCGCCTCCGGCGGCCGCGCAAGGCGGCATCCAAAGCCAGAACATCCTGGAAGTGAAGCCCGAAGTCAGGCGCGACGCGAGTTCCGACCCGGACTACCTGAAGCAGAACAATGCGCAGCGCAACAAGGTGCAGCCGGGCAACAGCGCGCCGATGTGGCGCGGCGTCGCAGCGGGCGTCGAGGGCTTCACGAGCTTGCCCAAGAGCGAAGCGCCCGAAGCGGGCATCCTGATCCAGGCACAGGTGCAGTACCCGGGATCGCGCCTCACCACGGCCGGCGAGGCCTGGCGCCAGGTGCGCAACAACTGGCTCATCCCCTACGGCGGCGCGCTGTTCCTGATCGTCCTCGGTGCCATTGCGATCTTCTATTTCACCAAGGGGCCGATCGGCCACGCCGACGTGGGCGAAGGCGCGATGAAAATCGAGCGGTTCACGCCCTTCGAGCGGTCGGCGCACTGGTCCAATGCGATCGCCTTCTCCATCCTCGCGGTGTCCGGCATCGTCATGGCATGGGGCAAGTTCTTCCTGCTGCCGCTGATGGGCGGCACCCTGTTCGGAGCGTTGACCTACCTGCTCAAGACCTTGCACAACTTCGCCGGGCCGGTCTTCGCGGTCTCGCTGGTGATCATGTTCATCACCTTCGTGCGCGACAACTTCCCGCAGCGCGGCGACCTGGGCTGGTTGCTGGGCGGAGGCGGCCTGTTCGGCAAGTCGACCAGCCATGAGCCACCGTCCAACCGCTTCAACGCCGGCGAGAAGATCGTATTCTGGGGCGGCGTGCTGTTCCTCGGCTTCTTCATCGTATCGTCCGGCCTGGTGATGGACAAGCTGATTCCCGGCATCTCCTACGACCGCATGGGCATGCAGTACGCCCATATGTTCCACAACGTGTCGGCCGTCCTGATGCTCTGCCTGTTCGCGGGCCACATCTACATCGGCACGCTCGGAATGCGCGGCGCCTACACTGCCATGCGCCGAGGTTATGTGGGCGAGGAATGGGCGAGGGAGCACCACCTGTACTGGTACGAGGACGTGAAGGCCGGCAAGATACCGGCCCAGCGCAGCCATCCGCTGGTGGCGGCGGACGACGTCGAAACCGCCCGGCCCGCTTGAATCCTCAGCAGGAGATCGCACGCATGAAATCAGTATTTGCATCCAGCCTCCTGTTGGCGGCCTGCGGCCTGGCGCTGGCCAAGTTGCCGCCGCTGGACGACGCCGCCAAGGCCAAGGCCGCGGAGGCAGCGGCCAAGGCCGCCTGGCAGGCCAAGGTCGACGGCTACCAGCTTTGCAAGGCGCAGGACAAGGTGGCCGCCGCCTTTGCCAGGAGCTCGGGCAAGGTGGTGCCTGTCGCAGCCAAGACCGCGCCCCCCGTGAAACCGGCTGCCGCCGGTGCGTCGGCACCCAGCGCCACCGCCTCCGGCACGCCGGTTGCGTCGGCGCCGCCGCCTCCGTGTAGTGAACCCGGCCCGTTCGCCTATAACCCGCCGGAGCAGAAGCCGCTGGAAACCGCGGGCGCCCATTCGCCTACCGGCACGGCGGCCAGCCCGCCCAGCGTCAAGCAGAATTCGGCTGAGATGGCGCCGGCGAAGAAATAGGTCCACCCCCGAAGCGCCTTCGGACCGGCGGAGCCGGATCCGCGGTGGCCCTGGAATAAAATCCGCAAGCGCGCGCAGCCGGATTCTTTGCGGTAGCCTCCCACGCATGCCCTTGCCTTTCCTCACCGAAGCGCGTGAACCTCTGACGCGCGAGATCGAGATCATCAACGAGCACGGTGAACCCGACGTCATCTCGATCCCGGCCGAGCGGGCACTCACTGTCTATGTGGACAAGCGCGAACTGGTGACGCTGATGACCCTGGGCGCGCGGCCGGAATGGCTGGTGCTGGGCTACCTGCGCAACCAGCGCCTGGTGGACTCGGTGGACGAGGTGGAGGCGATCACCGTGGACTGGGAAGTGGGCTCGGCCGCGGTGAAGACCCGCGCGGGCATCGACAGGATAGAAGAGCGCACGGCGACCCGGGTGGTCACGACGGGTTGCGGGCAGGGCAGCGTCTTCGGCGGGCTGATGGACGAGGTCGACTCGATCCACCTGCCAGAGGCTTCGATCACCCAGGCCCAGCTCTACGGACTGCTCAATGCGATTCGCCTTCAGGAGAGCACGTACAAGTCGGCCGGCTCGGTGCACGGCTGCGCGCTGTTCCATGGCGAGGAGATGCTGCTGTTCGTGGAAGACGTGGGGCGCCACAATGCCATCGACACCATCGCCGGCTGGATGTGGCTGCAGCAGCCGCCGATACAGGCGGCCGACAAGATTTTCTACACGACCGGGCGCCTCACCAGCGAGATGGTCATGAAGTCGGCGCAGATGGGGGTGCCCATCGTCGTCTCGCGCAGCGGCATCACGCAGATGGGACACGCCATTGCGCAGCGCCTGGGTCTGTGCGCGATAGGCCGCGCCGCGAACAAGCGCTTTCTTTGCTACAGCGCGCCGCAGCGGCTGAAGATGCAGCCGGAGCTGGCGGGTCGCAACCCTTCCACCTTGTCCACCAGCCGCTGATTGCGCAGTCGTCAGGTGCTCGGGATCCACAGACTGACCGAGGGCTCGACGACGCCGCCCTTGCCGATGTTCTCGAAGTTCAGGGTGTAGGTGTTGCGGAACAGGTCGATGGCGAGCTTGGAGGCGCGAAGGTCGGTGGTCGACGAGAGGAATGTGCCGTCCTTCCTGTAGATGTCGAGCACGAACACACCATTGGCATCGAGCAGCAGCACGTAGATGAAGCCGGTGAATTCGACGGTCAAGTCGAGATAGGTCACGGGGTTTCGCGCATTCAGCGCCATGGTGGTCGATGCTCCGAACACCGGCGCAGGATTGGCGCCGGTGTCGAACGCCTGGATGCGGTTGTTGCCGGCTTCGATTACATAGATGGCGCCGTCGGGCGCGACGGCGGCGCACACCGGCCCCTTGAGCAGGCCCTCGCGCGTCCCCGGGCCGGAGAGCGACATGGCCGTCACGGCGTTGGCGTCGGCGGTCGGCGTCTCGGATGGCGTGAGCACTTCCATCTTGCTGCTCGCCGAATTGAAGCTGATCAGCTTTCCGGTGGGATGGATCAGGAAAGCGTCGGAAGCAAAGTTGAATCGCCCGACGCTGCGGTTGGAGCCGGGGCCGTCGAAGGTCGGCGGCTTGTCCACGCCGACCATGTTGATGCGACGCACCAGGCTCTTGCCGGTGGTCGTGTCGATGTAGAAACTGCTGCTCGTCGGGCTCGCGCGACCGTATGCAATGCGCGCCGGCAAGGGGAACCCGACGCCCGACGAAACGTAGCCCTTCTGCGGATCCTCAGTGAACGAGATATTGGCGAACTGGTAGAGCTGCCCGGTGGCGCCGGTGAAGGATGTCACCCCCCGGCTCGATGCTTTCCACCCGAAGCCCACCGCGCCGAACGGCTCGCTCAGCGTGATGCCGACCAGCTCGCACAGGTTGCCTTCCGGGTTGCCGCAGTTCAATGCCGGCGCGGGTGGCGCGGTGGTGGTGGGCGCCCAGATGTGCTTGCCGGTGGCGTCCAGGGCCGTCTTCTGCTTGTGCGAGTAGCGAGTGGACGTCGTCAGCGGCACCAGCACTTCTTTGATCGTGATGCTGGCGGCGCTACCGATGTTCGAGATTTGACCGGTCGCGCCCGCGCCGACGAGCGTGTCGGTGGCGGACTTGAACGCAACCGAGATGTTTACCTTGCCGCCGGAGGGCAGCGATTTGAAGGTGTAGGTGAGCGGCGCAGTGCGCGTTCCCCCGGGCATGGCGAGAAGGCCGGAGTCGCGTGGTGAACTGCCGTCGCACACCGCGATGAGCCGGTAGTTCGCGGCAGTCGCCGGAAACCCGGCGACGTCGGCAGCGTCGTGGTTGATGGTGACGGTGAGGTCGTGGGTGAAGGCGGCGACGGTGTCGTAGGTCCATGGCGACTGGGCAACCTGGGCCCCGGTCTCGATGATCTGCGCGGCGGTGGCCAGAGACATGACAGCCTGCAACGCGAAGCCGATGCCGAAAGGGATGCAGTCTTCCGCCACGCCGATGGCCTCGCCTTCGGCCAGCGCTTCGACGACCAGGGTGTAAAGCTCCTTCGCGCTACTCAGAAGCATCTTTGCGATCGGGGCGATCAGGTTCTTGAATTGCGATGCCTCGTGGTAGTTGGCGTAGATTCCGGCGTCTACGATCGCGGCGATGACGATTTGTACCGTGCTGATCAGAAGCTTGTTCGCCAACGACAGTTTTTGCGACAGCGAGACGTAGCCGGCCGTGGCGCCCATCATCAGGAACAGCCCCGGCAGCGCCAGGTCCAGCACCGCCGTCATGGTGGCGCCGGCGTCGATGGTGTCGGGATAATCCTTGGTCCCGATGCCCAGCCCGCCCGCCAGGATGCGCACCGACGCGGCGGCATCCGGCACCTTGATCGTGAAGTCCTGCGTGTTCTGCTTGACGGGGATACCCAGGATCACCAGCTCCTGGTTGACGATGGCGATGAAGCCGTCGTACGTGCCGTTCAGGATGCCGTAGGGGAATTGATCGGCCACCGACAATTTGGTAAGGGCGATAGGGTTGCCGTTGCCGTCCAGGAACCGTGCGTACAGGCCCAGGTAGCGCAGGTACCAGTTCGTGACCGTGAAGCTCACCGTTCGGCCGGTCGCCGAAAAGTTGGTGATCGACATGCCGGGGGCGGCTGAAACGTCGCGTGCCGTGAAGGTGGCGGCCGCATCTGCCACCGGCGTGCGCGTGAACAGGGCGCTGGTGCCCGTCCCCAGGCCGGGTGCGGTGGGCGTGCCGTGTCGCACCGCCCACGTCTTTCCCTTCAGCGCGTCATTGAGATCGTCGGGCTTCAGGTTGGTGATGTTGACGCCGAGTTGGGGATCGTTCTTGATGGTGGTCAGAACGCTCTGCATCGCCAGGCCCGCCAGCTGCAGCGTTGTCGTCGAATGAAGCACCGAGCAGACTTGCTGCCCGTGCGTATCGATGCGGACCTTTCCGGTGTTGGGGTCAATGAAGGGCACCAGTGTGGCCCAGCCCCCGGGCGTCGTGGTGGCGGGGCCCTGGCGAAACAGCGAAAGTGCCAGGTCGAAGACACTCGGGTCTGCGCAGATGATGTTCTGCTGCACGTAGGCCAGCGCGGTCTTGTCGAAAGAGCCGATTTCGGGATGGTGCGAGATCAAGGCCACCGCGTGGTCAAAATAGTCTTTGTAGTCGTCGTACGCGGGATCGTTGCAGAACGTTGCGCCCGCAATCAACGCGTCAATTTCAGCCGAACCACCGGGGCAGGCGGTGAACGCCTGGCGCTGCAGGTCGGCGGCAGACTTGCACGCCGCCGTCCTGAGCGTGGAGGCCGCGGCCACGCCGCTGGACGGCACGTGGTACAGCAGGTTGTGCATCTTCCAGTCGGCAGGCCCCGGACCGTACACGCCCTTGACGTAGCAGACCTGCGGGCTGGTCGCGGACAGCTGGATGCTCTCCACCACGTGGCTGAGGCCGCTCGCCGGCATCGAGGAAATGTTGGCGCGAAGCGCCGCGTAGTGCTCCGGGGTCGCCTTGAGCAACTTGTGGTGAACGGTGCCGGCGACCAGGAAATACTCGGTGTCCGCCTGCGCAGTGGGCAGGCTGAAGTAATAGGTGCGAACTTCCTTCGAAGGCAAGTCGCCGGCGTCCGAGCCGCCGCCGC
>JBDSWB010000052.1:0-7274 GCA_039926915.1 Ramlibacter sp.
GGGTGTCGACGTCCTTGTAGTCGATTTCCTCGACGCCGGCGACGGTGAAGCGGCAAAAGCGCTTGCGCTTGAACAGCAGCGACTGGGTGTTGCGCTTCGGACGCTTGTCCTTGTTGAATTTCTTGAACGTGGCCATGAGGGACCTTTCTAAAGTGTTGTGGACAGAGCTGAAGACCTGTCCCGCAAAAACAAAGAGCTATTAAGCTGGATCGAATGACTGAATGTGGAAAGCGGGGTGCTTGCCGTTACGCGGTGTCGCCAGGAATCCCGTGAACTTCCAGCTGCTGCCGATGGCCTGGTTGCGCAGCGTTTCCGCCAGGCTGCCAAAGGCCAACGCCCTGATCGCCACTTTCACCTGCCGGGCCTGCCCTGCTTCGGTGACTTCGGACTCATGTTCGAGCCTGAAATCCAGGGCCGGCAGACCGGCGGGGGTGTATCGAAGGGCACTGGCCTCGGCGATACTGGCGCTCAAAACGAGCTGGTTCACTTCCCGGCGTCAGCCGCTTACGACTGGTACTCCGCCTGTTGCGCCTTGCGCGCTTCTTCGCGCTCGACAGTCCTCATCATCGAGGACGGGCCGCTGTCGGCCTTCTTCCGGACCACGGTAAGGTGACGCAGCACGGCGTCGTTGAAGCGGAAAGCGTGTTCCAGTTCGGCCATGACGGGTTGGTCGGCCTCGATGTTCACGCACAGGTAGTGGGCCTTGGCGAGCTTGTTGATCTGGTAGGCCAGCTGGCGGCGGCCCCAGTCTTCCACGCGGTGCACTTTGCCGCCGCCGGCAGTGATCATGCCCTTGTAGCGCTCCAGCATGGCCGGAACCTGTTCGCTCTGGTCCGGGTGGATCAGCAAGATGATTTCATAATGACGCATAGAACTCCTTGTGGATCGAGCCACGGCGCGGGGCCTGGCCTGGGTTGGAGCTGCCCGGCGCGTCAGGTGCCAGTGCAGCAAGGGGAAAGCCCGCGATTATAGCTCGCTCGGGGGAATCGGGGGCAGGCTCGCTGGCCTAGTTGTTCAGAAGCTGGTCGAGCATGGCGAAGCGCTCCTCGCCGACAGCCTCCCGGATGCGCGGCGCCAGGGCGAGCAGGTCCATGTAGTTCATGGCCGACATCACAGCGAAATTGAGGTTGCGACCACGGATGCCCAAGTGCGAAGTCAGCATGGCTGCCACGGGATGGGCCCGCTCGTAGCGCTCCTCCAGCGTTCG
The DNA here is from genome assembly GCA_039926915.1 of Ramlibacter sp. Lineage (GTDB taxonomy): Bacteria > Pseudomonadota > Gammaproteobacteria > Burkholderiales > Burkholderiaceae_C > Ramlibacter. The sequence continues at coordinate 1,208 of JBDSWB010000052.1, forward strand.
GCCCGACCGCTTGGCTTCCAGTTTCGTCGCGTTGGCCAGCGCCATGGCCGCGGCCTTCGACAACTCGGCGACCAGCCCCAGCTCCAGCAACCTGTCGATATCGGGTCTGGTCACGCCGTTGGCCCTGGTCAACGCCAGCAACTCCTCCACCGTCCGCTTGCCGTCGACAAGAATGAAGACTGAGCGCTGGTGAGGCGTGAGCGGTACCGAGCGGTCCTTGAGGACCCTCTGCCCTTCCAGCGTCTTGCTGATGATCATGTGTTTCGCCTCCGTGCCGCATTCCCGGCTCCGGCAGGAGTTTGCAACCGGCGAGCGTCTCGCGCAAGCACACCTCGTGCGCCGGTTGGCTTGAAGGCGCACGTAGCGTCAGGCGCATCAGTTAGTAAGAATAGACTAGTTTGGAAGATTGTTGTGCCTGCCCCGCACAGGCGGCACGTCTTTTGAGATGATGGGCTCATGTCTGCGCTCGAGGCACCCCGCGATTCGCTCGCCGAGCGCATGCGGCGCCTGGGTTTTCGCAAATGGTACGAGCGCGAATTGCTTTCCGGCCATGCGCACATGGTGCTGTCGATCCTCAGCGTGATTGCACTGATGGCAAGCATGGAAGGCTTTCGTGACGGTCCTGCCGTCCACCTGGAGAACGCAGTGTTTGTAGTGGCCTGCGCGGGCATCGGCCTGTGGGCATTGCGCCGCTACCTGTTCCTCATGATGCGCGCGGAAGAAATCGCCAGTCAGGCGAACTGCCCGAACTGCGGCGAATACGGACGTTTCGGCGTTGTAGGCGACAACCGCACTCGAAACGAAACCGAAGTCTGCTGCCGCAAGTGCGCCCACAAGTGGGCGATCAACACGGAAGCCTGATCCCGTTCCCGGCATCAAATTGAAAAAGCCCCGTGGCCATCAGGCCACGGGGCTTTTCAACGTCACCGGCGATCAGTGCACCAGACTCTTAGCCGCGCCCTTCAGGCTCGGATAGCGCACGTGCTCCACCAGTTCCTGGATCTTGGCGCTGGGCGCCGGCGTGAGCAGGCTGACGATGATGATCACCGCAAAGCCCACAGGCACGCCAAACAGGCCGGCCGAGATCGAGCTGATGCCCCACCAGATGTTGTCGGCGATCGGCGAGGTGACGCCAAAAATGCCGCGCATCCAGGGCTGTGTGGTCGCCATGTAATAGAACGTGGTGCCCAGGCCGGCGACCATGCCCAGCGAAGCGGCAATGCCGTTGGCGCGCTTCCAGAAGATCCCGAGCACGAGCGCCGGGAAGAACGACGCCGCCGCGAACGAGAACGCCGCCGAAACCAGGAACAGGATGTCCGCAGGTTTCTGCGACGCCACCGCGGCCGCCGCGAGCGCGACCACCAGGAGCAGCATCTTCGACAGCGTCACCCGCTTGGCCGTAGAGGCGTTCGGGTCGATCATCTTGTAGTAAAGGTCATGGCTCAGCGCGTTCGCGATGGTCAGCAACAGGCCGTCCGCCGTCGACAGCGCAGCAGCCAGGCCGCCCGCAGCCACCAGCCCCGAAATGACGTAGGGCAGGCCCCCGATTTCCGGGGTGGCCAGCACCACGATGTCGCCGCCGATCTTCATCTCGCTCAGCTGAAAGATGCCGTCCTTGTTGACGTCGACCACCGACAACAATCCCGGGTCAACCCGCTGCCAGTTGGCAATCCACGCCGGCAACTTGTCGAACGGCGTTCCGACCAGCACATTGAAGATCTCGTACTTCACCAGCACCGCGAGCGCCGGCGCAGTGAAATACAGCAGGAAGATGAAGAACAGTGACCAGGTGACTGAGTCACGCGCATCCTTCACGCTCGGCGTGGTGTAGTACCGCATCAGGATGTGCGGCAACGCGGCCGTGCCCACCATCAGGCAGAAGATCAGCGCCAGGAAGTTGCGTCGCGACTCGTTGAACGTCTTCTGTGCCGCCGCATCGCCGTCCGGGTCACCGGCGAAGATCTGTGCGTGGTTGGGCATGCCGCCGAGTGGCCTGGCCCGACTGAGGTTTTCCGTCTTCGCCTTGGTCCACACGTCCTTTGCGGCTGCGGCGTCCTTCGGCACAGCCGCCAGTTCCTTCTCGGCCGCAGTCACCTGGGAGGCCATGCCGTTCACGGCCTTGAGGTCGGCCAGCTTCTTCTCGGCAGCCGCTTTGTCCGCAGCCATTGCGGCTGGGATGTCCTTCAATTTGGCGTCGAAATCGTCGGCGCGTTTCTTGAAAATGGCCACCACTTCCAGTTCTTTCGGGTCCTTGCGCAGTTCATCGCCGCGCTTCGTCACCTTCTCGAGCTGGTAGCCGTAGATCGCCTGTGGGATCGGCACGCCGGTCTGTTTCACGGCCAGCCACACCACCGGGATCATGTAGGCCATGATCAGGATGATGTACTGCGCCACCTGCGTCCAGGTCACCGCACGCATGCCACCCAGGAACGAGCACACCAGAATGCCGCCCAAGCCCAGGAAAATGCCGAGCTCGAACGCCACGCCCGTCAGCCGCGTGGTGATGATGCCCACGCCATAGATCTGCGCCACCACATAGGTGAACGAGCAGAGAATGGCGGCGACGATACCGATGAAGCGCGGCAGGTTGCCGCCGTAGCGCTCGCCCAGGAAGTCGGGAATGGTGAATTGCCCGAACTTGCGCAGGTAGGGCGCCAGCAGCAGGGCCACCAGCACGTAACCGCCGGTCCATCCCATGATGAAGGCCAGGCCACCGTACCCGGTGAGGTACAGCGTACCGGCCATACCGATGAACGACGCCGCCGACATCCAGTCGGCACCGGTCGCCATGCCGTTGTAGACGGCCGGTACTCTTCGCCCCGCGACGTAGTACTCGGCCGCGTCGGTGGTCCGGCTCATGATGCCGATGCCGGCATACAGGCCGATGGTGGCCATCAGGAAGATGAAACCGATCCACTCGCGCTTGAGTCCGAACTGTTCGAGGATGGCCAGCACGATCACGAAGGCAATGAAGCCCCCGGTGTAGAAGGTGTAAACCTTGGTCAGCTGCTTTTTGAAGGCCGCGTTGGCGGCGGCGCCGGTACCGGCGGAGTGTGAGAAGACAGCCATGACTTATTCCTCCTCGGCGACGCCGAATTCCTGGTCGAGGTGGTTCATGTAGCGGGCGTAGAACCAGATGATCGCCACATAGACGATCAGTGAGCCCTGGGCGCCCATCCAGAAACTGAACGGCCAGCCAAAAAAGTTGAAGTTGAGATCACGGGCGTAGAAGCCCACGACGTACGTGACGACGAACCAGATCACGAGCAGAAGTCCCGTGATGCGGAGGTTCTTTCGCCAATACTCCCGGTGTCCTTCGGTCAGCTGCATGTTGTTGTCTCCTGTTGTCGCCCTCGCGGGCTGTTGCCACCACACGACCCCCGGCTCTTGCCGGCTCGCAACCCAGGCCGCGCCTGAAATACCCCCTCAGCTGGCGGGCGGGACGAAAATACCCGTCTCGCGTTCCAGCTGAGCGGCCACTTTCGGCTCGAACCGCTTGAGGTGCCTGATGATGCGCAGCGCCTCTTCCGGTTCGTGCCGGTCTACATGAACCCGCGCCAGCTGATACCAGCCGTAGGGGCTCATGGGTTGCAATTGGGTGTTCTTCTTCAGCGCGACAAGTGCTTCGTCGAAGCGCTGAAGGCGGATCAGCACCAGTCCCAGCCCATACCAGGCCCGATCGAGCTTGGGGCTGAGTTCGGTCGACCGGCGGAATGCCGCTTCCGCCTCTGCATAGTCGCCGAGGTCCTCGAGGAGGAAGCCGTAGTTGAACCAGTGTCTGCCATTGGCCGGGTCGGTTTCCACGAGCTGGCGTAGTGTGTCGACCGCAGCCCGCTTGCGACCCTGCTGGGCGAGCAGGTGTGCCTTGCTGGCGAGGCCATAGCTGTCCCCTGGGAACTCGGCGAGCATCGCGTCGAACAGCTCGAGCGCGGCCTTCTGCCGCCCGAAGACCAGCAAGGCAATGGCCCGCCACTTGAAGCCCCGGTAGCGCAGGCCCTGCATCATTTGCATTGCTCCACGCCGATCCGGACGCAGATGCTGATCTTGGTGATCGTGGCGGCCAACCAGATGAAAGCCAGCAGGAGGGCCGTCACGATGGGCACGTGGCGGTCAATCACAACCCGGGGAGTGATGTAGCGAGTACCGGCCAGGAAAGGCCTTGTGAGCACTTGCAGCAGCTGATAGAACAAGTTCTGCTCACGCCTGGCGCCGGCCAGGAGCGCCAGGACGCCCTGCCCCAGCAGGGCCATCATGGCGATTTCGGCCAAGAGCTTGAAGATGCTGACAACAGTGAGCAATCTGTCTCCCCCAACGGTGTTGGATTGGCTTGCATGGTTTGCAGGGGCGCTTACTCTTTCCTTACAAAGACTCTGCCGCAGTGCGTAAACCCCCTCAGGGATTACCCCAGACGGTTTCGCCCCCACAGGGCACCTATGTGTGTTGCTATAGAGCTATCAAGCCTAAGCCTGCAGTGAAAGATCCGGTGACGTCGAGTTCTCGTTTGCTTACACTGATCTGACAAATTTGGCCCGTATCGAAGGGCATCCCGAAGTGATCCAGAAAAACGCCGTTTATCGCAAGTCATCGAAAGGCAGCGAGGCCATCGCCACCCGCCAGCACGGGCTCGGACCCAAACAGCGGTCCTTGCTGATCCAGGTCGATGGCAAGAAGGGGTTCGGTGAGCTGGATCGCGTGGGTCAGATGCTGGGCGACACGGAGCAACTGTTGACGCAATTGCTGGAACAGGGCTTCATCGAGCCGGTGGCGGGCGCAGAGGCGGCGCCGGAGGCGCCCAGCACTGCGGCTACCGCGAGCGCACCCGCCCCCCTTGCCCCGGCGGCCGGTCCTCCAGTCACCTTGCTCCAAGCCCAGCGTTTCGTCTCACGCCGCCTCACTGACCTGCTGGGGCCTAACGCCGAAGAGCTGTGCCTGCGGATCGAGGGAGCGCGCAATGTCCACGATTTTCAGATCGCGGTGACGCGCGCTGAAGGCATGCTTCGCCAATTCGTCGGGTCCAACGTGGCCGCGCAGTTCGCGGCCGAAGCTCAGGCCCACATGCCTGAGGGTTGAAATCAGTCGGCGCGCAGGGTGAGCAGGCTGACAACGAACGTCACCCCGAATCCCAGTGCCACGCCGAATACACCGGCCGACACCGGTACGATTCCGAACCAAAGCGAAGGATCCGGTTGCAGCTTGAATATCGAGCGGATCGACGCCGAATTCACCAGCATGTAATACAACGTGATGCCCAGTCCGGCCAGTATGCCCGCCACCGCGCCGGCGCGTGTGGCCCCCTTCCAGAAGATTCCCAGCACCATCGCCGGCACGAACGCCGAGGCCGCGAGCGAGAACGACGCGGAGACCAGCGGCAGGATGTCGGCGGGCTTGAGCGACGCCACCATGGCGGCGACCAGCGCCACGGCCAGCAGCGCGAATTTCGACAGGATCACGCGCTGCTCCGGCGTGACATCGTGACCGATCTCCTGGCAGTACACATCCCGGACCATCGCATTGCTTATGGTGAGCAGCAGCCCGTCGGCCGTGGACAGCGCGGCGGCGAGGCCACCCGCAGCCACCAGCCCCGACACGACATAAGGCATGCCGCCGATCTCCGGCGTGGCCAGCATGATGATGTCGGCGCCCAGGCGGATCTCGCCGAACTGCACGATGCCGTCGCCATTGACGTCACTCACCGAGATGAGCGACGCGTCCACTTTCGCCCACTGCAGGATCCAGGACGGGAGCGCGTCGAAGCTGGTGCCGACCAGGCCCTGCATCACCTCGAACTTCACAAGCACGGCCAGCGCGGGAACGCTGAGGTAGAGCAAGGCGATGAAGAACAGCGCCCAGCCGACCGACGAACGCGCATCCGCCACCGTGGGCGTTGTGTAGAAGCGTGTCAGCAGGTGAGGCAGCCCCGCGGTGCCCACCATCAGGCAGAAGACCAAAGCCAGGAAATTGACGCGCGACAATTCGAAGTCAGCACGTTGCTCCGGCGTTCCGTCCGGGTCGCCCGCGAACGGCTGAGCGTGGGGCAGCAGGCCGCCCAGAGGCTTGGCGCGCTCCT
>JBDSWB010000053.1:0-10383 GCA_039926915.1 Ramlibacter sp.
ACGTTTCGCAACGCCAGCCGTTCAACGTGCGCAACCTGATGCAGGGGTATTGGCAGCTCGGCGCCAATCCGCGCTTCCTGCTGCTGGCGCTGGCCAGCGGCGTGCCGTTCAACGGCATGTTCCTCTATGTGCTGTGCGCGCCCGCGTTCCTGGGCGAACACCTGGGCCTGGCGCCGACGCAATTCTTCTGGTTCTTCCTGCTGACCATCGCCGGGATCATGGGCGGCGCCTGGGTCAGCGGCAGGCTGGCGGGAAGGGTGACGCCGCGGTTGCAGATCCGCTACGGCTTCACGATCATGCTGCTGGTCTCCCTGGCCAACGTGGCGGCCAACTTCGTGTTCACGCCCACTGCCGCATGGGCGCTCGTGCCGATCGCGGTATTCGCTTTCGGCTGGGCCCTGATGGTGCCGGTGGTGACGCTGCTGGTGCTGGACCTGCATCCCGAACGGCGCGGCATGGCGTCGTCGCTGCAGGCGGTGATCGGCTCCACGGCCAACGGCCTGGTCGCGGGCGCCGTCGCCCCGCTGGTCATGCACTCGACCCGCGTGATCGCCGTCACGTCGCTATTGATGATGAGCGTGGGCCTGCTGGCTTGGATCTTCGTGCACCGCCGCTGGCCGGACATCGGCCAGGCGGTGACGGCCAGCGGCTGATCCGCTGACTCGCGGCCCGAGACAAAAAGGCCGGCAATCGCGCCGGCCTTTTTCTCGTGCATGGACCTCAGTCCGGATTGCTCATCAATTTGCCGGCTTGTACGGACGCTTCTTGATGTCACGCGGCACGAACACCTTGCCGCCGTTGCCGGGGCGGGCTGCCTTGTCGAAAACTGGCTTGGCGCGCGGCACGAAGTCGCCGCGCGGGGCGAAGCCTTCGCGCGCTGCACCATCGCCACGGGCAGCAAAGCCGTCGTTGCGGGGCACGAAGCCCGTGTTACGGGGCGCAGAGAAGCGGTCGTTGAAGCCGGTCTTGCCAGCGTAGCTGTCGCTGCCGGCACGGCGGTGCTCAAAGCCACGTTCTTCACGCGGTGCATGGTTACCGCCGAAACCCGTGGTGCGAGGGGCGCCGAACTTGCGGTCGCGCGAATGGTTCTCGCGCCCTGACCGGTCATTGAATCCGCCCGCGGGGCGGGACGCGGGCATGCGCTGCTGCGGCTCCAGACCCGGAACGGTCTCGGCCTTGAACGGCTGGCGGCTGTACGCTTCGATGTCGAAAATCTTGCGGCGGTCACGGAACTCGGCGAAGGTGACGGCCAGGCCGTCGCGCCCGGCGCGGCCGGTGCGGCCAATCCGGTGTGTGTAGTCCTCGGCCTTCATCGGCAGGCCGAAGTTGAAGACGTGGGTGATGGTGGGCACGTCAATGCCGCGCGCAGCGACGTCAGTGGCCACCAGCACCTGCACATGGCCCTGGCGCAGCGCCATGAGGCGGCGGTTGCGCAAGCCCTGGTTCAGCGCGCCGTGCAGCGCCACGGCGTCGAAGCCGGCCTGCTGCAGGTCATTGGCCAGGCCGTCGCACTCGATCTGGGTGCTGGCGAAGACGATGGCCTGGTTGATGGTGGTGTCGCGCAGCCAGTGGTCAAGCAGCTTGCGCTTGTGCTGGGCGTTGTCGGCCCAGAACAGCACCTGCTTGATGTTGGCGTGCTTCTCTTGCGGGTTGTCGATCTGGATCTTGCGCGGCTGGCGCATGACGCGCGCGGCGAGCTGCTGGATGCGCGGCGCAAACGTTGCGCTGAACATCATGGTCTGCTTGCGGGCGATCGTGAGCTGGTTGACTTCGGCCAGGTCGTCGGCGAAGCCGAGGTCCAGCATGCGGTCGCCTTCATCAACCACCAGGAACTGAACCTGGTCGAGCTTGATCTGCATCGAGCGCTGCAGGTCCAGCAGGCGGCCGGGTGTGGCCACGACGAGGTCGGCGTTCTGCAGCTTGGCGATCTGCATCTGGTAAGGCATGCCGCCCACCACATTGGCGACACGCAGGCCACGGCAATGCTTGACCAGGTCGATGGCGTCGTGCGCCACCTGCTGCGCGAGTTCGCGCGTCGGGCACAGGATCAGCGCGCCGGGGGTGGCGGCCTTGAAGTTGCGGGAGCTGGTCGGGTCCTTGCGCTTGGCGCGCTTGGGAGCCGGCTCGCCCCTGGCCGCCGCCTCGGCCACGGCCTGCTCGTAGTCGGTGCGCTCCCTGGCTTCGGCGTCGGCCTGCTGCTTCAGCAGCGTGTGCAGGACGGGCAGCAGGAAGGCCGCGGTCTTGCCGCTGCCGGTCTGGGCTGACACCATCAGGTCTATGAAGCCGATGGCTTCACTGTCCGTGGGCATGGCCAGCGGGATCACCTGGTCCTGCACCGGGGTCGGCTGGGCAAAGCCCAGGTCTTCCACGGCGCGAACCAGTTCGGGCGCCAGGCCCAGCTTCAGGAAGCCGTTCGGCAGGACCGGAGCTTCAGCTTGAACTTCGGATTCCGGCGGAAAAGTATCGATCTTCTGCACGCTCGACGAATCGAACGAGGCATCGGTGATGGCTTGCACAGGCGAACAGTCGCCCTGCACTTCAAAAGTGTCGGTCATGAGTTACTCACACGCACGCGCCCCTGCGGGGGGCGCTTGTCGAATCCGCCGCCGGGGAGGCGACGTTGTCGTCAATGGTTAAGAAACATCAACCATCAAACGACTGTCAGGCCCGAAGGCTCTGGTGGTTCGCAGCGCTGCGCGCTGTTTCGACGATACGGCGCCGGGGCGCTGTATGGATTTCGTCGGATGAACCGAGTGTGAAGGGAGATGCACGAGGGCTGCTTTTCGCAGCCGAGCCGCCGATTATGGCACGTTCAGGGTTTTCCCGCAAGCCGTGGAGCAGTGTGTCGGGAGTAAACGCGCTCGACCGGACCGCTTCACGCGTGACTGTCCTACATAAGGCCGCGCCGCTGAGTGCAATAAGAAGTCTTCCGGCGCGCATCGGCATCCCGCCAGCGGCCGGCCCGACAGGGAGACTTCGACATGGACCAGACACGACGCGTACTGAGTGCGGCAATCGCCCTATCCGGCCTGGGTGTGACGAGCTTGGCCTTCGCCCAGGGAAAGGGCCACGACAAAGACAAGGACAAAGGCGGCGGCCACGGTAAGGCCAAGGGCGCGAAGCACAAGAACGGCAAGGACCTGCTGGGCGAGAAGATCAAGGTCAACGGCAACCACAAGTTAGGCAAGAACGGCGCCCATACCGTTTCGGTCGACGTGAAGGACGGGAAGATCGCAGGGTTTCACGCCAAGCACGACACCAAGGGCGAAGTCCCGGTGACGAAGTACAAGACGAACAAGAAATTGGCCGCCCTGGACACGCGGCAGTCTCCGATCGTGCTGGCGCAGTACCAGTATTTGGGCACCACCTGGATCGGCTATTCGTACATCGACGAATATGGCTATGAGGACATCTACTGGTATCCATACGACATGATCCTGGACGGCGACACCGGTGCCGTGGAGTACGTCGCCGCCTACTGAGCAAGCTTGAGGAACTGCTCGCGGTAATGCGCGAGCTCGTCGATCGACTCTTGCACGTCGGCCAGGGCGGTGTGCTTCTGCTGCTTTCGAAAACCGGCGTAGACATCGGGGCGCCAGCGCTTGGCCAGCTCCTTCAGCGTGCTCACGTCGATGTTGCGGTAGTGGAAGAAGGCTTCCAGTTTCGGCATGTACTTCACCAGGAACCGGCGGTCCTGGCTGATGGTGTTGCCACACATCGGCGTGGACCCCTTGGGCACGTAACGCGTCAGGAACTCAAGCACCTCCTGCTCGGCCTGCGCTTCAGTCACTGCCGACGCCTTGACCTTGTCGATGAGTCCGCTGCGGCCATGCGTGCCCTTGTTCCAGGCGTCCATGCGGTCGAGCTGTTCATCGGACTGGTGAATCACCAGCACCGGGCCTTCGATGCGCGGCGTGAGATCGGGGCCGGTGACGATCACGGCAATCTCGATCAGGCGGTCGGCTTCCGGATCGAGCCCGGTCATTTCGCAATCCAGCCAGATGAGGTTCAGGTCGCTCTTGGCCAGCGCGGCGGGTGTTTCGGGGACGATTTCTGACATCCTTGCGATTGTCGCCGATGGCCTAAACTAAGGTGGATGACCGCCTCCGACATGCTCACCCTCACCTTCGCGGCCTTCCTGCTGGCCGGCCTGGGTGTCAAGTTCTGGCTGGCGACGCGGCAGGTCCGGCACGTTGCGCGGCATCGCGATAATGTGCCGGCCGCATTCGCGGGCACCATCACGCTGGGCGCACACCAGAAAGCGGCGGACTACACGATGACCAAGACCCGCTTCGGTCTGCTGGAACTCGCCTTTGGTACCGCTGTACTGGTCGCGTGGACGCTGCTTGGCGGGCTGGCAGCGCTGAACCAGCACCTTCTGGACGGGCTCGGTTCGGGCATGGCGCAGCAACTGGCGCTGATTGCCGGCTTCGCCCTCATCACGGGCGCGATCGAGCTTCCAGTGACCCTCTACGAGACCTTCGTGATCGAAGAGCGGTTCGGCTTCAACAAGATGACGCTCAAGCTCTGGCTCGCCGATCTGGTCAAGTCATCACTGCTAGGCGCGGTGATCGGCCTCCCGATTGCCGCGCTGATCCTCTGGCTGATGGGCGCGGCGGGGTCTTTGTGGTGGCTCTGGGCCTGGGCGGTCTGGATGGCGTTCAACTTGCTGCTGCTGGTCGCCTACCCGACCTTCATCGCGCCGATCTTCAACAAGTTCAAGCCGCTCGAAGACGAGACGCTCAAGGCACGCGTCACCGAGCTGATGCGGCGTTGCGGCTTCGCGGCCAAGGGCCTGTTCGTCATGGACGGGAGCAAGCGCAGCGCCCATGCGAATGCCTATTTCACCGGCTTCGGTGCGGCCAAGCGGGTGGTGTTCTACGACACGCTGCTGGCGAAACTCTCGCCTGGCGAGGTGGACGCCGTGCTCGCGCACGAGCTGGGCCACTTCAAGCACAAGCACATCATCAAGCGCATCGCTGGCCTGTTCGCCATGAGCCTGGCCGGCTTCGCGCTGCTCGGCTGGCTGTCCTCCCAGACCTGGTTCTACACCGGCCTGGGCGTGAGGCCGAACCTGAGCGGCCCCAATGACGCGCTGGCGCTGCTGCTGTTCATGCTGGCGGTGCCGGTGTTCTCTTTCTTCGTGTCGCCGTTCACGGCGTTGCTATCGCGCAAGCACGAGTTCGAAGCGGACGCCTATGCGGTTGCGCAGACCAGCGGCAAGGACCTGTCCACCGCGCTGCTCAAGTTGTACGAGGACAACGCGTCCACCCTTACCCCGGATCCCGTCTTCGTGAAGTTCTATTACTCGCACCCGCCCGCTTCTGAACGGCTCGCCCGCGTGGGGAGTACGGCATGAGCCGCCGGGCCGCTCCCAAGGCTCAAGGCAGCGCGGCACGCTGTGCGGAGGTTTTCGAATGACCTCGATGCTGAAGAAGAAGGACTGGTCGCTGCTGCCCCGCCGTGCGCTCACCGCGACCGAAATCGTGACGAGGCTGGCCGCCCTGCCCGGATGGAAGCTCACCGGCGACGGGCCCGATGTGGCGATCGACAAGACCTACACTTTCGCCAACTACTACGAGACGATCTCGTTTGTGAACGCCGTGGCGTTCGTGGCCAACGCGCAGGACCATCACCCGGACCTGTCCGTCCACTACAACCGCTGCGTGGTGCGTTTCAACACCCACGACGTCAACGGCCTGTCCGAAACTGATTTCGAGTGCGCGTCACTGGTCGACGGCCTTCTGGGATGAGGATTGGCGCTTGACCGCCGGTGCAGGCAAGGCAGGGGCCGCGTTCCGTGGCTGAGCGCGCTGTCCTCAACAACGGCTTGGTCGTCGCCAGTCACGGCCGGCACTTCATGGTCGAAACGCCTGAGGGCGAGCGGCTGATCTGCCATCCGCGAGGTAAGAAAAGCGCCGCAGTCGTCGGCGACAGGGTCTTGTGGCAAGGCACCCACGACGAAGGCACCATCGAAAAGGTCGAAGAGCGGCGCAACCTCTTCTACCGGCAGGACGAAATCCGGACCAAGTCGTTCGCGGCGAACCTGGACCAGGTGCTGATCCTCATCGCCGCCGAGCCCGAATTTTCCGAGAGCCAGCTTGCCCGCGCGTTGATCGCCGCCGAAGGCGAGCGCATTTCACCGCTGATCGCGCTGAACAAGAGCGACCTGGTCGAGCCCTTCGAGCGCGCCTGGGCTCGTCTTCTGCCCTACCAGCGCATGCATTACGGCGTGCTGCCGTTGTGCCTCAGGCTGTCGGCGCCGGTCGACCGGGAGCACCTTCTCAAGCACCTCCGAGGCAGGACAACGCTGGTGCTGGGCCCCTCGGGCGCGGGGAAAAGCACGCTGATCAACCTGCTGGTGCCAGGCGCGCTGGTCCTCACCGGTGAGATTTCACAAGCCCTGAATTCGGGCAAGCACACCACGACCAGCACCGCCCTGTACTGGGTGGACAAGGAGCGGACCACCGCACTGATCGATTCGCCCGGCTTCCAGGAATTCGGGCTGAACCACATCGACCCCGCGCGCCTGGCCGAATGCATGCCCGACCTGAAGGCCCGCATGGGAAACTGCAAGTTCTACAACTGCACGCACCTGCACGAGCCGGGCTGCGGCGTGATTGCCGCCGTCGGCGGAGAAGACGGCATCACGCCTTCGCGCTACCGCATCTACAGGGAATTGTTCGCGGAGCTTTCGCAGCCAGAGCGGTTCTAGTCACACGCGCCATCGCGACACAAGGGCGCCGGCCTCAAGAGCAGTTTCAATGCCTGAACCAAGGCTTCGCACTGCGCCGGCGTGCCAATGCTGATTCGCATGAACTGGTCGATCCGGGGCTGCACGAAGTGTCGGACCAGCACGCCGTGATCCCGCAGTCGCGCCACCAATGCGCCCGCGTCCTGCTGCGGATGCCGGGCAAACAGGAAGTTGGCGGTCGATGGCAATACCTCGAAGCCGAGCCGCCACAACTGCACGGTCAATTCCTCCCGCGCTTCAATGACCGCCTTTCGGGTTTGCTCAAAATACGGCTGGTCCTGGTAGGCCGCGATGGCTCCGGCCTGGGCCAGGCGATCGAGCGGGTAGGAATTGAAGCTGTTCTTCACCCGCTCCAGCCCTTCGATCAGGTGGCGCTGGCCGGCGGCGAAACCCACGCGCAAGCCGGCCAGGGAGCGCGATTTTGACAAGGTGTGCACAACCAGCAGGTTCGGGTACCGGGCAATCAGCGGAATGGCGCTTTCCGCGCCGAAGTCGACATAGGCTTCGTCCACCAGCACCACGCAGTCGGGCTGGGCCTGCAGCAGCCGTTCGATCGCTTCGAGGGGCAATGCACTGCCCGTCGGCGCGTTCGGATTGGCGATCACCACGCCGCCCGCAGGCCGGCCCGCGAAGCCGGCCACGTCGACCTGCAACGCGGCGTCGACCGGCACCCACTGCGCGTCGATGTTGTAGAGACGACAGTACACGCGGTAAAAGCTGTACGTGACGTCGGGCATCAGCAGTGGCTGGTCCTGCCGGAAGAAGGCGCAGAAGGCATGCGCCAGCACCTCGTCCGAGCCGGTGCCGGCAAAAACCTGGCGTGCGTCGATGCCGTGGTGCAAGGCAAGCGCCTCGCGCAGCGCGGTGGACTCCGGGTCAGGGTACAGCTGCAAGCCCTGCTGCGCAGCGGCCGTGATGGCCGCGGTGACTTCGGGCGAAGGCGGGTACGGGTTCTCGTTCGTATTGAGCTTGACGAGGTTGGGAATGCGCGGCTGCTCACCGAGAACGTAAGGCTTGAGGTCCCGCACTGGTGGGCTCCAGAACGCCTGGTGCGCGCTTTCGTCGTCCGGCGCCGTCATCTCAGCCCAGCAGGCGCGCCAGCGTGAGCAGCGCCAGCAACACCATCCACAACACCACCGAGCGCCAGACCAGGCCCACGATGCTGCGCAGGTGGGCGACTTCCGCTTCGCGGCCCGGCGTGCTCTCGGTATCGATCATGGTGTCGACGCTGACCGGGCGAAAGCCCTGGGAGGTGTTGGGCGCGAAGGCCGACTTCAGGGCCTCGCCACCCAGCCGCACGTTCACCGCGCCCGAGGTGGCCGCCAGGATCACGCCGTCGTTGTCGTCGGGAAATCGCTGGGCATAGTTGCGCCAGCAGTCGATGGCTTCCTCGAAACTTCCCACCACGGCGAACGCCAGCGCGGTGATCCGCGCCGGCAGCCAGTCCACGGCGTGCCAGGCCTGCGCGGAAGCGGTTTGCAGCGCCACGCTGGCCGGCTGGGTCTGGGTACGATTGCGGTGCCGCCAGTAGCGGTTGACGAATTCGCTCATGCGGTAGAGCACCGCGCCGGCCGGCCCGAGGCCAAAGGCCGCGAGCACGGAGAACCATGCAAGCACACCGAACACATGGCGATGCGCCGCCAACACGGAGTACTCAATCACATGGCGCACAATTTCGCTGCGCGGCAGTTCACCGGCGTCGACCTGCTGCCATTGCGCCAGCGCTTCGCGCGCACCGGCCTCGTCGCCCGCCTCCAGTGCATCGCGGATGTTGGTGAAGTGGTGGCTGAACTGCCGGAACCCCAGTGTCATGTACAGGACGGTGACGCTCCACAGCACCGCCACCGGCCATCCGAGCAACAGCACCAGCGACCAGTGCACCGCCACCGCCGCCAGCGCCGGCAGGATGACCGCCAGCAGCCACGCCACCCAGCCGTGGTGCGGCTTGCCGGCGTCGAAGTTCCGGCTCACCCAACGGGCCCAGCTGCGCAGCGAGACATGGATGATGTTCTGCCGCGCCAATGGGCGCACCTGCTCGATCAGCAGCGCGAACAGGATGGCAAAGAAGCTCATGCGGCCATCATAAAGCCCCGAATACCGGCCCCGACGCGCGGTCCGCGCCGGATGCAGCATGGCGCCCTTCAGGCGATCAGGAATCGATAGAAGTTGCGCAGCATGGCGGCGGTGGCGCCCCAGATGAAGCGCTCGTTCGAGCCGTCCATGTAGGGCATCGAAAACCACTCGCGGCGCGCGCCCGACCACTCGAGGGCGTGGCGGTGGTGGTGCGCGGGGTTCATCAGGAACTCCAGCGGCACCTCGAAGGCGTCGGCCACTTCGAATTCGTTGAGCGTGAGGCGATGGTCGGGGCTGACCAGGGCCACGACAGGCGTGATGATGAACTGTGAACCTGTGGTGTAAGTGGGCATCTGCCCGATCACCTCGATGAGGCCGGCGTCCAGCCCGATTTCCTCATGCGCCTCGCGCAGTGCCGTATGGGCAGCGTCGATGTCGGTCGCGTCCTGCTTGCCGCCGGGGAAAGCCACCTGCCCCGAGTGGGTCGACAGGTGCGTGGTGCGCTCTGTCAGAAGCACCATCGGGCGATCCCGCATCACCACCGGCAGCAGCACGGAAGCCCGGGAAGGGGCGCGGTCAAGGAACTTGCGCTCGTTCCAGACTTCCGGTTCCCAGTTGGGAGGGGCCTTGAAGCGTTCCCGCAAGGCGCCCGGCGCCAGCATCTCGCGGTGCACCGCAGGCAAGTGCGAATCGATCCCGAGCACGGGCACCGTGCGCGGATCGAAATTCGGCAGCTTGGACAGCGGCGTATCCGTGGGTACGTGGTCAAGGGACATTGAGAGTTCCAATGAAAAAAGCCGCCACAAGCACATGGCCCGCGGCGGCTTCCTGCAAGGGCAAGGCTTATTCGGTGGCGGCGGCCTTGTTGCGGTGGGCCAGCTTTTCCTTGATCCGGGCCGACTTGCCGCTGCGGTCGCGCAGGTAGTACAGCTTGGCGCGGCGCACATCGCCGCGGCGCTTGACTTCGATGCCGGCGATCAGCGGGCTGTAGGTCTGGAACGTGCGCTCCACGCCTTCACCGCTGGAAATCTTGCGGACGGTGAAGCCGCTGTTCAGGCCGCGATTGCGCTTGGCGATCACGACGCCTTCGAAAGCCTGCGCGCGCTTGCGGGTGCCTTCGACGACGTTGACGCTGACGATCACGGTGTCGCCGGGCGCGAATTCAGGGATCTTCTTGCCCAGGCGGGCGATTTCCTCATGTTCGAGGGTTTCGATCAGGTTCATGTTTACCTCTGGGATCATGCCCGCGCTACGCTAGGGGCGGCGGTAGCTTAAGAGCTGGTGCCGCGGCCGGGCAGAGGATCGGAAAGCCTTTGATTATAAACAACTTCCAGCCATCTTGGCCAGCAGGGCCTCGTCGGCCCGGGTCAGCGCCCCGGCCGCCCGGGCCGCCTCGATCAGGTCCGGCCGGCGGCGGGCAGTGATTTCAAGGCGGCGGTCGCGCCGCCAGCGCTCGATCTGGACATGGTGGCCCGAGAGCAGTTCGGCCGGCGCCTTCGACCCCTCCCACTCTTCCGGACGGGTGTAGTGGGGGCAGTCCAGCAGTCCGTCCAGTC
>JBDSWB010000054.1:0-25384 GCA_039926915.1 Ramlibacter sp.
TGGCGATCTTCTTGAGCTTCAGGCCATCGGCCGCGTAGAAGGCCAGGCCCGCACCCAGCGCGTTGTCGTTGGCGATGATGCGGTAGGTCGTCTTGTAGCCAGGCTTGGTCAGGTTGGGATTGGTGGCGGCGCCGGTGACGTGCGGGATGCCACAATCGTTGTAGACCTTGGAGGCAGGGATTGTCGTGCCCGAATTCAGGTGGCCAACCACGCCGGCGACCTTCGCGTCGCACAGTTTCTGTGCGGCAGCGGTGCCCTGTTTCGGATCAGCGGCATCGTCTTCCGCCGCGATCTCGAACTTCACCTTCTTGCCGCCGATCGTGACGCCCTGCGCGTTCAAATCCTCGATCGCCATCCGGACGCCGTTCTCATTGTCCTTGCCGTAGTGGGCCTGGGAACCGGACATCGGCGCGACGTGGCCGATCTTCACGACCATGTCCTGCGCGCCAGCGATGCCGGCCATCGCGGCCAGGGAAGCGGCTACCGTCAGTTTTAATTTCATCTGCATATGTGAACTCCAGAGTAGGGAAAAAGGTTGAGATATCTTTTTGGGCTCAACGGCGGCGAACATATCGCAATTTCCGCACCCGGACCATAGGGGAAAGTATAGGGGCCCGCCAATAAGCGTGATTACGAGGACGCGTGCCTCGCTAATGCCCCGGTGGCGCTTCAGGCGCGGCGACCCGCACCCAGCTCGTCCGCGAACGCCTGGGCGACCGTCTCGCGCACCACCTGCTCGATTTCCTCGCGCAGCTTTGGCGTGATCGCCCGGGTCTGCTCGATCACAGTCGCCGCGATCGCTTCGCGCAGCCGCCGCTCCAGCGTCAGGTCGATCCGCTGCATGACGCGGCGCACGACCTTCTCCTGGGACGGGTCGGCGCCCGGAGGGGCTCGGAGCTCGGCAGACGTGCGAACGACATCCGTCAGGGTCGGCACATAGCGCGGTGGCAAGCGGCTGGTCATCAGTGGCCTTCCCTGGTCGCCAGGTCGTGGCGCGTGATGGCGTAGCCGCGGTCGGCGTAGTGCTTCCAGCGCTTTCGACCCTGCAGTCGATCATCGTCTTCTTCAGTGACCACTTCGATCAGCCGCTCGAAGCGCTCGAAGCCTTCCGGCACCAGGCCCCCGAGGTTCACCAGCACTCCATGGTGGGGGGAATCCCCCGCCGACCCGCAGAGCACCACCGGCGACGCGGCCACCACCTCCGGGCGGTCGCCGCCCTGGCAATGCGGGATGAATTCCAGCGCAGAAAAGGTCCAAAGCGCTACGTCCAGTTCGCGCAGCAGTCCTTCGTCACCCGTCACCGTGACCTTGGCACCCGTCGCTGCTGCCTTGCGCACGAGCCGGCAGGCATGCCCCAGCTTGTCGGGCGCATTGAAATGGAACATGACCTCGGTCACGTCAATTCACTTCCGCTTGGTGGCACGGCGGCCCGCTTTTGGGGCGGCGGCGGTTTGCTGGCCCAGCAGGAACTGCACCAGAAGCCCGACCGGCCGTCCCGTCGACCCCTTCGCGCCGCCGCTCTTCCAGGCGGTGCCCGCGATGTCCAGGTGAGCCCAGGGGTAGGCGCCGGCGAAGCGCTGTAGGAACTTGGCAGCCGTCACGGCGCCCCCTGCCCGGCCAGCCACGTTGGCCACATCGGCAAAATTGGTCTTCAACCCGTCGGCATATTCGTCGTCCAGCGGCATGCGCCAGCAGGGGTCCAGGGCGGCGTCGCCCGCGTCCATCAGGGACCGGGCCAGCTCATCGGAACTCGCGAACATGCCGCTGCGTACGCCCCCCAGGGCCACAACGCAGGCGCCGGTCAGGGTGGCGATGTCCACGACGGCCCGGGGCTTGAAGCGCTCGGCGTAGCTGAGCGCGTCACACAGGATCAGGCGCCCTTCCGCGTCGGTGTTGAGGATCTCGATGGTCTGGCCGCTCAGACTCTTGACGATGTCGCCCGGCTTGACAGACCGCCCGTCGGGCATGTTCTCGCAGCTGGGGATCAGGCCGATCACGTTGATTGCCGGCTTCAGCTCCCCGATGGCCCGGAAGGTGCCGAGCACACTGGCGGCGCCCCCCATATCGAACTTCATCTCGTCCATGTCCTGCGACGGCTTGATCGAGATGCCGCCGCTGTCGAACGTGATGCCCTTGCCGACGAGGACCACCGGCGCCTCACCGGCGGGCCCACCCAGGTACTTGAGCACGATGAAGCGCAAGGGCTCTTCAGAGCCCTTGGCCACGGACATGAACGAGCCCATGCCGATCTTGGCTACTTCCTTGGGTCCCAGCACCTCGCACTGCAAGCCATGGGCCTTCGCCATCTTCTTCGCTTCCTCGCCCAGCCGGGTCGGCGTGGCGTGGTTGGGCGGCAGGTTTCCGAGTTCACGGGCGAATTCGATGCCGTTGGCGGCGGCCTTCGCGCCCGCGAATGTCGCCTGGTGCCGCGCTGCGTCGGCGACGGCGATAGTCACCCGCCGCAATTCGCGGCCTTCCGGCTTGGACTTGGTGGCGACGTAGACGTAGCTGGTTTCGGCCGTGGCCACCACGCAGGCCCGTACGGCGTCTTCCTCCGCTTCACCCGGCAGGCAGACCAGCAGGCGTTTCACGCCGGAGGTCCTCAGGGTGCCGACTGCCGCCTGCACGGCGGCATGCACCTTTTTGCCCGATCCATCGCCGCAACCGGCCAGCACCACGCGCGGCGCCGCGATGCCCGCGCTGCGATAGGCCTGCAGGAGCTTGCCGGCCTTGGGCCCGAAGTCATGGGCCTTGATCGCCTCGGCCGCCAGCCTCGACAGGGCGTCCTTGCCAGGTTTGAACGAATCGCCGACCAGCAGCACCAGCGCATCGCATTTGTCACCGGCCGCGCCTGCCGGGGTCAGGGTCTTGAGTTCGAAGTCCATAATTCGCTGTTTTTCTTTCGCAACTGCAATTAGATCGCGCCGATGTTATTCCATTCGTCCCTCCGCAAGGAACTGGCCCGCAGTTTCGGCGCGACGCTGGTGGTCCTGGTCACGATCGTCATGACCATGACGCTGATCCGGACGTTGAGCCAGGCCGCCCGCGGCGCGGTCAATCCGCAAGAGGTCCTGATGGTGATGGGGTTCACGGTGCTGGGCTACCTGCCGCCGATCCTGACCCTGTGCCTTTTCATTGCCATCGTGGGCACCCTGTCGCGCATGTACGGGGACAGCGAAATGGTGATCTGGTTCGCGGCAGGCCGGGGGCTGTCGGCTTTTCTGGGCCCGCTGTTCCGCTTTGCATGGCCGGTGCTTCTGGTCGTCGCGGCCCTCGCCCTGGTGGTCTGGCCCTGGTCGAACCAGCAGATCCAGGAATTGAAGGACCGTTATGGCAAGCGCGGCGATCTCGAACGCGTGGCCCCAGGCCAGTTCCAGGAGTCAGCCAGCGGCACGCGGGTGTTCTTCCTGGACAAGGACACGCCGGACAACAAGTCGGGCAAGAACATCTTCATCTCCACCAATGAGCGCGGCAAGGAATCGGTGACTTCGGCCCGCAGCGGGCGCATCGAAGGCATCGGCGAAAGCCAGTTCCTGGTGCTGTCCAATGGCCAGCGGCTGGAGAGCTCCACGTCCGGGCCGCAGTTGAAGATCAGCGAATTCGAAGAGTACGCAAACCGGGTGGGCGCCAGCGACCTGGCGGCGCGGGACGTCGCACCGGCCAAGGCCCGCTCCACTTTCGCCCTGGCCACCGAGCCCTCGGCGCTGAACCTGGGCGAGCTCGCATGGCGGCTCGGGCTCGCGCTGGCCGCGCTGAATTTCGTGGTGATCGCCCTCACGGTGTCGAGCTTCAACCCGCGCGCCGGCCGAGGCGGTAACCTGATCTTCGCGCTGTTTGCGTTCGTCCTTTACTACAACCTGCTCAACCTCGGGCAGACCTGGATCGGCACCGGACAGGTACGCTTCGGCGCCTTCCTGGCGGCCCTGCACGGCGGCGTGCTCGCCGCCGCGCTGATCTGGCTGGCCAAACAGCACAACAACTGGACGCTTTGGCGAATGCGCCGGCGGCCGGCGGCAACCGGCGGCCCGGAACACGCCGCATGAGGACCATCCGCCGCCTGATCTACCGGGAGGTGCTGGCCGCCGTCGTCTTCGTCGCCATCGGCTTCCTGGCCCTGTTCTTCTTCTTTGACTTCGTTGACGAGCTTCCCAACGTCGGCCGGGTCGGCGCCACCACCTATCGCCTCACGCAGGCTCTGGCCTACGTCACCCTGATGATCCCGAGCCACCTGTACGAGCTGCTCCCGATCGCGGTGCTCATCGGCACGATCTTCGTGATGGCCCGCCTGGCCCAGAGTTCGGAGTACACGATCCTGCGCACCAGCGGCCTTGGGCCCTGGCGCGCGCTGCGCACGCTGCTGGCGCTGGGCCTCATGTTCACACTCCTGACGTTCGCCGCGGGCGACTACCTCGCGCCCGTCGCCGACCGAACCGCCCAGTTGCTGAAGGCGCGCCTGGAGGGCCGCATCAGCATCGGGCAGACCGGCGCCTGGTTGAAGGAAAAGCAGCCTTTTCACACCTTCAACGTCAACGTGAACGCGCTCTCGCCCGAAGGCGAGATGCGCGGAGTGCGTATCTTCGAATCGGATGCGCGCGGCTTTCTCGTGTCGGTCACGCAGGCGGGCAAGGGACGCTTCGCGGACGATGGCGCCTGGTTGCTTGAGAACGCGGAGCGCAGCGAATTCACGGCCAACGGCGGCGACGTTTCCAGGGTCGAGCGCGTCAAGCTGCCCAACCTCCGCTGGCCCACCGAGATCACGGCGGAGATGGTTTCCGTGGCCCTGCTCAAGCCCGAGCGCATGAGTACCATCGACCTGTTCCAGTACATCCGCCACCTTGAGGCCAACAGCCAGACGTCGCAGCGCTACGAGATCGAGTTCTGGCGCAAGGTGTTCTATCCCCTGAGCTGCATGGTCATGGTGGTGCTCGCCCTGCCCTTCGCCTACCTGCACTTCCGCTCCGGCGGGATCACCGGCTTTGTATTCGGCGGCGTCCTGATCGGTATCAGCTTCTTCCTGCTGAACAACGTGTTCGGCTACATCGGGAATATCCAGAACTGGTGGCCCTGGCTGACGGCGGCGGCGCCGGGTCTGATCTACAGCATGTTCTCGCTGGCAGCGTTCGGCTGGCTGGTGCTGCGAAGGTGACCGCGACCCCATTTGCCGCGCGACGGGCCGTCGTCCTGTTCGGGCACGGATCGCGCGATCCTTTGTGGTGCCTGCCGATGGAAGCCGTCGCGGCGAGGATGTCCGGGCGGCAGCCGGAGCTGGCGGTGCGCTGCGCCTACCTCGAGCTGACCGAGCCGGACCTGGCGGGCGTGGTCGCCGAGATGGCTGCCGGCAGCGTTGGCTCCATCACCGTCGTTCCGATGTTCCTGGGAGTGGGCAGGCACGCTCGTGAAGACCTGCCGCGGCTGATCGAGCAATTGCGATTGCAGTACCCAGCCGTCGCCTTCACTTTGAGGAGGGCCATCGGCGAGGACGAGCGCGTGCTCGACTTGCTGGCCAGAATCTCGCTCGAATAGGCGACGCGAAAGGACGTGGCGATGGCCCGTCCGGAGCCATCACTTGCTGCTCCGGCGCCGGGGCCAGATTCGGCGCCGGCACTTTCACACCGCTGGAGAAGCGCCCCCGGATCCACTTTCGGGCCGGCTTTTCCAGCGCAATGTGCAAGCCAATCGAAAATGCAATCACCCAGGCCACGAACAGGCCATACACGGCGAGCTGATGCCCCGTGCCACCCAGCGGGATGGACGGCAGCATCGGCTTGGCCGGCACATGCGCCAGGTACAGGGCGTACGACGCCTCGCCCAGGAGCAGCAGCGGCGCCGAAGCCAGGAGCCGGCTGGCCCACGTCGTCCGGTTGATGGCCAGCCCGACGATCAGCAGCACGCCGGGAAGCGCGTAAGCGACGTCCCAGCTGAAGGCGGATCGGAAGTTCTTTCGGGCTGCCAGCAGCAACAGGAGAAAGACCACGCACCCCAGGGTCACATGACCCCAGCGACGGACACTGGCGGCGTCCATGCGGGCGAAACGCATGTAGTAGACGGCGGCCAGGATGCCGAGCAGGAAATCGCCCATGCGCATCACCGGCGTTCGCCAGAGCCAGCGATAGGCCGACGCCGGGTCCTCGAAGGGCAAGTCGTTGAGGCCCTTCCAGGAGAACCAGGCTGCTGCAGCGACCATCGCCAACGCCACCACGGCAGCTGCCAGCTGCAACCGGCGAAGCGAGGCGAGCACGCCCAGCCGGGTGAGGACGGGAATGAGCAAGGGAAAGACGAGATAAAAGAACACCTCTACGCCAATGCTCCACGAAGGGCCGTTAACGCTGAAAGCCAAGTCCGAATCGGGGCTCCAGGTCTGGACAGCCAGGAGGTGCGCCCATGGCGCCGAATCGGCGCCCGAAATCACGTACCCGAACAGTATGAAAAAGAAATAGAGCGGGTAGATCCGCGCGAAGCGCGCGACCAGGAAATCCCGGATCGCGGCAACGCTGCGCTCCCGCTCGAACTGGTCGAGGTAGCTGTAGGCGATGATGAAGCCGGAGAGAACGAAGAACAGCGTCACGCCCGAGTAGCCGGACTGCGTCATTCGCAGTGGCGTTCCGGTCAGCCCGGGAATGGCGTAGTGGGAGATGAAAACCATCATCGCCGCCACGAACCGGAAGCCGGTCAGGGGGTCAATGTTCGCCCGTCTCACGGGGTTTGTTTCCATCTGCTGAGATTGTACGGATGCACCCCAACTTCATGTTGCATTTACCGCATCATGAAACGAATATCGTCGTACTCACAACGGTCGCGGGAAAAATTCTATAGACAGCCAATGGATAATAGTCAGGTTTCTTTAGAAGATATTCGAATGAATCTTCATCAATTCCGATTCGTGCAGGAAGCGGCGCGCCGCAATCTGAACCTGACCGAGGCAGCCAAGGCGCTGCATACCTCCCAGCCAGGCGTTTCCAAGGCCATCATCGAACTCGAAGAAGAGCTCGGCGTCGAGATCTTCGCGCGGCACGGCAAGCGTCTGAAGCGCATCACCGAACCCGGCCAGCATGTGCTCAAGAGCATCGAGCTCATCATGCGGGAGGTCGGCAATCTGAAACGCATCGGCGAACAGTTCAGCGCCCAGGACAGCGGCACGCTGTCCATCGCCACCACCCACACACAAGCCCGCTACGTACTTCCGGTGCCCGTGGCCCGGCTGCGCGAGGCTTACCCCAAGGTCAATGTGAGTCTGCACCAGGGGTCGCCCGACCAGGTGGCCCGCATGTTGATCGACGAGGTCGCCGAAATTGGCATCGCCACCGAATCGCTGTCCGACTACAAGGAGCTGGTAACGCTCCCCTGCTACGAGTGGCAGCACATGCTGGTGCTGCCCCTTGCGCATCCGCTCGCGAAAAAGGAGCGCATCAGCCTCGAAGACCTCGCCGCCGAGCCCATCATCACCTACCACCCTTCGTTCACGGGACGTACGCGGATCGACAGCGCCTTCGCGCAGCGCAAGCTCACCCCTCGCATCGCGCTGGAGGCCATCGACTCCGATGTGATCAAGACCTACGTGCGACTGGGGCTGGGCATCGGCATCGTCGCGGAGATGGCGGTGCGCGACGACGGCAGCAACGGCGACCTGGCCGTGCGGCCGCTGGGCAACCTGTTTGGCCAGAACCTGGCCCGGGTCGCCTTCAAGCGCAGCGCTTACCTGCGAAACTTCGTGTACAAATTCGCAGAACTGCTCTCGGACCGCCTCGATCGCAACCTGATCGCCAAGGCCATGAGCGGCCACGGCAACGACTACGAGCTTTGACCGTTCCGCCCATGACGACTCCGCGCACTCCCCTGCTGCAAACCAAGCTGCCCGCCGTCGGCACGACGATATTCACCGTGATGTCGCAATTGGCCACCGACAAGGGCGCCGTGAACCTGGGCCAGGGCTTTCCCGACTTCGACTGCGACCTGCGCCTGGTGCAGGCCGTGACTGATGCCATGACGAAAGGGCTGAACCAGTATCCCCTCATGCCCGGCGTGCCCGCGCTGCGGGAAGCGGTGGCCGCCAAGATCAAGGCCATGTACGGCCACAGCTACGACGCCGGCTCCGAAGTCACGATCACCGCTGGCGCGACCCAGGCCATCATCACCGCGATCCTGGCCGTCGTGCGTCCCGGCGACGAAGTGATCGTCCTAGAGCCGTGCTACGACAGCTACGTTCCCAACATCGAACTCGCCGGCGGCACGGTGGTGCGCGTCCCCCTGGTGCCGGGCACCTTCCGGCCGGACTTCGGCCGGATCGCGACGGCGATCAACAGCAAGACGCGTGCAATCCTCGTCAACAGCCCGCACAACCCGAGCGCCACCGTGTGGTCGCGTGAAGACATGACCACGCTGCAGGACCTGCTGGCGCCGACCGACGTGCTCCTGATCAGCGACGAGGTCTACGAGCACATGGTCTACGAGGGCCACCAGCACCAGAGCGCCGCGAGCTTTCCCGGCCTGGCCGCACGGGCCTTCATCGTCTCGAGTTTCGGCAAGACCTACCATGTGACAGGCTGGAAGGTTGGTTACGTGGCAGCTCCGGCGCCGCTCACGACCGAGTTTCGCAAAGTGCACCAGTTCAACGTCTTCACGGTGAACACGCCGGTGCAGCATGGCCTGGCCGCGTACATGGCCGACCCGGCGCCGTACCTGCGGCTTCCGGCCTTCTACCAGCGCAAGCGCGACCTGTTCCGCGAAGGGCTCGCGGGCACCCGGTTCAGGATACTGCCAAGCGAAGGCAGCTATTTCCAGTGCGTGGAGATTTCGGATGTCAGCGACCTGGGGGAGGCCGAGTTCTGCAAGTGGCTGACCACAGAGATTGGCGTGGCGGCGATCCCGCTTTCAGCCTTCTACGGCAGCGGCTTCGACCAGCGCGTCGTGCGCTTCTGCTACGCAAAGCAGGAGAGCACGCTCAACACCGCGCTGGGGCGGCTGGCGAAGCTCTAGGAAATCGCCTTCAGCACTGGATGGCGTTGCGACAGAACTTGGACAGCTCCGCCACCACCGATTGGCCGCTCACCGCGTGCCTCGCCTTCGGCCCGACCTCCAGGCTCAGCTTCATCTCGTACTTCATGAAGAAATCGTCGAACAGCTCACCACCCAGCGTGGCATAGGCGGTCAGCGTGTCCGCCTTCGCATCGTGCGTCAACAGCACGGCGCAAAGCGGCTGGGTCGCGGGGCCGGACAACACCTGGGCGCCCCGCGCCGGGTCGTACTGACTGTGTTCGGCGCAGCAATGGATCAGCTCGTCCTGCACGCCCCGCTGGGCCCGCGTCTTCCGGAAGCTGATGAAGCTCACGTCGCGGGTGGGATAGACCAGCTGGTGCGCGCAGATCGCCGAATACGCGACCACACTGCGCCGTGGTCCCACGCCTCCGGGCCACGCGTACGCGTCGCGGGTGCGGGTGCTGAGCGACTGTGGCATGGCCGGTTTGCCCAAGTCCAGCAGGAACACCGGAGTGGCCTCGAACGGGTAGTGAAAGACGTAATTGGTGCGCGGTTTCAGCAACGACGCCTTGATCGCATCGCCGCGCTCGTCGACCAGCAACGCACGCGAGTAGTCCCTCGGCCTGGCATCGGCGGCGCTGGCCGGTATCGCGGCCGCGGCAGATAGACAAGCGGCGCCTGCCGTGCACGACTCGATGAAACTGCGGCGGTCCATGGATGCACGCAGTAGAGCATGGGCCCCGTCACTGTCAAACCGGCTTTGTACCGAACACCAAAGTAGCCATATCTCCACCCGATGTTACCGCGGGCGAGGTGTTCGCCCACGCGTTAGCAGGATGTCGGCTGACTAGATTCCGGCTCTCCTGCCGCCCTTGCGCCGGCTCCTGCCGTGCCACATTCAGTCACACCTCAAGGAGTCAACATGTCAATTTCCCTCATCCTTCTGATCGTCCTGATCCTGCTGCTGGTCGGCGCACTGCCCACCTGGGGCCACAGCCGCAGCTGGGGTTACGGCCCTTCCGGCGGCATCGGCCTCGTGGTGCTGATCCTCGTCATCCTGCTGTTGATGGGAAAGATTTAACCGCGCTCAGCTGTTGAGCTGGGCCCACAGCTTGTCGAGCCGTTTCGCGCTCACCGGCTGGGGCGTGCGCAGTTCCTGTGCGAAGAAGCTCACGCGTAACTCTTCCAGCAACCACCGCAGTTCGAGCATCCGCTCGTCCGCGGTTCCCTTGCGCTCCGAAACCAGCCGCCAATAGCGTTGTTCCTGCGGGCGCAATTCGGCCATTCGCGACGCGTCGCGACCGGGGTCGGTGCGTAGCTTGTCCAGCCGAAAGGTCACCGCCTTGAGGTAGCGAGGAAAGTGGTGTAGTTGGGTCCATGGTGTCACCACAAGGAACTTGCGGGGCATCAGGCGCTGCAACTGCTGTGTCGCATCCGCCGTCGCTTCGGGCTGGCTGCGGGTGTCCTTGATCTTTCGCACGGCCGTCGCGTATTCGGCAAGGATGGTCGCTCCCAGGCGCGCGATTTCATTGGCGATCAAGGCCAGGCGGCCGCGACCCTCTTCGATCCTGCGCTTGAACTGGGCTTCGTCGGCAGGGAGCGGCTCCTGCAGGAACGCACGATCGAGCGCCACGTCCACAATCTGGTCGCGCAGTTCTTCCTGCGTGCCCAGCGCCATGTAGGCAACGGCCATCTTCTGCAGGTCCGGGATGTTCTTCTCGAGGTATTTCAGTGCGTCCTTCAACTGCAACGCGATCAGGCGTCGCAGGCCTGCGCGATGCCGTGCGACCGCCACGCCCGGCTCGTCGAACACTTCGATTCCAACCGCGTCGCCGTGATCGATCAGCGCCGGAAATCCCACAAGCGCGGTCGAGCCGTTGCGTACCTCCATCAATTCCGGCAATTCGCCGAACGTCCAGGCGGTGTACCGCTCGCCGGCGGGTCGCGCCTCTTTTGCCATCGCCCCCGGCACGGCCGGGACGGTCCGGTCGGCCACGCGCGTAACCGGCTCCTCCCCCGGGGCGGACGCCGCAGCCACCTTCATCCCCGCCAGCGCCTGGAACGCGCCGCGTGCCTGCGCGCCGAGCTCCGCTTTCAGGGCGCCCAGGTTGCGCCCCATTCCCAACTGGCGTCCATGTTCGTCGACCACCCGCAAGTTCATGAACAGGTGCGCGGGCAACATGTCCAGCTTGAAGTCGGCACGCTTCACGTCGAGGCTGGTCGCATCGCGAACCTGCTTCAACAGTGCATCCGTCAGCGAGCCGTTGGCCCACGCGCCCGGTTGCGACAGATGGCCGGCAAGCCGGGCGGCGGATTCGGGCAGTGGCACGAAGCGCGACCGCGGGCGTTGCGGCAGGCTCTTGAGCAACGCCTGCACCTTGTCCTTGAGCATGCCGGGCACCAGCCACTCGGCCCGTTCTTCGCCGACCTGGTTCAGCGCGTACAGCGGCACGGTCACCGTCAGGCCGTCGCGGATGTCGCCCGGCTCGTGCAGGTACGTTGCAGCGCTGTCCACTCCGCCCAGCCGGATCGTCCTCGGAAAGGCATCGGTGGTGATGCCTGCCGCCTCGTGCCGCATCAGTTCGTCAAGCGTGAGTTTCAGCAACGCGGGGTTGGCCTGGCCTGCTTCGTGGAACCATCGTTCGAAGGTGGAGCCGCTGAACACATCGGGCGGGATGAACCGGTCGTAGAAAGCGTAGATAAGTTCATCGTCCACCAGCACGTCCTGCCGGCGCGACTTGTGTTCGAGCTCCTCGACCTGCTTCACCAGCTTCTGGTTGGCCGCCAGGAACGTCAGGCGGGTCTCCCACTGGCCCGCCACAAGCCCTTCGCGGATGAAGATCTCACGCGCGCCCTGTGCATCAACCCGGGCGAACGGCACGCGCCGGCCACTGTAGATCACCAGTCCGTACAAGGTTGCCCGCTCAAGTGAAATGACCTCGGCTGCCTTCTTTTCCCAGTGCGGGTCCAGCAACTGCTTTTTCAGCAGGTGCCCGGCCACCTGCTCGATCCACAGCGGTTCGATGTTGGCGATGCCGCGACCGAACAGGCGCGTGGTTTCCACCAGTTCGGCGCAAACGACCCAGCGGCCGGGCTTCTTTTTCAGGTGCGCGCCGGGGTGGCGATAGAACCTGATGCCACGCGCCCCGAGGTAGACGTCCTCATCGTCCGGCTTGACGCCGATGTTGCCGAGCAGGCCGGCCATCATCGACTTGTGCAGTTCCTCGTAACTGGCAGGCTGGGCGTTCATAGGCCACTTGTGCTCGGCCACCACCGTGTGCAGCTGGCTGTGGATGTCGCGCCATTCGCGCACCCTGCGCACGTTGACGAAATTCTGGCGGAGCAGCTGCTCGTACTGCCGGTTCGACAACTTGTGCGTCCGGGCCGCCGCACCTTGCGCGCCTTCGTGCTTCCCGCCACGGGAGTCATCCAGCCACTTCCACAACTTCAGGTAGCCCGAGAACTCGCTCTTCTCGTCGTCGAACTTCGCATGCTGCTGGTCGGCCTGGGTCTGCAGGTCCATCGGACGGTCGCGCACGTCCTGGACCGACAAGGCCGAGGCGATGACCAGCACCTCGTCAAGCGCACCGCGCTGCCGCGCTTCCAGGATCATCCGGCCGACGCGCGGGTCCAGCGGCAACCGGGCGAGCTCCGCTCCCATCGCCGTGAGCTCATTGGCATCGTCCACCGCGCCCAGCTCATTGAGCAACTGGTAGCCGTCCGCGACGGCACGGCGCGAAGGCGCCTCGATGAACGGAAACTCCTCCACCGAACCCAGGCGCAGAGCCTTCATGCGCAGGATCACGCCCGCCAGCGACGACCGCAGGATTTCCGGTTCGGTAAAGCGTGGTCTGCCGCTGAAATCCTTCTCATCGTAGAGCCGGATACAGATGCCGTTGGCGACGCGCCCGCAGCGCCCTGCGCGCTGGTTGGCCGCGGCCTGGCTGATCGGCTCCACCAGCAATTGCTCGACCTTGCTGCGAAAGCTGTACCGCTTGATGCGCGCCGTGCCCGCGTCGATCACGTAGCGGATGCCCGGCACTGTCAGCGACGTCTCCGCGACATTGGTCGCCAGCACGATACGGCGGCCACTGTGGCTGTCGAAGATGCGATCCTGCTCGGCCTGCGACAGGCGCGCGAACAGCGGCAGCACTTCAGCGTTGCGTGTCAGCGGCTGATGGGAGAGGTGCGTGCGAAGGTGGTCTGCCGCCTCGCGGATCTCGCGCTCGCCCGGCAGGAACACCAGGATGTCCCCTCCCCCACCGCCCTGCCACAGTTCGTCCACGCCATCGGCAATGGCTTCGTTCAGGCCGTAATCGCGCGAGTCCTCGAACGGCCGCCAGCGGTATTCCACCGGGAACATGCGACCCGAAACGTAGATCACCGGCGCCGGGAGCAATTCCTGCCCCCTCGCTCCGCGCTCCGCGTCGTCGCTGCCCACCGAGGGGGCGTCGTCCGGCTTGGGGCGGCTCGGCGCCGGACGGCCCGACGCGAAGTGCCTTGCGAAACGGTCGGCGTCGATCGTGGCCGAGGTGACGATCACTTTCAGGTCCGGCCGGCGCGGCAGGATCTCGCGCAGGTAACCGAGCAGGAAGTCGATGTTCAGGCTGCGCTCGTGGGCCTCGTCGATGATGATCGTGTCGTAGGCCCTGAGCAGCGGATCGGTCTGCGTCTCGGCCAGCAGGATGCCGTCGGTCATGAGCTTGACGGACGCGTCGCGGGACAGCCTGTCCTGGAACCGCACCTTGTAGCCCACCACTTCGCCCAGCGACGTATTCAGCTCTTCGGCGATGCGCTTGGCGACGCTGGACGCCGCGATGCGGCGCGGCTGGGTGTGGCCGATCAGGGGCGCCCTGGCGCCTTGCGGGTAGTTCAGTTTGCCGCGGCCCATGGCCAGCGCGATCTTGGGGAGCTGGGTGGTCTTGCCCGACCCGGTTTCGCCGCAGACGATGACCACCTGGTTCGCGGCGATCGCGGCCATGATCTCTTCGCGCTTGGCGGAGACCGGCAGGGCTGCTGGAAACTGGATGCTCAGCGATGTCAAGGGCGGGACGCTCAAAGCCCATGATTATCGGCGGCGCGCGGCCGTCCCGTGCCGCGGTTGCACAGAAGGCCCAGCGTGGCCAGCAACATCATGCCCAGCACCACGGCACGAGCGACGTCAGGGCCGCCGTCAACGCGACCCGTTGCAGCGAGCGCGCATATGCTCCGAGCGCTGCAGCGAGCATCAGGGCCGCGCTGCCGAAGTAAGCACCCCGGAAGCCGATTGCGAGGGGATCCATGGGGGCACACCCTACCTGCCGCACCCGGCAAAGGCAATCGGGCGGGCCGCGCGGGATTGCCTTTACACTTTCCCGACACCTTTTCCGCCCCAGCCCAACGCGCCGATGTCCACCGTTTTCAATTTCACGTTCGTGCCCTGGTTCCGCTCAGTGGCGCCCTATATCCACATGCACCGCGGCAAGACCTTCGTCGTGGGGATGGCGGGCGAGGCGATAGCCGCCGGCAAGCTGCAGCATATCGCGCAGGACCTCGCGCTGATCCAGAGCATGGGCGTCAAGGTGGTGCTCGTGCATGGTTTCCGCCCCCAGGTCAACGAACAACTCAAGGCCAAGGGCCACACGGCGAAGTATTCGCACGGGATGCGCATCACCGACGAAGTGGCGCTCGACTCCGCCCAGGAGGCGGCGGGTCAGCTACGCTACGAAATCGAAGCGGCCTTCAGCCAGGGCCTGCCCAATACGCCCATGGCGGGCTCCACCGTTCGAGTCATCTCGGGCAACTTCATCACCGCCCGCCCGGTCGGCGTGCTCGGTGGCGTGGACTTCCAGCATTCCGGCCTGGTTCGCAAGGTCGATGTCGGCGCCATCATGCGAACGCTGGACTTCGGCGCCATGGTGCTGCTGTCGCCTTTCGGCTTCTCGCCCACCGGCGAAGCCTTCAACCTGACCATGGAAGAAGTCGCCACCAGCGTCGCCATCGCGCTACAGGCGGACAAGCTGGTCTTCCTGGCGGAGATCCCCGGGGTGCGCGTGAAGCCGATGGAGGCCGAGGGCGACGAGAATCCGATCGACACCGAGCTGCCGCTCGCTGCGGCCGAGCAGTTGCTGGCCAGCCTGCCCAGCCCGCTGCAGCCCTCCGACACCGCCTTCTACCTCCAGCACTGCGTGAAGGCCTGCAAGGGCGGCGTCGAGCGCAGCCACATCATCCCTTTCGCCACCGACGGCTCCCTGCTGCTGGAGGTGTATGTGCACGACGGCATCGGCACGATGGTGATCGACGAGAAGCTGGAAGAACTGCGCGAAGCCACCGCTGACGACGTGGGCGGCATCCTGCAGCTGATCGAACCTTTCGAAAAAGACGGCACGCTGGTCACGCGCGACCGAACCGAGATCGAGCGCGACATCGCCAACTACACCATCATCGAGCACGATGGGGTGATCTTCGCCTGCGCCGCGCTGTACCCCTACCCCGAAGCCAGGACCGGTGAGATGGCCGCGCTCACGGTCTCGCCCCAGAGCCAGGGCCAGGGCGATGGCGAGAAAGTGCTCAAGCGCATCGAGCAGCGAGCCCGGGCCATGGGGCTGGACAGCATCTTCGTGCTCACCACCCGCACCATGCACTGGTTCCTCAAGCGCGGCTTCGTGCAGGTCGACGCCGACTGGTTGCCCGAAGCGCGAAAGCGCAAGTACAACTGGGATCGCCGCAGCATGGTGTTCGTCAGGAAGCTGGCCTGAGGCCTACGCAGTGTTCGCCATTCGCCGACTCGATCACCTGGTCCTGCGCGTGCGCGACCTCGACGCGATGCTGCACTTCTACATCGAGGTTCTGGGCTGCACGATGGAGCGGCAGCAGGAAGAAATCGGGCTGTACCAGGTGCGGGCAGGCGATTCGCTGATCGACCTGGTGCCGGTCGCCGGCAAGCTGGGCCGGGCCGGCGGCGCCGCCCCCGGGACGCAAGGCCGTAACCTGGACCACTTCTGCCTGCAGATCGATCCCTTCGACGGCGAAGCACTGCGCACATGGCTTCAGGGCAAGGGTGCCGCGCCAGGACCGGTCGAATGCCGCTATGGTGCCGAGGGCGAAGGGCCGTCGATCTACCTGAACGACCCCGAGGGCAACACGATCGAACTCAAGGGACCTCCAAACCCGGCATGAGTCCCTTCAGGCGTGTGACACCTGCAGTGCCCGGCCCCGGGCCTGCCTCACCAACAGCACGATAGCCGCCACCGCGAAGCCGACGAAACAAACGAACGACCAGTTGGCGATGGAGCCACCCAGGAACGTCCAGTCGATCTTTGTGCAGTCGCCGCTGCCCTTGAAGATCATGGGGATGGCGCGTTGCAGGGGAAAGGTCTCGATCATCCCGTAGAAGTCGCGCCCGCAGGAGGCGACTTCGGGCGGATACCACTGCAGCCAGCTCTGGCGGGCCGCCACGAAGGCGCCGAAGCCCGACAGCAGCAGCACGAGGCCGCTGCCCGCCAGGATCACGCCGCGATTGCGAAAGGAAGTGGTGACCCCTGCCACCAGCGCCACCAGCACCATCGCGTAGCGCTGGACAATGCACATGGGACAGGGCTCCAGCCCCACCCCATGCTGCAGATACAGGCCAAAGGCCAGAAGGCCCACGCAGACCGCGCAGATCATCGCCAGGATGCGGCGCGGCGCGGTATCAAACCATTCGATCAACATATTCTCCTCGGCGCCGTTCAGGCGGCCCCTCTACAAACACGGACACGGCATGGCGTCACCACCAGCGTCTCGCCCTCGCGGAATCCCTTTGTGCGAAATTGTTGCGTAGGATTGTGTGCCCGACGATGGAATCCAGATTGTCTGCCGCCGGTTGGTTGTTCTCCGTGAGAATTAGTTCCGGCCGGGTGAATAAGGCGTTACAACAGGGGACGCAGTTCCCGTGCCGCCCCGAGCAGCAAAGGCAGCAGGTCGCGCTCCAGTTGGCGTGCTTCCAGGCGCTGGGGTGCGGCGACCACGTTCAATGCAGACACCGTCTGGCCCTGCAGATTTCGCAAAGGGATCGCCAGGGCATGCACGCCCAGCTCGTGCTCTTCGCTGGCCACGCAGTAGTCCTGCACGCGCACTTCCTCGATGACCGTGCGGAACTTGCGCGGGTCCACCGTGGTGTGCGCCGTCAGGCGCGCGAGCTCCCTGCCTTTCATCCAGGCATTGAAATCGGTCTTGCTCTTGGCCGCCAACAGCACGCGCCCTGTCGAGGTGGCATGAGCCGGCAGCCGCGCGCCCAGGTGCAGGCCGTAGGCCAACACGCGGGTCGAGCCGCTACGCGCGACGATCACGACTTGGTCTGCGTCCAGCACCACCGCCGAGAACGACTCGGCCGTTTGCGCCGCGAGCCGGTTGAGCGTGGGCTGCAGCACCCGCGGCAGCCGCGCCGAGGCCAGGTAGCTGCCCGAAAAGCGCAGCACCTTGGGCGCCAGCCAGAAATATCCTCCGTCGGTTTCCAGGTAGCCCAGGTGGACCAGCGTCAGCAGGTGGCGGCGTGCAGCGGCCCGCGTGATGCCGGCCCGCTGCGCCGCCAGCGTCGCGTTCAGGCGCTGGCGTTCGGTGTCGAAGCTCTCCAGCACCGCCATGCCCCTGGCCATGCCTTCGATGAAATCCGCCTTGGCGATCGTCATGGGACACCCATTGCGCGATGATCGCGCAGTGACGGCAATGATCGCACAGTGCGCGCCGCCGTCCCTCGCGGAAAACCCTGGCAGCGCCTAAGCTGGGAAGCGAAGGAGACATCCATGCGCACCCAGGTCGCGATCATCGGGGCGGGCCCCTCTGGCCTGCTGCTTGGCCAACTGCTGTCCAAGGCCGGAATCGACAACATCATCATTGAGCGCCAGAGCGGCGACTACGTGCTCGGGCGCATTCGCGCCGGCATCCTGGAGCAGATCACGGTCGACCTGCTGGACGAAGCCGGCGTTGGTGCGCGGCTGCACCGCGAAGGAACCGTGCATCACGCGATTGAGCTGGTATTCAATGGTGAGCGCCACGCCATCGACGTGCACGGCCTAACCGGCGGCTCCACTGTCACGGCGTACGGCCAGACCGAGCTCACCCACGACCTCATGGACGCCCGCGCCGAGTCCGGCAACCCGGTTGTCTACGAAGCGGCGGACGTCTCGATTCATGGTTTCAACGGACCGCAGCCTGCCGTGCGCTACCGCAAGGACGGCGTGGAACACCAGGTCGAATGCGACTTCATCGCGGGCTGCGACGGCTTCCACGGCGTGTGCCGCGCCAGCGTACCCGAGGGGTCGATCGCCGAGTACGAGAAGGTCTACCCCTTCGGCTGGCTCGGCGTGCTGGCGGACGTGCCGCCGGTCTCGCCGCACGCGATCGTCTACGCCAACAGCGAGCGCGGTTTTGCCCTGTGTTCCATGCGCAGCCTGACGCGCAGCCGGTATTACGTGCAATGCCCGCTTGACGACAAGGTGGGCGACTGGACCGACGAGCGCTTCTGGACCGAGCTCAAGCGGCGCCTGGACCCCGGCCTGGCCTCGCGCATCGCCACCGGCCCTTCCATCGAAAAGAGCATCGCGCCGCTACGCAGCTTCGTGGCCGAGCCGATGCGCTTCGGGCGGCTGTTCCTGGCCGGCGACGCCGCGCACATCGTGCCGCCCACCGGCGCGAAAGGGTTGAACCTCGCCGCGTCCGACGTGAAGTATCTTTCCAGTGCATTCATCGAGCACTACCACGACCGCAGCGACGCAGGCATCGACCTTTATTCGCAGCGTTGCCTCAAGCGCGTATGGAGGGCCGTACGCTTCTCGTGGTGGCTCACGTCGCTGCTGCACCGCTTTCCGGACTCGGGCGAATTCGGCCAGAAGTTGCAGGAAGCAGAACTGGACTACCTGGTGGGCTCAAGGGCCGCATCCACGACGCTGGCCGAAAACTACGTCGGGCTGCCGCTGTGACTTGTAGTGCTTGCGCACGCCCATTTCCTGGTCCGCGGTCATGCCGGTGTCCTTCATAGCCTTGCCGAAGTCACCGCCGATGTAGTCCGGGTCCGCGCCGTTGCCGTGCATGGCCGCGCTTCAGGGTAGACGAGCTTCAGCGCCGTCAAATCGGTATGTTCTCCGACGCTTCTGCTAGGCTTGCGGCCACCTTCCCGACTGCACAGCACCACGAACCATGGCCACTGCCCTTCGAGTCCTCAAGGGTGTTCGCGTCCTCAGCCTGGCGCTCAACCTGCCAGGCCCCGCCGCGCTCATGCGGTGCCGGCGCATGGGCGCCACTTGCGTTAAGCTGGAACCGCCGTCGGGCGACCCGATGGGCCACTACAACAAAGCCGCCTATGCGCAGCTGCACGAGGGCGTGAAAGTCATCACGGCCGACCTCAAGACCGAGGCCGGTCAGGCACTGCTGCATCGCGAGCTGGACAAGACCGATGTGCTGCTCACGTCGTTCCGGCCGTCCGCCCTGAAGAAATTGGGCATCGGCTGGAAAGTGCTTCGCCAGCGCCATCCAGCGCTCTCACAGGTAGCGATCGTGGGTTCGCCCGGCGACCTGGCGGAAGAGCCCGGGCACGACCTCACCTACCTCGCGGGCCATGGGCTGGTGCCCGGCCTGGAATTGCCGGCCACGCTGTACGCCGACATGAGCGGGTCCGTCATGGCGAGCGAAGCGGTGCTGCAGGCCGCGCTGCACCAGTGCGAGCGCTATGCCGGAACTGGCGAAGCCAACCCGCAGGGCGTCTACATCGAGGTCGCCCTGGCCGATGCCGCGGCCTACCTGGCGCTGCCGCGCCAATGGGGCCTGACACAGCCCAGCGGCTCGGTGGGCGGTGCGCACGCGGGGTACCGCGTCTACCCGTGCAAGGACGGGCGCGTGGCGGTAGCAGCGCTGGAGCCGCATTTCGCGGCGGGCTTGTGCAAGGCCGCCGGCGTAGCGGCTTCCGACATCCGCGCGATGTTCGCACCCGCGACACATCAGGCGATCGCCGCCTTCCTGGCTGAGCGGACCTGCCGGGAGCTGGACCAGCTCGCGGCAGCGGCCGACTTGCCGCTGCACACCATGCCGGCGGCCTGAACCGCCGCGCCGCTTACTGCCGCGGTTCGCCGTTGTCGTTGACGGCGATGGTCGCGCCAGGGGGTGCCGACATCTGGACGCGGTGCTCCATGCCACGGTAGTTGTAGGTGACGTCCCAGTACGCCGGCGCGGTGCTGGCGACGGTCTGGCAGCGTTGCACGTCGGCGTAGCCCGCGCCGCCGGAGCTTCCGCCCCCGCTGTTGGCGCCGATGGCGGCGCCGGTGACCACGCCGACACCCGTGGCAGCGTCCCGGCCGCCGCCCCTGCCGACCTGGTGCCCGAGGACACCGCCGATCAAGCCGCCGACGATGGCGCCGCCGACATTGGGCTGGCCTGGCTGGGTGACCTGCTGGCGCTCGACCCAGCAGCGCTGGTTCGGCGGGCCGACCACGGCGCGCACCGACGTGACTTGCGCTTCATAGACGCGCTCATTGGCACGGCGGCGGTATTCGTAGAGGGGCACCGGCGGGGCCAGCGGCGCTTCGTTGGAGTAGCGCCGGCCTTCGTCCACCGGCCGCACCGATGAGATCCGGTTGTCCATACCCATCGCGCGCAGCGACGGGTAGCTGCCACGGCGCAGAACCACGCAGCGGCCTTCGAAACGGTTGTGTTCGCAAACCTCCCAGCGGCCCCGGTCAATCACGATGGACGAAGCGCGGTCGTTGAAGCCTTCGCGGCCCATGTCGCCCAGTCGCCGGTCGACGGTCACGGCACGGCCCCTGAAGTCTTCGCCTTCGTAGAAGGTGATCTGCGCCATGGCCTGCGAAGCCAGGACCAGGGCGGCCGCGCCGAGCGCGAGCTTGAGTTTCGATTGCATCAGGGACTCCTGTTCGGATGGTTGTCCCTAGTCAACGCAGAGCCATCAAACCCGGCCGACAGCCGGGGCAGGACTTCACCAATTCAAACATGCATTCACATCAGCTCAACAATCGAAGCGGCAAACCTTCGCCCGGGAAGCCCCAATGGAGCCTTGTGGCCTAATACCGCATCTACGAAAATTCGCATTGGAGCACCCCATGGGCAACAAAATCGTCACCGAAGCCGACCGTAAGCGCACTCCTGCCGTCAAGGTGCAGGAAGGCATCGCCGTCAAGAAATCCGGCGCTGGCCAGAAGGTCAGCCTCGAGCGCGGCAAGGCTACTCGTAACAAGAAAAACCCCGGCAAACGTCCGCACAAGGGCGGCTGAGCGCCCCGCGCTCACACCAGCTCGCAGCCGCGTCCTACAGGGCGCGGCCCGCGTTCGCGTACGGTAGGTCCATGGCACCCTCAAGCACACGCACCCTGTGGAAAGGCGCGATCAGTTTCGGCCTGGTCTACATTCCCGTCACCCTGCATTCGGCCACCGCCGAGCACCGGATGAAATTCAATCTGCTGGACAAGCGCACGATGAACCCGGTGGGCAACAAGCAGGTGAACAAGTCCACCGGCGAGGCCATGGAGAAGGAAGAGATCGTCAAGGGCTTCGAGTACGAAAAAGACCAGTACGTGGTCGTCTCGCCGGACGAAATCAGGGCGGCCCTGCCGAAGTCGACCCAGACCATCGAGATCGAATCGTTTGTGGATGCGGGCCAGATCCCCTCCACCTACTTCAACAAGCCGTACTACGTCGCCCCGGCGGCCAAGGGCCAAAAACCCTATTTGCTGCTGCTCGAGACACTGCGCCGCTCGGGCAAGGTCGGCATTGCGAAGGTGGTGATTTCGACCCGCCAGCACCTCGCGGCCCTTTTCCCCGGCGAACACGGCATGGTGCTGGAGTTGCTGCGCTGGCACGACGAAGTGCGCGACACGGCAGGCCTGCCGATGCCCGACAGCGACACCAAGGTGAGCGATCGCGAGTTGAAGATGGCCGAGCAGCTGGTCAGCGAACTCAAGGGCAAATGGAAGCCTGAAGAGTTCCACGACGAATTCCGCGAGAAGCTCGAAAAGGTCGTCGCGGCGAAGGTGAAGGCAGGTGAAGGTGAAGCAATCATGAAGCCGCTGGACGGCGAAGAGATGCAGCCCAGTGCCGATATCATCGACCTGACCGAATTGCTTCGTCGTAGCTTGCGCAAGGGCGGCGGCACGGCGGACGAAAGGCATCCCGGGACCGAACGCCCGGCTTCGCGCCACAAGGCCGCAAACGACGAACAGGCGCCCGCGCGACCGCGCAAGGCCGCGGCGGCCACCCAGAGTGTCAGGGCCAGCACCAGTGCCCCGGTGAAAGCCAAGCCACGCAAGAAGGCGGCTTAAGGCCCTGGCCGCGGCCCCGTGGCCACGAATCGAAGGATCGATCGCCCGGAGCGGCGGGGCAGGTGATCTTCAGCTTCTCGATCGCGTACGGCCTGATGCAGCTGATGTTCGGCCCCCTCGACAACCGCTATGGCAAGGCTAGGCTGGTGTGTTTAGCGACGCGAGGTCCCAACAGCAAATCAACGCCTATTTGTGCTTCGGATCGAGCGCGTCACGCAGCCCGTCGCCCAGCAGGTTGAACGAGAGCACCAGAAGGAAGATTGACACCCCGGGCCAGATCGCCATCCACGGCGCCTGGTCCACGAAGTTCTTCGCGGTGTTAAGCATGCTGCCCCAACTGGGCGCAGGCGGTTGCTGCCCGAGGCCGAGAAATGACAAACTCGCCTCGGCGATCACCGCCGCAGCGATCGCCAGCGTGGCCTGCACGATCAGGGGCGGCAGCACGTTGGGCAGGATGTGGCGCAGCGCGATACGCCAGTGCGGGTTGCCCACTGCCCTCGCCGCCTCGACAAAGTCCTCCACCTTCACCGCCAGCACCTGCGCACGGGTGAGACGGATGAAGATCGGCGTAGCCGACACGCCGATGGCGATCATCGCGTTGGTCAGGCTGGGGCCGAGGAAGGCGGCCAGCGCGATGGCCAGGATCAGAAAAGGCACGGCCAGCATGGAATCGGTGAACCGCGAGATCACGCCATCCGTCCAGCCGCCCACATACGCGGCCAGCAACCCGATGGGCACACCCAGTGCCATCGAGATGCAGACCGACACCAGGCCCGCCAGCAGCGACGCGCGAGCGCCCCACACCACGCGCGAGAGCACGTCGCGCCCGATCTCGTCGGTGCCGAACCAGTACTGCGCGCTTGGCGCCACCCGCACGGCGCTCCAGCTCGTGGCCACCGGGTCGTAAGGCGCGATCCAGGGCGCGAAGACGGCCAGCACGACGAAGACCAGCACGAACAACAGGCCCAGCATCGCGCCGCGCCTTCGCAGCAGGCGGCGCCAGGCCCTTTTGCCGGGGGTCAAGCCGTGGTCAGCCTGGATGGGTCGGAGGATCGCCGTGCGCATCAGCCGCGCAATCTCGGGTTGACGAGGAAATACGACAGGTCCGCCAGCAGGTTCAGGACGATGTAGACCGTCGACGTGAACAGCACCACGCCCTGAACCACCGCGTAGTCGCGATTGAACACGGCATCGACGATCAACTTGCCGAAGCCGGGGATCGAAAACACCTGCTCGGTCAGCACCGCGCCGGACAGCAAAGTCCCGAATTCCAGCGCGCCGAGCGTGATGATGGGCGTGAGGGCGTTGCGCAGCGCATGCTTGAGCACCACCGTTCTCTCATCGACGCCCTTCGCGCGGGCGGTACGAACATAATCCGCGCCCAGCACCTGCAGCATGGCGCTGCGGGTGTGCCGCATCAGCACCGCCGCGATGGCGTTGCCCAGCACGAAGGCCGGCATGATCATCGCGGCCAGGTTGGCCTTCAGGTCCTCGAACGGACTGACGTAGCCCGAAGCGGGCAGCCAGCCGAGCTGCACGGAAAACAGCAAGATCATCAGGATGCCGAGCCAGAAATTGGGCGTGGACAGGCCCCACAGCGCAACCACGTTGGCCGCGTAGTCCCACACGGTGTCCTTGCCCACCGCCGAAACGATGCCGGCCGGAATGCCGATCACCAGCGCGATGAGCATCGCCAGCGCGGCCAGTTCCATCGTCACTGGCAACTTCTGCAGGATGAGGCCCAGCACCGGCTCCTGGATCCGCAGCGATTCGCCGAGGTCGCCGTGCACCACGCCCGATATCCAAAAGGCGTACCGCACCGGGAATGGCTGGTCGAGGTGCATCTTTTCTCGCAGATAGGCGATGACCTGGGGGTCCTGGTCCTCCCCGGCGAGCATCGAGGCCGCGTCGCCGGGCAACAACTGCTGCAGGGCGAAGATGATCACCGACACGAAGAAGATTGTCGGGATGATCGCCGCCAGACGGCGGACCAGGTACTGCATCATCGTCTCGGCCCCTCCGTCACTGCATCTTCAGGCCCTGCACGCGGACCAGCCCGTCCGGGACGGTGCGCATGCCGGTCAGCTTCTTGTTGAAGGCCCATAGCCAGTTGCGGTGGTACAG
The DNA here is from genome assembly GCA_039926915.1 of Ramlibacter sp. Lineage (GTDB taxonomy): Bacteria > Pseudomonadota > Gammaproteobacteria > Burkholderiales > Burkholderiaceae_C > Ramlibacter. The sequence continues at coordinate 24,380 of JBDSWB010000054.1, forward strand.
GTAGACGATGGGGCGCTCCTTGACCACCTCGGCGGCCAGCGTGGCGAACACCTTGATGCGGCCATTGGTGTCAAGCGTGGTGCGCGAGCGCGTCAGCAGTTCGTCCCAGTTGGCGCGGCACTCGCCGCTGTAGTTGAGCGGCTGCTTGCAGCCGTAGAAACTGAACAGGTTGCCGTCCGGGTCCGCGCGGCCGCTCCATGCCAGGACATAGGCTTCGAACTGACCCTTGTCCGCCAGGTTCAGCGAGGTGGCAAATTCAGTCGCCTGAATCTTGACGTCGAAGCCGGCTTCCTTGGCCATCGCCTGCACCACCTGCGCGAGGCGCTGCGCATCGGACGTGGTCGGCGTCATCAGCGTGAACGATGGATTGGGCACGCCTGCTTCCTTCAGCAGCTGCTTCGCGCGCGCCACGTCTCGCTTGGGCATCGGCAGGTTCTTCGCATAGAAGCTGTTGCCGGGCGGCACCCACTGGTTGCCCGGCTCGGCTTCGCCGTCCATGGCCACCTTCACGATGCCCGCGCGGTCCAGCGACAGCTCGAATGCCTCGCGCACGCGCGGATCGCGGCCCAGCGGGCTCTTCTGCGCCATGTCGCTCTTGCCGGTGTTGATGGTGATGCCCTGATAGCCGAGTTCGGTGATGCGCGCGACCCCCAGCTTGTTGTCCTTCTTGATCGCAGCCACGTCCGCCGGCGCCACCCGCTCGATGAAGTCGAGCTGCCCCGACCGCAAGTTTGCCAGCCGTACCGTCGCGTCCACGATCGGCTGAAACGTCACCTTCTCGAAGTGGATGTTGGCCTTGTCCCAGTAGCCGGCGTAGCGTTCCAGCACGATGCGGTCCTGCGCCACGCGTTCGGCAAACTTGAAGGGACCCGAGCACACCGGCTTGGTGCCGAAGTTGGTGGGCGCGGCCTGCGCGGCCTTGGGCGAAACCATCATGCCGGCGCGGTCGGCCAGCACGCTGAGCAGCGGAGAGAAGGGCGCGCTCAGGTTGATTTTCACGGTGAG
>JBDSWB010000055.1:0-18336 GCA_039926915.1 Ramlibacter sp.
TGATGCCCGACGGCACCAGCCGCTTCAGCCTCGATGGCAAGCCCATCTTCCACTATATGGGCACGTCGACGTTCAGCAACTACATCGTGGCGCCCGAGATCGCGATGGCGAAGATCCGTGAGGACGCGCCATTCGACAAGGTCTGCTACATCGGCTGCGGCGTCACCACCGGCATCGGCGCGGTGATCTTCACCGCCAAGGTCGAGGCCGGTGCCAACGTCGCCGTGTTCGGACTGGGCGGCATCGGCCTGAACGTGATCCAGGGCGCGAAGATGGTGGGCGCGGGCAAGATCATCGGCGTGGACATCAACCCGGCGCGCCAGGTGATTGCCCGTCGTTTCGGCATGACGCATTTCGTCAACCCGAAGGAAACACCGAACGTCGTGGACGAGATCGTCCAGCTCACCGAAGGCGGCGCCGACTACAGCTTCGAGTGCATCGGCAACACCACGGTGATGCGGCAGGCGCTGGAGTGCACGCACAAGGGCTGGGGGCAAAGCGTGATCATCGGCGTGGCCGAGGCCGGCGCCGAGATCAGCACGCGGCCGTTCCAGCTCGTGACCGGCCGCCAGTGGAAGGGCACCGCCTTTGGCGGTGCCAGGGGCCGCACCGATGTGCCGAAGATCGTCGACTGGTACATGGAACGCAAGATCGACATCGACGCCCTGATCACCCATACCATGCCGCTGGAGAAGATCAACGAGGGATTCGAGCTGATGAAGCGCGGCGAGTCGATTCGCGGCGTGGTGCTGTACTAGCGCGCCGACAGGTTCAGGTCATCCACGCCGCTCATCGTAGGGCGGACGGATGCGCGTCTTTTTCGCCAGACCGGAACGGTCGAACAGGATCACCAGCTCGGTGTCGCCGCGCATGGTTTTCTGCGCGCCCTTCCAGCGGTAAACCCACACCTCGTAACCGCTGTCGAACGGGATGACGATGGCCGGGCCGAGTGCCGCGGCGACATCGGCGCGGTTGCTGCGCTCCACGGCAACGGCAGCGAACGCCTGTTGGGGCGTCATGCCCCGCGCCTTCATCGAGCCGGCGGACAGGCTGGTCTCCCGCGACTCCACAAGATCGCCCGGTCCCGCGCAACCCGAAAGGCAGACGCCGAACACCAGCGCGAGGCTGACGTGGAACAGAGCTTGGAGCGGGCGGAGACTCATTGGACGTCGTCCATGTAGTCGAAATACACCAGTGAGTCGTCAGGCCAGCTGCGGTCGCCCAGCGGCACGAAGTAGGTGCGATCGACCAGCACTTCGCAGTCGCAGTACGGCAGATCCTGTTTCAGGCCAGGGTCGTTGCTGGCTTCCGCATACAGCTTTTCGATGGGCAGGATTTCGCGTCGCGCGCCGGCCACCAGCGTCACACTGAAAACGGGCCGCTCGGCGAAGAAGAGATAGCGCTGGTCCGACGCCTGGCAATAGCCCATCGAATCGGTCAACAGGCGGGCCAGTTGACCGATGAGAGATCCGGAGTTGGAAACCAGCCCGGCTTCGATGCCCACTTCGCATTCCAGACGCAAGTCGCCCAGGCGGCGCGTACCCGGTGGCAGGCCGGGCGTGCGGATTTCGGTGCGCCAGGTCATGCTGCGCGAGCGCCTGTTGGGCGTCACGACCGCGTCCTCTTCCGCTGCCTTGCGGTGACGGGGCAGCGCGAAGGTGTGGTCGGCTGCGATCGGCACCTGGAGTTCGACGGTGTTGCCGATGATCTCCAGTTCGATGTATTCCATGTTCGTGTCGCGCCGGCGAGGCAGCAGCTTGAAGCGCAATAGCGCGTTCGGCGCCAGGCCATGTTGCCGCTCGAAGAGATCCATGGCCCTGAGCATCTTGCGGTACGACTTTTCGACGGAATCGCGCTGTGCCGCGGTCACTGTCACTTGCGGCAACGCGGCAGCGGCCTTGGGCGTTGCCGGCTGCGCGGGCTGCGCAAGGACAACCGCGCACGCACTGGCCAAAAAAGTCGGCAGCGCGGCGCGGCGAAGGAGGACTGAGGACATGACCAGCAGGCTGGTCATGTCGCAGGCTTAGCGCTTGTCCTTGCCGACTTCATTGCCGACGACGCCGCCAACGGCTGCGCCACCCAGCGTGCCGAGCGCGCTGCCGCCCGTGAGGACAGAACCGGCCACAGCGCCAACGCCTGCGCCAACGGCGGTGCTCTTTTCGCGCTCGGTCATGCCGGCGCAACCCGTGAGGCCGGCCAGGGCCAGCACGGTGAGGGTGGTACCCAGGGTTTTGATCGTGTTCATTTCGTGCCTTTCGGTTTGGATTAACGGATGCCGACTCGTCCATTGGGGGTCGGGCTGTGCCAGCGTAGATCCGCGTTCGCGGCCGGGATGTGGGTCGGCGGCGCTTGACTTTGTAGGACCGCTGCACCGCCGGGCGGAGCGGTTCGGCGCGGTGTCAGCGCATTCCTATAAACCTAGGCGAAACGCGATTCGTCTATCGGACGCCACCGCGTGCGTGATTCGGTATCCGCCTATGTCGAAGTGCAAGCAAATCAACAATATTGAAAGCGTGTCCAGATCCTGAAACCCTTGCGGAACTGAAATGATCGAATCCACCACGCCCCAATTTGAACTTCGTTTCCAGTCGCTTTTCGAAAGCGGGCGAGGCTATGCGTTTCCCTGCGACCCCACGGGCCAGGTCGATCTGGATCACTTGAGCGACCGCGCACGCAACAACTACTTGTACGCCCGCGCCATGGTCGGCCGCGAGCTGGCCGTGCCGGCGGTGAAGTGCAGTTCGCTGCACTGAAGGATTTCGTTCAGGCCGCCGGCAGTGCGGCCCGTCCGGCATAGCGGGCGCCGCGGCCTAGCTCGGCTTCGATGCGAAGTCCCTCGTTCCACTTGGCCATCCGCTCGGATCGCGCGAACGAGCCCACTTTCAACTGCCCCGTGTTCCATCCTGTCGCCAGATGCACGATGGCGACGTCTTCGGTCTCACCCGAGCGTGCCGACACCACCATTCCCCAGCCGGCATCGCGCGCCACTTCCATGGTTCGCCGCGTCTCAGTGACGGTGCCCGCCTGGTTGGGCTTGAGGAGAACTGCATTGCAGGACTTCGCCGCGATTGCTTCGCGCACCAGGGCGGCGTTCGTGACGAGGAAGTCATCACCCACCACCTGGATGCGACCACCCACGGCCTCGGTGAACAATCGCATGCCCTCGATGTCGTCTTCGGCCATCGGGTCTTCCACCGACACAATTGGGTAATGGGCCACCCAGCGCTTCAGCACATCGACCCATTCGCCCGTGTCGTAGGTGCGTCGGTCCAGGCCCAGCGTGTAGCGCCCTTTGGCGCCGAATTCGGAGGCGGCGATGTCCAGCGCGATGGCGACCTCGTCGTATCGGTAGCCCGCCTGATCGATCGCGCGCGCCAGCGTTTCGATCGCTTCCTCGTTGGTTTTGAAATCGGGCCACCACCCGCCTTCGTCCGCGACGCCCGAGCGGCGCCCGGACCCGGTCATGATGTCGCCGGCCGCTCGGTAGACCTCGGCGGTCATGACCATGGCTTCATCGAAGGTCGCTGCGCCGACCGGCATCACCAGGAAATCCTGCACGTCGACACGCCGGCCCGCGTGCGCGCCGCCACCGAAGATCTGGACTTGCGGCAGCGGCAAGCGCACCGGGCCGTCGCCCGCCAGGTGCCGCCACAGGGGCAGCCCCGCAGCGGCGGCGGCTGCATGCAGCACCGCCAGGGAGGTGGCAATGGTCGCGTTGCCACCGAGCTTCGACTTGGTGGGCGTGCCGTCCAGGGCGACCAGCGCATCGTCCACCGTGGCCTGGTCCATCGCGTCCATGCCGCGGATCCGCTGCGCGATCGCCCCGTTGACATTGAAAAGTGCGCCCTGGACGTCGAAGCCGCCGAGCCTCGTTCCCCCGTCGCGCAGGTCCACGGCCTCCCGGCTGCCGCGTGAGGCCCCTGCCGGCGCGATGCCTCGGCCGCGCGCGCCGCTGGCCAGCGTGACCTCGACTTCGACGGTGGGCCGGCCGCGCGAATCCCAGATGCGGCGGGCGGCGACGGTTTCGATCTGCGTGTTCATGCGGCGCTCCAGCGCTGTCGGATTTCGGAGAGGGTGCTTGTCGGTTGCTGCAGCAGCGGAATGGCGAAGTGGCGCACCCGGTCGCGGTCCGCCTCGGTCGTGATGTATTCCACCGGCGACTTGCCGTCGATTCGCGCGAGCAGCATGCCAGCCAGCAACGCGGCAGCGCGTGCCTCCAGCGTGGCGGGCGGCTCCCAGTTCACGCCTGCGAGGTAGGCGGCGGCAAGCGCGTCGAAGCAAGCCAGATAACCAGTTTCCATGGCGGGCCGCCACACGGACTTCAGCAACAGGTGATTCAGGCAGAAGGCGATGTCGAACGCCGGGTCGCCGTACCACGCGCATTCCGCGTCAAGGAATACCGGGCCGTCCGGTCCGGCCAGGATGTTCTTGGGGCTGATGTCCCCGTGAACCAGTGCCGCTTTCGTGTTGACCGTGATCTCGACCAGGCGATGCAGCGCTGCCGCGCACTCCGGGTGCTTGCCCGCGGTTGCCACGAAATACGGCTCGAGCCGAATGGCGTAAAAGCCCGCTTCGTTCGCGAACTTGCTTGCCACCTGTACATCGCCGGCCGTCGCGGCGTGGATCGCGGCCAGGTTGCGACCCACCGCCGCGGCCGTGACCGGCTCCGCGAAACCGCCGAGCAGTTGAGCCTTCCACACGGGATAGCGGTCAGGCGGCAGCCAGGCCATCGCGAAGGCGTTGTCCTGCGGGTCCTCGCCGAGGATGGCGGGCACGCAGCCCGGCACGACGCGCGAGGCGATGCGCATCCATGCGACTTCCGACCGGTTGCGCTCCACCGGCGCTTCCCAGACCGCGGCCACCTTGAGCCGCGCCAGCGCCTGCTTCACGCACAGCGGGCCGCCTTCGGTGTCGGCGCGGACGATCAGCGACGACACGCCGCCGGTGAGCTCCGCGAGAACCGGCGTTTCGCCGGCCCGCAGCAGCCCCATCCGCCGCAGCGAGGCCAGCAGCCTGGAGTGATCGTTGACGCCGGAATTCATGTTGCCTTCGGGTTGCACAGTCAGCCCAATATAGCGCTGTGAGCGCCAGGGGTCAGCGCATTGCCCTGGGCCGCCAATGGGGTCTACACTGCCCGCCTGTGATCGACTCCAGGAGGGCGCAACATGATCCATGGCCTGCACCACAACGCCTACCGCTGCCGCGACTCCGAGGAGACGCGTCGGTTCTACGAAGAATTCCTTGGGCTCCCGCTGGCAGGCACACTGAAGATCGGCGAGACCAAGAGCGGCCGGGCCACCGAAACGCTGCACACCTTCTACCAGCTCGGTGACGGCTCCTACCTGGCCTTCTTCGAGGCGCCGGACATGCCGTTCGAGTTCAAGGCGCAGCACGACTTCGACCTGCACATCGCGCTGGAGGTCGACTTGCCCGCGCTGCCCAAGATGATGGCCCGGGGCAAGGCCGAGGGCATCGAAACGCGTGGCATTTCAGACCACGACTTCATCCACTCGATCTATTTTCGCGACCCGAACGGCTACGTGATCGAGCTCACTGCGAAGACGCGCGACCACGATGCGGCGATGGACCCGTCACGCAACGGCGCACGCGAAAAGCTCGACTGCTGGACGGCGGGCAAGCGCAACGCGAGTCGCTGAATCGCGGCCTCACTCGCCGGTGATCTTGCGCTCGCGAACGATGGCGCCCCACTGCGCTGATTCCTTCTTCATGAAGGCGGTCAGCTCGGCGCGGGTCGTCGGCTGCGGGGTGAGCCCGTGCTTGGCCAGGGCCTCGCGCACGCCGGGATCGTTGAGGACCTTGACGATCTCCAGGTTCCAGCGGTCGAGCAGCGGGGCGGGCGTCTTCGCCGGCGCGACGAAGGCATACCAGTTCAGCGCCTCGAACCCGGGATAGCCGGATTCGGCGACGGTGGGAACGTTCGGCAGATAGGCCGGGCGCGTGAGCCCGGTGGTCGCCAACGGAACCAGCTTGCCCGACTCGATGTGCGGCAGCGCGGTGGGCGGCGCCGCGAAGTAGCCGGTGAAGCGGCCGCCCAGCAGGTCCTGCATGGCGGGAGCGCCGCCGCGGTAGGGCACGTGCACCATCTCCACCTTGGCCAGCTGCGCGAACAGTTCGCCCGTCAGGTGCGATGCGGAGCCCGAGCCGGTGGACGCGAAGGTCACTGAGCCCGGTTGCTTCCTGGCCAGGGCCACGAAGTCCGCCAGGCTCTTCAGGCCCGACGCGGCACTGACCACCAGCACGCTGGGGAAGTGCACGCCGCCCGACAGCGGCGCCAGGTCCTTGAAGGGGTCGTAGGGCACCTTCATCATGTGCGGCGCGATGGTGAGCGGCCCGATCGAGCCGAGCAGGATCATCGAGCCGTCCGCCGGCCCGGCCGCGACCTGCTGGTGCGCGATGTTGCCGCCGGCGCCGGCCTTGTTGTCCACGATCACCGTCTGGCCGATGTTCTCGCCGAGCTTCTTCGCGATGAGGCGCGCCGCGGCATCAGCCGCGCCGCCCGGCGCGAAGCCCACCACAAGCGTCACGGCCTTCTTCGGCGGGAAATCCTGCGCCGGCGCGGCCGTCCCGAGCAGCAGGCCCGGCAGCGCCAGCGTGGCGAGGCGCAACAAGTAGAACTTCTTCATCGCAATCTCCAGATTTCGTTGGCGGCGGAATGCCTGGCCCATTCTTTCATGGAGCGGCAGCGCGCGAACGCCAGTGTTTCCCGGACAATGACGCGCTGCCCCATGCACACACGCCACTTCCTGCAACTGGTCTTCCTGTCCGCGCTGTGGGGCGGCTCGTTTCCGCTGATCCGTATCGCCAGTCCCGCATTCGGGCCGCTGGGCCTGGCGGGCTTGCGCTGCGCGCTCGCCGCCTTGGTGCTGGCCGTACTGATGCGGCTGCTGCGCCAGCACTGGCCCGAGCGCGCCGCATGGCGGCGTCTCACGGTGCTGAGCGTGCTGACGGTGATCGCGCCCTTCGTGCTCTTCAACTGGGCCGGCCTGGTGCTGCCGGCCGGCTATTCCGCGGTGCTGAACGCCACGACGCCGCTCTTCGGGATCCTGTTCGCCGCGCTGATGGGTGAGGAGCGCCTCACCCGGCGCCGGCTGGCCGGCTGCGCGATCGGCTTCGCGGGCGTGGCTCTGCTGGTGCGGCTGGGGCCGGTCGCAGTCGATGGCCGGGTGGTGCTCGCGGCCATGGCCTGTACGCTGGCCTCGGCAAGCTATGGGCTGGGCTCCATCCTGATGAAACGCGCGACGATGGCGCACCACCCCTTGCCGGCCTCGGCGGCGGTCCATGTGTCGGCCACCTTGCTGATGGTGCTTCCGACTGCGGCGACCGCACCCCAGATGCAGCCGACCGCCGGTGCGATCATGGCAGTGGCCGTCCTGGGCATGGTCACGTCCGGCTTCATGTACTGGGTCAGCATGCGGCTGATGCGCGAGATTCCCGCAAGCGCCGCCACGTCGTCGGCATTCATGATTCCGCTCTTCGGCGTGACCTGGGGCGGCCTCTTCCTCGGCGAGACGGTGACAGCGGGCATGCTGCCGGGTTGCCTGCTGGTGCTGGCCGCCACCGCGCTCGTGACCGGGTTCAATCCCTTCAAGGGCGCGTCGCCGCGGCCTTGACGTGGTGAGGCCGTCGACCTGCGGGCGCGCTCAGGCCAGGCGATGCCAGTCGTGCAGCGCCGACAGGTCCAGGTCCCATCCCGACGAGTTGATCGCGAGCTTGCGGCTGACCCCGCTCACCCGCCGGCGGCTGATCAGCGGGACCACCGCCACGTTCTTCACGGCCAGGTCATTCATGGCGATGAAAAGGGCCGCGCGCTTGACCGGGTCGACCTCGACTTCGGCCGCGCGAAACAGCTTGTCGAACTCGGGGCTGCGGAATCGCACGATGTTGCGGCCCTGCCATTTATTGGCTTTGCTCGCGATCTGCCACGACACGAAGCGTTCCATGAAGGTGCCCGGGTCCGGCTCGCCCATGGTGGAAGCGAACATCTGCATGTCGGCCCAGAACTTGATGGCGGTGTCGGGATTGGCGAGGTCGGATGAAAAGAACACCGACGCGGTCACCGACTTCAGTTCCACTTCGATGCCGGCCTTCTGGCAGGCCTGCTTGATCACCGCCTGCACTTTTTGCCGGATGCTGTTGGACGAAGTCTGGAACACGAACTTCATCTTGCGACCGCCCTTGGCGCGCAGGCCGTCGGGCCCTTTCGCCCAGCCGGCGGCGTCCAGCATCTGGTTGGCCTTGTCGATGTTGAAGGCGAGGCCCTTGTCGGGCGAACGGAACCGGGCCGGCGCGTTGATGTAGACGTTGGTGGCGGCGCCGGCGCGCCCGAAGATGAATTCCTGCAGGGCCTGCCGGTCGACCAGCATCGCCACAGCCTGCCGCACGGCCAGGTCGCCGAAGGCGAAATGGGTGCTCTTCGCGCTGGCGCGCTCGCCTTCCACTTCGGTCCAGGGGTCGGTCAGGTTCAGCTGCAGGAATTCGATATTGCCGGTGGTGAGGAACTCCACCCGCGCCTTCCCGCCGTCCTCCATGCGCTTGAGGACCTCGTCTTCCACCAGCAGGTTCCAGGCGTAGTCGTATTCGCCGGTCTGCAGCACCGCCCGCGCCGCCGAAGCGGCGTCGCCGCCGCCCTTCATTTCGATGGAATCGAAGTGCGGGCGGTTGGGCATGTGGTAGGCGGTGTTGATTTCGCCGCGCACCATGTCGCCGGGCTTGAATTCGGTGATCTTGTATGGCCCGGTCCCCACGGGCTTCAGGTTGTTCGGCGCATCCCGCGACTTCGCCCCAATGTACGGGGCGAACAGGTGCTTCGGGATGAAAAGCGACGTGCCGAATCCCGCCCAGTACGGCGTCGGGTTCCGGTAGGTGACGCGCACCGTGTGCGAGTCGATCTTCTGGACCTGTATATCCGTGAACACGCCGCTGGTCACAGCGGCGGTGGCGGGGTCACGCGAGAACTCCCAGTTGAACACGCAGTCGTCCGCGGTGAAGGGCTGGCCGTCGTGCCAGGTGACGCCGCGCTTGAGCTTCCACACCACCGACTTGCCATCGGCAGCCAGGCCCCCGTTCGCGCGGCTGGGAATTTCGGCGGCGAGCACGGGAACGAGGTTGGCCTCGCTGTCCCAGATGGCGAGCGGTTCGTAGAAGAGCCGCGAACCCTCCTGGTCCTTGCTGCCCGTGCCGAAGTGGGGATTCAGCAAGGTTGGGCCTTGCCACCACAGGAGCTTGAGCGCGCCCCCGCCGCCGCGGCGCGTGGGCTTGTACGGAAACGCCGCCTGCGCGCTCGCGACGCCGCAATGCATCAACAGTTGCGCCGCCATCGGCGCTGTGAAGCCCACCGAGGCCATGCGGGCGATGAAACGTCGTCGCGGGACGCGGCCCTCGCGCACGCCTTCAACCAGATCACGCAATTGGGTTTCGTCCACGGGTCCGCTCCTGAAGCAGACCGATGGTAACGCTCAGGCCGCCGCCGGCGGTTCCTCGAAATAGCGCACGCCGGGCTTGAGCTCCTCGTACACGAGGTAATGGGTCGGCGCCATGCCCAGCGACTCGTAGGTGCGCTGCGCTGCGGCGTTCTCTTTCTCGACGTACAGCCGAAAGCCGCAGATGCCGGAGTCGGACCGGGCCAGTTCCCGGATGAAGTCGTAGAGCCGCCGGTAAACGCCTTGCCGGCGCGAGCCGGGCTCGATGTAGACGCTCTGGATCCACCAGAAAAGGCCGTTGCGCCAGTCGCTCCATTCGTTGGTGACCATCAGGCAACCGACCACCTCGCCGCTGCGCTCGGCCACCAGGTAGAAGCCGAGCGACGGATCGTCGATCAAGCGGGCCACTCCAGCGGCGATGCGCTCGGGAACCAACGCCTTGCCTTCAGTTTCAAGCGCCATGGCACTGTTGAATCTGGCGATGACAGCAGTGTCGCGCCGGTCGGCTTTGCGGATGGAGATCGGTGGGGTCATGTGAAGAAGACGTCCAGGGTCGGGAACCGGTCGCCGGCGTGGAGGCAATGCCACAGGTAGATGGCAAAGCCGGGGTCGCCGGTCCACAGCGAATGGCGCAGGTGCCCGTACTCGGCATACGCCCGCTCGGTCTGCGCAATGCCGTGCATCGCGAAAGCGCGGGCACGCTCAAGCCACTTCGCGTCGCCGGTACGGCGGTACAGCTTGAGAAAAACGTAGCCGTTGCCGCCTGTTCCGTGGCACAGGTTGGAGCCCTTGCGCAGCGGCCCGGCCGTCCAGGTCGACTCGCCCGCCGCAATCAGCAGGCCGTCAAGCGAGTCATCGGGAAAGTCGGCCAGGCAGATGGCGAATCCGGGTGCGCCATGGCAATACTGCATCAGCTTGGCGCCGCCGCGCGGCGTGGAAAGCCTTGCCCTCCAATTGACGAGAGGGCCCTCACGCTCCGCGGTCTTTGTGATCGTGTTGGCGATGCAATCCTTCCAGCTCGCCCAGTCGACCGCCTCCATCAGGTTTCGGCCCTGAATCAGGGGCGAAGCCGTCGCCACGAAGCCGTGGACTGCGTCGATGTAGCTGGAGCGCTGCCCGTACAGGTCCTGGGTCCAGAAGTGGCAACCCTCCTCGGCCGACCCCTCCAGTTGCGACCACAGCACCCCCGCGGTCTCGCGGAACAGTTGGGCCCAGCGTTGCTCGCCGGTACGCCTGTGCAGGAACAAGGCCGCCAACAAGGTGCCCGGCGAGCCCCACATCAGTTCACGTGCCGGGTGGTGGATGTTGGCGTGGATCAGGTCCGCGAGTTCCGACGCGAGCCGTGCGGACGGGTGCATGCCATATTCCAGCAGCCGGATGCCGGTGTCGCCCATCATGTAAGAGCCGAACGGCGTGCCCGGGGCATGTCCCATCGCTTCCTGATTGGGCTCGATCAGGGGCGCGACGAGCGCTTCGTAATTCTTCGACAGTCTGACTGCGCCTTGGGCTTCGAGGAAACGCAACGCCCAGATGACGCCGCAGGCGCCGAAGTACAGGCAGTATTGGGGAGCTGGGTCTTTCGCGTCGAGCGGATGGGTCGCCCAAAAGCCCTGCGGCGAACACTCTGCTTCGGTTTGCTTTGCGATCCACTGGATTGCGGCGTGGGCGCGGGCCGGGTCCCACGGCGACGCACAGACAGTCTCGTGGCGATCTTCAGTGAAAAGGGCGCTCATGGTGATGGCGGTCAGGGCGTTCGCCAGTATGCATAGTTCCACGCCGTGGCAAAGCCTGCGCGCCGGTACAGGCTGAGTGCCGCCATGTTTCCGGCCTCCACTTGCAGGAACATCCGCTCGCAGCCTCGACGGGCCGCTGCCTGGGCCAGCGTGGCGAGAATGCGCCCGGCCAGACCCCGGCCCCGGCAGTCCTGCGCGGTTCGCATGCCGTGCACGCTGGCCCAGCCATGGCTGAAGGCGGCCATGCCGGCGGCGACGGTGCGGCCGTCTTCCGCGACACTGGCGAACAGGGCGTCGGGCGCGCGGCTCAGGGTGGCGACGCGGCTGGCGCCGTCGACCCGGTCGAAACCTTCACCCAGAAACACGCCGGCCCAGTCTTCGTCGGGGTGGGGCGCCGTCTGCGCGACGGCTCCTGCCGAAACGCGCAACACGTCGCTCGTGTTCGCGACCTGCACATGCGTCGGCTTGCCCGATGTGTAACCGCAGCCCGCGGCCAGGTCGCGAAACGCATCGAACGCGGGCGCATCCGGAAGCCTCAACATCACGGGCAGCCCGCGCGCCGTGTAACGCGCCTCGATGCCGGCCAGCAGCGCCGCGTCGGGCGCGCTATGCGCCAGCGGCGCCGCACTTTTGGCGCGGCCCACCGTGCCCGTGTCGAAAGGCAGCAGCCAGCCCGGCAATTCTTCCTGGGCCTGCGGCGACACCGCAGCCACGGTGGCGCGCTCGATGGCTTCGATGTCCGTGGATGTCATGCGCAACATCGGGCAACACCGCCTCAGGCGGGCTGGGTGTCGGCCTCGCCTTCCTCTTCGGGCTCGCCCTCCACCGGGCCCAGCGCGCCGGCGCCCTGTTCCAGGAAGCGGATCGGGCGGCGCGTTCGTACTGTCATCGAGGCCAGCGCTTTTTCCAGGGCCGCCTCCAGCGCCGGGGCCTCGAGCGGATTTTCCGAGAGCACCCCACCGACCACCAGGAACCGGAGCGTGACGGCGGGGCCGCTTTCCTCCAGGGGCATCAGGCCATGGGCGAACAGGCGGGCGGCGCGCTGTGTCAGCGCTTCCCGTGCGGTGATGGTCTCGAAGATCAGGCCCATCGTGCTCTCGCTGACGCGGCCGATGCAGTCGGCGTCCGGCATCAGGCGCTGCAGCTTCATCGCAGCGCGAGTCATGCTGCGCTCGACCACGGCGCCCCCATGGACTTCGCGGATGAGCGCGTAGTTGGCGACGCGGATGTACATCACGACGGCGTTGTGCCGGCTGCGGTTGTAGCGGCGAACCGCGGCATGCACCCGGTCGCTGAAAAGGGGCGGCGTCAGCAGGCCCGTCAAGGCATCGATGGACCGGAACTCTCGGGCCCGCACCTGCACCGCCAGCAGTTCCTTGGAGCGAAGGTGAAGGGCGGCCAGCAACAGCGGCAGGATGGCGCCGATCGCGCCCGAGGTGAGGACGGCGGGGTCGAATTCGAACGGTGCGATGCCGAACATGCGCAGGACCACCATCACCGTGACGGCGATCAGCGGCACGTGCGCGGCAAAAACCCAGCCCCCCATGGCATCGCCGCGCTTCCAGGTCACAAGCGCGATGACCAGCACTGTGGTGGCCGCAGTGAACATCCCGAGCGCCATGAGCCAGGGCGTGTAAGAGCGCATCAAGGCGAAGGCCAGCGCCAGTCCCAGTACCAGCGTTCCCAATACCGCCGACACGCGCGCCAGCGCCCGCTCACGCGTGCTGACGCGGCACAGAGCGCGCACCAGCCACACCGAAACACCGGCGGCGGCCAGCGGAAAGACCGCCTTGGAGGCATCGCCCCAGGCCGGGTAGTCCCCCCAGAGGAGGCGGCCCGCAAAGCCCGAGATCGACGCGAAAGCCAGGCCCAGCAGCAGCGCGTACGAACCGTAGAGGAAATACGCGACGTCGCGGTAGACCGCCACCTGCACCAGGCAGGCCCCGACCAGCAGGGCCAGGCTGCCGAGCACAAAGCCGAAGGAGATGTCGGCCTGCTGGTCCAGCGCGTCCGCCACTACCGGGTCGAGCAGGCGGACCGGCACCGGCGTGGGAATGGCGCTGCGCACTCGCAGGAACATCGCCCGTGTTTCGCCAGGTTCCAGCCGGAGGTCAAAGGCGGGAAACCTGCCGGCACGGGGCCACGCCGATCGGGCGACGCGATCGCCCGCGGTGGACTCGATCCATCGATCGGCCCGCGCCTCGAACAGCGTCACCTCGTCGATCGATGGTTGTGCGACCTGCAGCTGCCAGGCCGCCGGCTGTTGGGAGCGGTTGTGCAGCCGGATCGGGATCCAGAGTTCACTGTCGCCCGAAAGCGCAGTCACAGCGCCCTCCGGCGGTTCCATCCGGCGGTCGAGGCGGCCGGCCGCCAACTGCGGCAGGGTGGCGGAGCCCCGGGGTCCCAGCAGCCGCGGCAGGTGATCCAGCGAAACAGCCTCCGAGCCGGGCGTCAGCGTGATCGTCGATGCCGATGCCGATGCCGACGGCACGTTCGCAGGCAGCGCCGGTCCTGGCAGCCAGAACCCGGCCAACAGCAGCATCCCCAACCAGCGCGGCAGCATGGTGCTCCCTCCGTCCAAGATTGACCGGCACCCCATTGGGTCCCATCATGGCACACCGGGGCGATACATACGCGCTCCCAGATGCGTATCCGGAGGGGCTACCAGGTGTCCAGGTAAGCCGAAGGCGGCGGCAAGCCATTCGATGCCGAGGCCAGCCCCCGGGCGATCCACTCGCGCGTTTCGGCCGGGTCGATCACGGCGTCGATCTCGAGCGTCGCCGCCATGTTGAGCGCCTGGCCGCTCTGGTACTGCCGGGCCACGAGCTGCTGGTACAGCGCCTCACGCGCAGGCCCTTCCGGCGCAGCTTCCAGCTCCTTTCGGTAACCGAGCTTCACCGCGCCTTCGAGGCCCATTGCGCCGAATTCCCCGGTGGGCCAGGCCACCGTGAAATCGGGCGAGTGGAACCCGCCCGCCGCCATGGCCATCGCGCCCAGGCCATAGCCTTTGCGCAGCACCACGCTGAAGAAGGGAACGCGCAGGTGGGCCGCGGCCACGAACATGCGGCTGACGTGGCGCACCTGCGCCTGCTCCTCGATGCCCGGCCCCACCATGAAACCCGGGGTGTCCACCAGGCTCACCAGCGGCAGACCATGCACGTTGCACAGCTGCATGAAGCGCGCTGCCTTGTCGGCGGCGTCTGCATCGATCGCGCCGCCCAGGTGCATCGGGTTGTTGGCCAGCAGCCCCACCGGCCGGCCTTCGATGCGGGCCAGCGCAGTGTGGATTCCCACACCGAAGCCTGTGCGCAGTTCCAGCAGCGAGTCCGTGTCGGCCAACCCATGTATCGCGGCGCGAGTGTCGTAGACGCGCAGCCGGTTTTCCGGGACGATGTCGCGCAGGCCTTCCGGCGGCGGCGCGCTGAACAAGGCAAGCACTCCCTGGAAAAACGACAGGTAGTGACGCGCGGCCGCCACGGCAACCTGCTCGTCAGCTACCAGGATGTCGACGACGCCGCTGCCATGCTGCATCGCCGCCGGTCCGATCTGATCCGGCGTGAACACGCCCAGGCCGCCGCCTTCGACCATGGCCGGGCCGCCCATGCCGATGTTGCTGTGCTTCGTGGCGATGATCAAGTCGCTGCATCCCAGCAGTGCCGCGTTGCCGGCAAAGCAGCGGCCGGAGACAATGCCGATGACGGGGGCCACGCCGTTCATGCGCGCGTAGCTGGCGAAAGTGGTGACGTGCAGGCCCGCCACGATGGGCATGTCGGTGTCACCGGGCCGACCGCCGCCGCCCTCGGCGAACAACACCACCGGCAGCCGGTTCTTGAGCGCGATGCCCAGCATCCGATCGGTCTTCTGGTGGTTGCGCATGCCCTGCGTGCCGGCCAGGACCGTCGCGTCGTAGGCCATCACGACCGCGCGCGAGCGCTCGGGGCCGAACAGCTCGCCGTTGATGCTGCCGATGCCTGTCACCATGCCGTCGGCCGGCGTGTTGCGCATCAGGTCGTCTTCAGTGCGGCGGTTGCGCTGCGCCGCCACGGCGAGAGCGCCGTACTCCATGAATGTGCCGGCGTCGCACAGGTCTTCCACGTTTTCGCGCGCGGTGCGCTGGCCCAGCTTGTGGCGCTTGGCGACGGCTTCAGGCCGCGCCTGGTCGCGCACCAGCGCGTGGCGGTCGAGCACGCGCTGCAGGTCCGGCCTGCTGCCCCGGCCTGCCGGTTCGACGGCGGCAAGCTCGGCCTCGCCCTGCACGATGGGGAGCAGCTGGTCCGTAGCTGCCAGCGTCACCATCAGCACGTCGCCCTGGTCCACGTTCTCGCCGGCAGCGAAGAACAGCTCGCGCACCTCGCCTGCCGCCTCGGCGCGCACCTCGTGCTCCATCTTCATGGCTTCGAGGATCACCACCACGTCGCCGGCCCGCACGCTGTCGCCGGGATGGACCTGCCATTGCACCAGTTGGGCCTGCAGGGGAGAGCGCAGTTCATTCATCCGGCCATTGTGAGCCAGCCTCTGGCGGCGTGCCCGTCAACCGGGTGACAATGGGGGCATGACAGCGTTCGTCCCCCTCTTCGAGACGCGCCGCGGCGCCACGCTGGAGTGCGTGCATTTCGGCGCGGTGGCTGTCGCCGATCGCCAGGGCCGCGTGGTCGCGCAAGCCGGCGATCCGCACTGGGTCAGCTTCACGCGCTCCACGCTCAAGGCCCTGCAGGCGCTGCCTTTCATGCAGGGCGGCGGGCCGCGGGCGCTGGGCTTCAGCCAGGAGCAGGTCGCGATGATGTGCTCGAGCCACAGCGGCGAGCCCATGCACGTGACGCAGGTGCAGGGCATGCTCGACAAGGCGGGCTTGACCTACAAGACCTTGCAATGCGGCTGTCATATTCCGTACTACGCGGAAGCAGGCGTTGCCCCCGCGCCCAAGCCGGGCGAATACGACGAACGCCACAACAACTGCAGCGGCAAGCACGCAGGTTTCCTGTCGTGGTGCGTGCAGCACGGCCAGCCGGTCGGCAACTACCTGGCGCCCGCCCATCCGCTGCAGCAGGCCATCCGCCGTGAGATCGCGCGCGTTGTCGGCATGGCGCCCGAAGACCTGAAAGCCGGCACCGACGGCTGCTCGGCCCCCAACTATGCGATGCCGCTGTCGCACCTCGCGCGCGCTTACGCGCGGCTGGCGGCGGGCCCGGCCGACACCGAATTCGGCGAGAGCTTCTCGCAGCTGTCGGATGAGATGACCGCGCACCCGGACCTGGTCTCCGGCACCGGCCGGGCTGACCAGGCTTTCATGCGCGCGGGCCGCGGCGACTGGGTGGTGAAAGCGGGCGCCGACGGCGTGCAGGCGTTCGCCAGCCGCAGCCGGGGCCAGGGTTTTGCCATCAAGATCTCCGATGGCAACAAGGTCGCCGTCATCGCCGCCACGGTGGCCGTGCTGGACCAGCTCGGCTGGATGGACGCCCGCCAGCGCGACGAACTGCGCTCCTGGCGATCGGAAGCCATTGCCAATGCGCGCGGCACGCAGGTCGGCGAGCGCAAGGCGGTGTTTGCGCTGCGGACTGCCGGCTCATAAGTCACAGGAATCGTACGGATTTTTGGGGCAGCGGGCTTCGCTTCTTGCGCCTAGATTGACAGGCACATCGCAAGGAGAAGCATCATGCTGAACCGATCCGTCCCGGTCCAATGGTCTTTTGGGCGCATTCGCCGAAGGACCGCCACGGTCGTTGCGGCGGACCCAACCCGCAGCGCCGCGAAGGCTGAGGCGAAAGAAGGCGTCAAGCGTTCCCTGGGTGCGATCTGGTATGTGATCCCGGCGGTTTGGCTCGTGGTTGCGATCGGCGGATACGTGGTGCTGGTGAACTGGCCGGCCCTGCTCGCCGAGCCCGCACCGTCCTTCACTGCCGCCGCCTGCCCCGCCGCCGAATCGTCAATCGGGCCTCAGGCCAATCGCTGCATCGCGCCGAAACCGGGCATGGCGGCGCTGCCGTAACCCTGGCAATCCAACGAACCCATCGCGATCCGGCCGCCCCGGATCTTCAGGCGGACTGCGCCGTGGCTGCGCTCGTACATATCGGGGTGCGCGCCCAGGAAGGCATCCTGTTCGGCCGGTGTTTGCGCCGCCATGCCATTGACATAGTGGTGCCCGTTGCGCTCCACATGCGTGATCCCCAGCAGGCTGACCAACGCGAGGTCCTGTTGCACGGACAGGCCGGCCTGCGTCGTCAAGTCCTCGGCCGACATGAAATAGCGGGCGCCGCCTTCGTTCGCGTTCCATGTCGCGCAACGGGCCGCGTTGAGGATTGATTTGTACAGGCCCTTGCAGGTCTTGGACGAAACTCCCTCGTAGCCACGCGCCCGTGCCTGCACGAAGGTGTCGAGCTCTCCATCGGACTCGTCGATGATCACCGGCTTGCCCAGCTTCGCATCGCGCAAATCGGTCTCGAGCGCCAGCTTGCGGGCGATCGGTTGTTCGATGAAAAGAATGGAGTGCCAGAGCCGCTTGAGGGACCCACGGCTTGCGATGCCGGAGACCAGCTCGGCGACGCCCTGCGCGTCCTCGTACTGCTCGTTGCCGTCGAGCGAAACGAAATAGGGCCCGGTCGCGCGGTCGAGCACGGATGCGATCGCTTCGAGCCGCGCCAGGTCCGATTCCACCTGGCCGCTGACCTTGAGCTTGAAGTACCGGTGCCCGTAAGACCGCACCACGTCCTCCAGCGTTTCGGGCAGGCCGTCGTCCACGCGCTGCGTGAGATCGGCGGCGGTGATCGCATCGAGCAGGCCCACAGTGTGGCGCGCTTCGATGGTCGCAGCCGGCGACAGCGCCCCGAGAAAGCGGTCAATTTCAAGTCCGGCGAATTCCGGCCGGCCCACGCCGATGCCCGGCAGGTCGCCTTGGATGGCCGCATAAAACGGCATCGCGCGCGCGCGGCACAGCGCGTCGAGGACTGCCCGGTCCACCAGCGCCGGGCCATAGCTGGCGAGCAGCGGGTTATGGCCCCGCGCCGCGGCGGCCGTCATGTGCTGGTCATGGTGCCGCGCGAAATGGCCGAAGGCCGTCGCCGGCGTCGCCTCGGAAAGGTAGGCTTCGCGCACCAGGCGCAGCACGTCGCGCAGCTGATCGAAGTTGTCCTCGTTGGAAAGCGCCAGGTTCTTGTCGAACCACTTGG
>JBDSWB010000056.1:0-28704 GCA_039926915.1 Ramlibacter sp.
CGGGTTTGTGTTTGGTGGTGCGCGCCAGAATCCGCGCCTCCAGCCGATCGGTCACCTTGTACCGCTCGCGCCCGGCGTGGCGAGCAAAAAGCCCGGCCAGGCGATCACTTTCAAACCGCTTGCTCCACCGATCGATGTAGCTGTCGCTGCAGTCCAGCTTGGAGCGAATCTCCGCCCACGTCAGACCATCGGCGAGCAGCAGAATCAAGCGGGCGTGGCGAGCCGCGTCGGCTCGAGCGCTCCTGGAGGCAGCTTGCTGTTGAAGTTCCATGCGCTCGCTTTGGGTCAGATTCATAGCAACCTCCAAGGCTGCAATGATACTTCCTTTTTAAACGTTACAGTCCACTAGGCCTTCAGCACGTCTGCCCACGCCTGCGGGCTGGACACCGGGCGCGCGACCTGTGCGCCCGCGCCGTCGCGCAGCGACTTCACCGTGACTTCGCCGCGGGCGAGTTCATCCGCGCCGAAAATCAGGGCGTGGCGGGCGCCACTGGCGTCTGCCTTCTTGAACTGCGACTTCATGCTGCCCATGCCTTCGGACGCGCCGGCATGCATTTGTACGCTGACGCCGGCGGTGCGCAAGGCCTGGAGCGTCGCCAGCACGAGCGGCAATGCGGCCGCGTCGGGAACGATCGCATAGGCATCGGGCGTCGTCGGCGCCGTCTCGCCCGATTGCTGCCGAATCAAGTCCAGCACCCGTTCCAGGCCCATGCCCCAGCCCACGGCGGGTGTCGGCTTGCCACCCAGCACTTCGAACAGGCCATCGTAGCGCCCGCCGCCGCAGAGCGTTCCCTGCGCACCCAGTTCGCTGGTGATGAATTCGAAGACGGTGTGGCTGTAGTAGTCCAGCCCGCGCACCAGCCGGGGATTGACGTTGCACTCGACGCCGCAGGCCATCAGCAGGCGCTGCACGGTTTCGAAGCGCGCGAGCGACTCCGCGCCCAGGAACCCCAGCAACTGAGGCGCCTCCTGGACCATCTGCTGCATTGCGGGATTCTTGCTGTCGAGGATGCGCAAGGGGTTGGTGTGCAGCCGCCTGCGGGCGTCCTCGTCCAGCAGGCCGGAATGGCTCTCGAAGTAAGTCACCAGGGCGGCGCGATGGGCCTGCCGCTCGGGCGGGATACCCAGGCTGTTGAGTTCCACGCGGATGCCGCGCAGCCCCAAGTCGCTGAACAGCTGGCGCGCCATCACGATCAGTTCGGCATCGACTTCCGGCCCGGGAAAGCCCAGCACTTCGGCGCCCAATTGGTAGAACTGCCGGTAGCGCCCGCGCTGCGGCCGCTCGTGCCTGAACATCGGGCCCATGTAGTAGAGCCGCTTGCCACCGTCGTAGGTGAGGTTGTGCTCGATTGCGGCACGCACCACGCCCGGCGTGTTCTCCGGCCGCAGGGTCAGGGCCTCGCCGTTGAGCTTGTCCTCGAACGAGTACATCTCCTTTTCGACGATGTCGGTGGACTCGCCCGTGCCGCGAACGAACAGCGCCGTGGCCTCGACGATCGGCGTGCGGATGCTGCGGTAGGCGTAGCGCGTCATCAGGCCGCGCACCTTTTCCTCCAGCCATTCCCAACGCGCCGAGTCGGGCGGCAATATGTCGTTCATGCCTTTGACGGCATTCAGTTTCTCTGCCATGGTGCTTGGGGTCAGGCCGGTTCGGCGACTGTCGCCTGTCCGAACCGCTTTTCGATGTAGTTTTCGACGATCTGGTGGAATTCATTGGCGATGTTGTCGCCCCTCAAGGTCATGGCCTTCTGCCCGTCAATGAAAACCGGCGCCGCCGGCGCCTCACCGGTTCCCGGCAAGCTGATTCCGATGTCGGCATGCTTGCTCTCGCCCGGGCCGTTGACGATGCAGCCCATCACGGCGAGCTTCATCTTCTCGACCCCGGGGTATTTGGCACGCCACACGGGCATTTGCGCTCGCAGGTAGTCGTCGATCTGCTTGGCAAGCACCTGGAAAGTGGTGCTGGTGGTGCGACCGCAGCCGGGACAGGCGGTCACGCTCGGCACGAAGCTGCGCAAGCCCAGGCCCTGGATGATCTCGGAGGCGATGACGACCTCCTGGGTGCGCGACTCGCCCGGCTGAGGTGTGAGCGAAACCCGAATCGTGTCGCCGATGCCTTCCTGCAGCAGAATGCCGAGCGCCACGCTCGATGCCACCGTGCCCTTGGTGCCCATGCCGGCTTCAGTCAAGCCCAGGTGCAACGGGTAGTCGCATCGCCGCGCCAGCTCGCGGTAGACGGAAATCAGGTCCTGCACGCCGCTGACCTTGCACGAGAGGATGACCTGGCTGCCTTGCATGCCCATTTCCTCGGCGCGGCGAGCCGAATCGATGGCGGATGTGACCAGCGCCTCGTACATCACCGACTTGGCGTCCCAGGGTTCCGGGCGCCGGCCGTTCTCGTCCATCAGGGTGGACAGCAATTCCTGGTCCAAGCTGCCCCAGTTGACACCGATGCGAACCGGCTTGTTCCAGCGCATCGCCGCCTCGATCATCTGGCCGAATTGCCGGTCGTGCTTGTCGCCTTTGCCGACGTTGCCCGGGTTGATGCGGTACTTGGACAGCGCTTCGGCGCAGGCAGGATAGTCGGTGAGCAGGCGGTGCCCGTTGAAATGGAAGTCGCCGATCAGCGGCACATCGATGCCCATCCGGTCGAGCTGTTCGCGGATGTAGGGCACCTGCGCTGCAGCTTCCGGCGTGTTGACCGTGATGCGCACCATCTCGGATCCGGCGATGGCCAACTCCTTCACCTGGATTGCCGTGCCGATCGCGTCCTGCGTATCGGTGTTGGTCATCGACTGGATGCGCACCGGCGCGTCGCCGCCAACTGTCACCACCCGTGCGCCCCAGCCGACGCGCGCCTGGCGCGAGCGCCGCGGCTTCGGCGAGGCGGGTTCGATAGGCAGGCAGGGTTGGGGGAATTCGGTACGGCTCATCATCTCACTTCGAATCGAGCGACGTTGTCGCGCGACACGGGTTTCAGGTCGAATGCCTTGCCGCGGACCTGGACTTCGGTGGCATCGGCCCGCCCGATGGTCACCTGCAGGGGCAAGGCACCGGAGGCGCCTGCTGTTTCACTCGCCACCAGCAGCTTGCGGATGACGACCACCCCCTTTGCATCGGAGACTTCCACCCAGGAAGGGCCCCGGGTCTTGAACACGACGACTCCGGTGGTGGTCCCGGTCCCCACTGCGCCGACCGGTGCGAGATTGCCTTCGACGACCGCTGCGGCCACCTTGGCGGGTTCCGGATGAGTTGCCGTCGCCGTCGCAGCCGGCACGGGCAAGGCGAGCCCGCTCGCCGCTACCAGGGCGGGTACGGGCACCACAGTGGTGGAGACAGGCTCCCGGACGGCCGCGCCCGGCGCCGACGCGAAAACGCTCCTGGACTCGGTGGTGGCGGTGGCAATCATGCTCTCTTCGCGCTGAGTGGCGGGCAGGAGGATCAGCACCAGCGCGCCCAGGAGCAGCGCGAACACCGCCAGGAACACCGGCTTGGTCAGCTGGTCGAACCAGGTCGGCGGGGCGCCGTCGCCAGGGGCGCGGAACGGGGTGTTGATGCCGTCGGTGTCCTGGACGAGGCGGGGCGCCGCTGTTTGCGGCAAGCGATCCAGCACCGGCTGGACGTCGATCTTGAGGGTGCGGCAGACGCTGGACGCCAGCGCCCGGACGAACACCGCGTCCGGCAGCAAGTCCCAGCGGTTTTCCTCGAGGGCTTCGAGCTTGCGGACCGGAACCTTGAGCGAAACGGCGAGCGCCGCCACGTGCAGCCCGGCGACCTGACGCGCTCGGCGCAGCAAGTCACCCGCGGTCAGCGCATCGTCGGCTATCGGTTGCCCGGTGAACGCCGGCGTGCCGCCTTCGCTCCAGGTCTCACTCATCGAAGGCCCCTCGTTCATACGCGGCGGCCTCGCGGGACTGCGGGAAGCGCTTCTTCAGTTGCTCGGCCAGCTGCAGCATGGCCACCCTGTCATTCAGCCGGTGTTCGACCTTGACACCGAGCCAGAGCGTCTCGGCATTCGCCAGTTCGCTGTTGTTCAGGCGCCGGATGTAGAACTGGGTCCGGACATAGTCGCCCCGCTGGTACAGCAGGTTGGCCAGCGTGTAGCCAGTCACCGGGTTGCCCGCGTCGAGCTCGTAGGAACGCGCGAGGCTGCGCTCGGCGTCGGCGGGACGGCCGGCGCGGGCTTGGCACACGCCCTGGGCCATGAGCGTCTTGGCGCGGCCGGCATAGAGCGGATTGGCGAGTGCCGCATCGAAGATGCGCAGCGACTCGTCGTAACGGGCCTGCTGGCACAGCAGCCAGCCGTAGTTGTGCTGCACGTTGGAGTCACGCGGATTGAGCGACGCGGCGCGCCGGAAGCTTTCCTCGGCTTGCCGCATGTCATTCAGCCGCATATAGATCAGGCCGCGCAGGTTGTAGGCGTCGGGGAAGTTCGGGTCCGACGCGATCACCTGCTTGAGTTCGTCCAGCGCGACGTTGGTCTGGCCCTGCTCGAAGTAGCCGATGGCGAGTTCCATGCGGATGCGCGCGCGCTTGCGCGCCTCGGGCTCGTCGGACTCGGTGATCATGTCCTTGGAAGTGGGGGTGTCTCCGCCTCCGGCGCTCGTGGCGGCGCATCCGCCGAGGGCCAGCATCAGGGCCCCCGCCAGCCCGGCCCAGGCCAGGCATTTCCTCGGGTCCCCAACGCCCGCGGCGTAGCTTGTCATGGTGTCATATCTCCTTCGAGCCGGCGGCCAGGGCCGGCACCTGTTTCAGCATCACGGTGCGCTGCCTGGCGATCCGCTGATCGACCCGGGTGCGGTCCTTGACGTCGCCGGCCAGTTGGCCGCAGGCGGCGTCGATGTCGTCACCTCTGGTTTTGCGCACAGTGGTGACGATACCAGCATCACTGAGGATTTTCGCGAACGCCAGCACCTGTCTGTGGGGTGAACGCGTCAGCCCCGATTGCGGAAACGGGTTGAAAGGAATCAGGTTGATCTTGCAGGAGAGCCCGCCCGCGCCGTGGCCGCGGACCAGCGCCAGCAGCTGGCGCGCATGTTCCGGCTGGTCGTTGACGCCGTCGAGCATGCAGTATTCGAAGGTGATGAAGTCGCGCGGCGCATGCTCGAGGTAGCGGTTGCATGCATCCAACAGTTCGGCCAGCGGGTACTTGCGATTGAGCGGGACAAGGTTGTCACGCAATTCATCGTTGGGCGCGTGCAGTGACACGGCCAGGGCCACCGGGCAGTCCTGGCCGAGTCGATCCATCATCGGCACGACGCCAGAGGTGGACACCGTGACGCGGCGGCGCGACAGGCCATAGCTGTGGTCGTCCAGCATCACGCGCAACGTGGGCACCAGTGCCGAATAGTTCTGAAGCGGCTCGCCCATGCCCATCATGACCACGTTGGAGATGACGCGATCTTCCCGCCTGAGGTGCTTGCGCAGGAAGTGTTCGGCGAACCAAAGCTGGGAGACGATTTCGGCGGTGGTGAGGTTGCGCGAAAAGCCCTGGTGGCCGGTGGAACAGAACCGGCAGCCGACGGCGCAGCCGGCCTGCGACGACACGCACAGGGTGCCGCGATCGTCCTCGGGAATGAAGACGGCTTCAACGGCGTCGCCGGCGCCTACGTCGAACAGCCACTTGATGGTGCCGTCGATCGACTCGTGCTGCGAGATGACTGCCAGGCCCTTGATGCGCGCGCTCGTTTTCAGCTTTTCACGAAGCGACTTTGCCAGGTCGCTCATCTGGTCGAAATCCTCGGCGCCGCGCTGGTGAATCCAGCGGAACAGTTGCGTCGCCCGGAAACGCTTCTCGCCCAGGCTCTCGCAAAACGCGGCCAGCCCCTCCAGGTCAAATTCGAGAAGGTTGGCAGTCATTGCCGGCGCAGCGCCGGGCCGCCCCAAGCGCGCCGACACCCCCCCGGGGGGCAGCGGAACGCAGTGGAGCGTGGGGGCGACATGACTAGCGTGAGTAGACGTTCATGCCGGCAAAGAAGAAGCCCACTTCCACCTTGGCGGTTTCGGGAGCGTCCGAGCCATGCACGGCGTTGGCGTCGATGCTGTCGGCAAAGTCGGCGCGGATGGTGCCGGCCGCGGCCTTCTTCGGGTCCGTCGCGCCCATCAGGTCGCGGTTCTTGGCGATCGCGCCTTCGCCCTCAAGCACCTGGATCATCACAGGGCCAGAGATCATGAACTCGACCAGGTCCCTGAAGAAGGGGCGCTCCTTGTGGACGGCGTAGAACTGCTCGGCTTCCCCGCGCGAAAGGTGGGCCATGCGGGAAGCGATGACCTTCAGGCCCGCGGCCTCAAAGCGCGCGTAGATCTGCCCGACGACGTTCTTGGCGACGGCGTCAGGTTTTATGATGGAGAGGGTGCGTTCGGTAGCCATTTGAGTTTTCCTGATCTTGAAGTGATTGGGGTCATGCCGGGCCACGAAAGTTCGGCAAAGCCTCGAATTTTAGCTTTGTTATCGACCCCGGCCGCCGCGGCGTTGGCCGCCACTGCCACCTCCACCTCCACCTCCACCGCCACCCCCACTGCCGCGGCGTTGGCCGCCAGGGCCCTGCCGCTGGCGGGTGAAGCTGTCGGCGCCGATGTAGCCGAATGAGGTCTTCATGGGATCGGGCTGGGCGCTGCCGGCGCCCTGGCGGTCGGCGCCCCGGTCGCCTGTGTCCTTGCGCCGCTGCCGGCCTGCGCCGCCGGTGTTACCACCTTGGCCGCCTTGGCCTTGGCCACCGCCCGCGCCCCGTTGGCCCTGGCCGCCCTGGCCTCCCTGGCCGCGCTGGCCCTGGCCGCGCTGGCCTTCGTTGTTCCGGCCGCCCGAATTTCGGTTGCCGCGCCGGCGGTTGCGCCCACCGTTGCCGCCGCTCTCGCCTTCCACGCCTTCGCCCGCGCCCTGCCTGGACGCGCCGTTGGCGCCGGCCGCATGCATCAGCGCACCGATGTCGCGTTCGTCCAGTTCCATCCAGGCGCCGCGCTTCAGGCCACGCGGCAACATCATCGCCCCGTATCGGATGCGGATGAGGCGGCTCACGGCATGACCCAGCGCCTCGAACAGGCGTCGCACTTCGCGATTGCGGCCTTCGGAAATGGTCACGCGATACCAGGTGTTGGCGCCTTCACCGCCGCCGTCCTCGATCGAGCCGAACTGGGCCCGCCCGTCTTCGAGCTCCACCCCGTCGAGCAGGCGCTGCTTTTCGTCGTTGCTGAGCGCGCCGAGCACCCGCACCGCGTATTCGCGCTCAAGGCCGAAACGCGGATGCATCAGCCTGTTCGCCAGCTCGCCCGAGTTGGTGAACAGCAAAAGACCTTCGGTATTGAGGTCCAGCCGGCCGACCGATTGCCACTTGCCCTGCTGCAAGCGAGGCAGTTTGCGAAAGACGGTGGGACGGTTCTGTGGATCGTCGTTGGTGACGACCTCGCCCACCGGCTTGTGGTAGGCGATCACCCTGGGCGGCGGGGGCGCGATGCGAAAGCGGATGGGCTTGCCATTGAGCTTGATCTGGTCGCCAAACTGGATGCGCTGGCCAATGTGGGCCGGCTCGTTATTCACCGAGATGCGGCCCTCGGTGATGAGCTGCTCCATCTCGAGCCGCGAACCGAGGCCTGCTTGCGCCAGCACCTTGTGCAGCTTGGGGGTTTCGGCCTGCGGCGACAGCACCCGCTTGGGCAGCACCACTTCCGGGCTGTCAACCTCGGCGTCGAACTGGCCCGAAACGACGTCAGCGAATTTGATCGGCGGCGGCGGTTCCGGTTGCTGGCGGGCCTGCCCTGGCTGCGCGTCGTCGTCGTCGTCGAGGTCCTCGCGGTCCTCATCGTCGTCCCATAACTCATCGGCGGGCGGCTCTTCTGCAGCCTGCGGCTGGACAGGAGCGGCAGGCGCCACCGGCACTTCTGCGGCTTCCGGCGAGGGTTCTGCGTGGGCACCAGGCAAGGGATCGTTCATGCGTCAGGTCTCGACAGCTTGGGCCGCGTCGTCGGCAGCCTTTTCATCGGCGGGCGCAGCCGCAATTCCCGGCTGCGGTTCGGGCGGCGGCTCGGGAGCCGTTTCGGCAGTGTCTTCGATGGCCAGTTCGGGCTGCTTCCCTTCATCGGCCGTCGCGCCAAGCGACGCGAGCAGGTTGGCCTGCTCCGACGGGCCTTCCAGGACCGGCAATTGGTCGAGCGAATCCAGGCCCAGGTCGTCCAGGAACTGGCGAGTGGTTGCGAACAGGGCGGGCCGTCCTACAGTTTCGCGGTGGCCGATGACCTCGACCCAGCCGCGGTCTTCGAGCTGCTTGATGATAAGTGCGTTGATCGTCACGCCGCGGATGTCTTCCATGTCGCCCCGGGTGGCCGGCTGCCGGTAGGCGATGATCGCCAGGGTCTCGAGGACGGCACGCGTGTACTTCGGCGGCTTTTCGGGATTCAGGCGGTCCAGGAACTCGCGCATCTGCGGCCGGCTCTGGAAGCGCCAGCCGCTGGCCACGTGCATCAGCTCAACGCCGCGCTGAGACCATTCATGCTGGAGGTCCGCGAGCAGCGCCTTGATCGTGTCGGCGCCCAATTCGTCATTGAACAGGACACGCAGCTCGCGCACCGGCAAAGGCTGCTGCGAGCAAATCAAGGCGGTTTCGAGGACGCGCTTGGCATCCGTCGTATTCATGGTCTTGCCGTTCCGGGAAAAGGCGCCATCTGGCGCTCAAATCAAAGGCTAAACAGGGGCGATTTCACCGCTGCGCAGCGGCAACTCCGGTTGCGTTGCGCATACCACCGCGGGCTAGCCGGGGGCGTGGCTCGTGAGCCATTGGTCGTGATTGTAACGCAGGCCCCAAAGCCGCAGTCCGTCTTGAAGATCGGCGGGCAACGGGGCGTGAAACGCCAGGGGCTGCCCGGTCGCCGGATGCGCGAAGGCCAGGCGGTATGCGTGGAGCCCCTGGCGGGACAGCCCCGCTGCTGCTGCGCCGCCGTACAGGTCGTCGGCCACCAGCGGGTGGCCGATATGGGCCATGTGCACCCGGATCTGGTGGGTGCGCCCCGTTTCGAGCGTCGCGCGAACCCAGCAGCCCTCCTGGGCGTTCTCCATCAACTCGAAGAAAGTCGCCGCCGGCTTGCCGGTTTCCACCACCGCCATGCGCAGCCGGTTGCGCGGGTCACGGCCGATCGGCGCCTGCACCTGGCGTGAAGGCGCGCTGCCCCAGGGTCGATGCGCGAGCGCGACATACTGGCGCGATACATCGCGCGCTGCGATCTTCTGCACCAGCGCGCCCATCGTGGCGCGCGTGCGGGCAACGACCATGAGGCCGCTGGTGTCCTTGTCCAGCCGGTGGACGATGCCGGCCCGGGGCAGCAGCATGGCTTTCGCATCGCGCGCGAGCAGGCCGTTGAGCAGCGTGCCACTCCAGTTGCCTGGCGCCGGATGCACGACCAGTCCGGCGGGCTTGTTCACCACCAGCAGGTGCTCGTCCTCGAACACAATGTCCAGCGCCATCACCTCCGGTCGAAAGGCCTGGCTTTGCGGCGTGGGCCGCAGCTCGACGACGCCTTGGTCGCCGGCCTTCACCCGCGCCGAAGACCGGGTGGCCGCAACGCCGTTGAGCGCCACCCCGCCCGCCTCGATCAACTGCTGCAGGTAGCTGCGGGAGAACTCGGGGGCCAGCACGGCGAGCGCGCGGTCGAGGCGCTCGCCATGCTGCGACGCATCGATGACGAAAGGCCGGAACTCGGCCTCCGGTCCCGCGTCGGCGGCGTCATCCGGCGCGACCGGTTCGACCATCGCGCCGGGGTCGGTCGATATAATGAATTTGCCCTGTTTCAAGAAAGTTGCGTTTCAATGCTTCGAGCCAAATTATCGGTGGTGGTCCCCGCCCTGGCCATCAGCGCCGCGGCGTTGCTGGCGGGCTGTTCGTCGACGCCCGACGACAAGACCGGCAACTGGAGCCCGAACAAGCTGTACGCCGAAGCCAGGGACGAGGTGGAATCCGGCTCTTACGACAAGGCCATTCCCCTGTTCGAGAAGCTCGAGGGCCGCGCGGCCGGCACGCCGCTGGCCCAGCAGGCGCAGCTGGAAAAGGCCTACGCCCAGTACAAGTCGAACGAGCCGGCCCAGGCGCTGTCGACCATCGACCGCTTCATGAAGCTGCATCCGACCAGCCCCGCGATCGACTACGCGCTGTACCTCAAGGGCATCGTCAACTTCAATGACAACCTCGGTTCGTTCGCGTTTCTGTCGCGCCAGGACCTGTCCGAGCGCGACCAGAAGGCGGCCAAGGAATCCTTCGAAGCTTTCAAGGAACTGGTGGCTCGTTTTCCAGAATCACGCTACACCCCCGACGCCCGGGCGCGCATGACGTACATCGTCAATTCGCTCGCGGCCTACGAAGTGCACGTGGCACGCTTCTACTTCAGCCGCGGCGCCTACGTCGCTGCCGTCAACCGCGCGCAGAGCGCGCTGACCGATTACCAGGACGTGCCCGCGCTGGAGGAGGCCCTCTTCATCCTGATGCGGTCCTATGATTCGCTGGGTATGACGCAGCTTCGCGACGACACCCGGCGGGTGATGGAGAATTCTTACCCGAAGAGCGAGTTCCTGACGCGCGGTTTCAAGTCCGAGAAAGATCCGTGGTGGAAGCTCTGGTGAGCTAACTCGCTGCGGCATCGGCCGCATGCGCGCCCGCCAGGCGCTCCAGGGTCTCCAGGAATTCCTCGTTTGACTTCAGCACCCGCATCGGCGGTACGGCCGCCAGCAGGCGTCGGCCGTACCCCATCGTGGCGAGCCGCGTATCGCACACCACCAGAACGCCTTGGTCCGATTCCCTCCGGATCAAGCGCCCCGCGCCCTGCTTGAGCGCCACCGCAGCCTCGGGAATGAAATAGTCATTGAACGGGCTCCTGCCCTGCGACTCCAGCCGCTGCGCCCGCGCCTCGACCAGCGGGTCTCCGGGAGGCGGGAACGGCAGTTTGTCGATGATCAGCAGTTGCAGCGCGTCGCCCGGCACGTCCACGCCTTCCCAGAATGAAGCAGACGCCACCAGCAGACAGCCGGCGCGGCCCTGCGAGGCACCTTCGCGAAAGCGTTCGATCAGGCGGCGCTTGGGCCACTGGCCCTGCACCAGCACCTCCACTTCGCCCGGGCCGTTGAAGCGCTTCTGCAGCGCCTCGCCGATGGCCCGCAACGCGCGCAAGGTGGTCGTCAGCACCATCGTGCGGCCGCCGAGCACCTGCGCGCCCTCGGCGGCAAGGACCGCGACCTGGGTGCTGTGCGCGGGGTCGGCGGGCCGAGGCAGGTGGCGCGGCACGTAGACCGAGGCCTGCGTGGCGTAGTCGAAAGGACTGCCGACACGCAGGACTTCCGCCTCACCCAAACCGCAGGGTTCGGTGAACCACGTCAAGCGCGCATCGTCGCCGAGCGTGGCCGACGTGAAAATCCATGCGCGGGCCGAGGCTTCTTCGGCCCCCGCGCGCAGCAACTTCTCCTGCACGGCCTTCGCGATGTCCAGGGGCGACTCGACCAGGCGCAGTTGCGTGCCCACGTCGATCCAGCGCACCGACCCCGGCGCGCATTCGCCTGCGAAGGCCTGGATGCGTCCCGCCATCGCCTGCGCGCGCTCGATCAAACGGCCGAAGTCCGGAGCGATTTCGCTCACAGTGGACAGGGCTTCAGCGGCCAGCGCGCAGGCCGCGTCGAGGTCTTCCAGGGCGCCGCGCCACTCAACCTCGTCCACCTGCTCGGGCGCCTCGCCGACCCAGCGCATGCGAGTGCCAGGCGCGCCCCGGCCCACCACCAGGCGCAGGTCGCGCGCGGCCCGCTCCACCGAGGAAGCAACCTGCTGCCAATCTGCGAGGCCGCGCGCCAGCTGCAGCCCGGCCGCCAGCGTGTCGCGCGCGAAGTCCAGCAACTGGCCGGTGGTGATATGGGCCCCGAGGAACTGGACCCCCGTTTCGTTGAGTTGGTGCGCCTCGTCGAAGATGGCCACGCGAACCGTCGGCAGCAGTTCTGCCATACCCGATTCGCGCACCGCCAGGTCGGCGAAGAACAGGTGGTGATTGACCACCACCACATCGGCGGCCAGCGCCTCGCGCCGGGCCAGGTTGACGTGGCAGGCGCGGAATTTGGGGCATTGCGCGCCCAGGCAGTTGTCGCGGGTGGACGTCACCCACGGGATGAGCGGCGAGCGCTCGTCGAGCCCCGGAAGTTCGGCCAGGTCACCGGTTCGCGTGACGAGCGACCATTCCTCGATCTTCGCCAGGGTGCGAAGGGACGTTCGCTCCGGCAGCGCGGCCTCTTGCCTGGCCAGTTCCATCCGGTGAAGGCACAGGTAGCTGCCCCGCCCCTTGAGCAACGCCGTGCGAACAGGCAGCCCGAGCGCCTCCACCAACCGCGGCAAGTCACGCCCATAGAGCTGGTCTTGCAAAGTTTTGGTGGCAGTGGACAGCAGCACCCGCTCGCCACTGAGAAGGGCCGGCACCAGGTAGGAAAAGGTCTTGCCGACGCCGGTACCGGCTTCGACCACGAGGGCGCCGCCGTCCTGGATGGTGCGCGCCACCGCCAGGGCCATCTCGGTCTGGGCGGCGCGGGGGCGGAACTGGTCTGCGGCGCGGGAGAGCACTCCGTCGGTCGCGAACGCGTCGCGGGTCAGGTCATCCAGGTGCATGGTCGCCGCCGAACCGCCCGAAGTCATCCTCACGCAGGTTCTTTGGGATCGATCGCCAGCTCCAGGCGGGCGATCTGATCACGCAGTGCCAGCCTGCGCTTTTTCAGGCGGCGCATCATGAGTTCGTCGACGGGCGATTCCTCGCCGGCGCGGTCGATGAGTGCGTCCAGATCGGCGTGCTCCATGCGCAATTCGATCAGTCGGCGTTCGGGGGAGTGGAGATTGGAATCCAAAGGGATCTTCGGGCGCCGGAGGTCGCCTCGGTCGGGTTGTTCAATAATACGTGTTTCGGGAGCAATAATCGAGCGCCCGCCCCTGCGGGCGCCGAACTCTTTCACCATGGCATCCAAGGGCTACCGTCTCAGCGCTTCGACCGGCATCCACAAGGGTGACCGCGAATACCAACAGGACCAGGTCGCCCTGATCAGCCACCCGCGCGTGTCGGGCTGCGTGCTCGGCGTGGTCGCGGACGGCATGGGCGGCCGCAGCGGCGGTCGCAAGGCCTCCGACCAGGTCATGATGACTGTGCGCCAGCTCTTCGAGCGCTACTCGCCGGACCATGACGACGCTCCGTCCGTGCTCAAGCAAATGGTGCAGGAAGCTCACATCGTCATCAAGCTGACGGCGGTGTCTTCCGAGCAGGAGCCGCACAGCACCTTCGCCGCCTTCCTGATCAACCCGCCCGGCGACTGCCACTGGATTCACGCCGGCGACTCGCGCATTTACCACTTCCATGCCGGCAAGCTGGTCAAGCGCACCATGGACCATTCCTATGTGCAGACGCTGGTCGACCGGGGCGAATTGACCGAGGAAGAAGCCAACGTGCACCCCCAGTCCAACATCCTCATGGGCTGCCTGGGCGCCGAGGACGACCCGCCGACCGACCTGCACACGATCGAACAGATGCGCCCCGGCGACGTGCTGATGGCCTGCAGCGACGGGGTCTGGCACTACTTCAGCCCGAGCGAGATCGGCTCGGTGCTGTCTTCGCTGTCGGCGCGCGAAGCCACGGAATTCCTGATCGAGAAAGCCCGCTCGCGCGGTCACGGCGGCGGCGACAACCTGTCGCTGGTGGTCGTCAAGCTCGAGCCGCTCGACGGCTGATCGCATTCACGGAGGAACCGGCAGCGGCTGGGCCGCCGGCTTCTTGCGCTCCGCGAGACGCTTTTCCACGCCGGCCTTGCGGTCCTGCGCATCCTTGACCCGCTCATCGTGCCGCTTGCGGTTCATCTGGGCTTCGGCGTCCCGGCGGCTGCGCGCCGCGCTCGCCTCGGTTTGACGGCGCTGCGCCTGGGCATGTCGCGCCGCGGCGCTGGCAGGCGCGCTGGCCGCGCTGGAAGCCCGGTCCGCGGCCTTCCGGGCGGCCCGCGCCTCGCGGTCGCGTTGGGCCGCGGCCGCCTCGTCCCGGCGCTGCGCGTCCTCCTGCTGCTTCTCGGGAGAAGAGCGCCCTTCCATCGCCCGCAGGTGCGCCGCGGCGTTGCGCTTGCGCTGCGCATCGTTGATTGAATTTTCCTGGCGGCGCAGGTCCGCCAGCGCGGCGCGCCGCTGGGCCCGGGCAGTGTTCAGGCAATCATTCACCGCGAATTTTCCGTAGCAAGTTTTCTCCTGCGCGGAGAACGTGGCCTCTGCCTTCTTTCGCTCCCCCTCAATGCGGGACCGCACCGCGCTCAATGCGGCGTCCTCCTGCGCGTGGCACAGCGATGCGAACAGCAGCAAGGGCGCGAGGCGGAAGAGCATGTTCATGTAAGGCGAGTGTCCACGGTGCGCCGCTCCAGTGCGAGAAATTCGGCCGACTGCATCTCGCCGAGGCGCGACACCGTTCGGGGAAACTCGTGGGCCAGGGGTCCGTCCGTGTACAACGCCCCGGGCGGGACCTCGGCCGACATGATCAGCTTTACCCGCCGGTCGTACAGCACATCGATCAGCCACGTGAACCGCCGGGCTTCGGACGCCAATCGCACCGGCATGTGAGGCACGTCACTCAACAGGACGGTATGATATTGCGTCGCAATTTCCAGGTAGTCGTTCTGCGATCTCGGACCGCCGCACAACGTCCTGAAGTCGAACCAGACCACGCCGCCTGCCTTGCGGCGTGCACGGATTTCCCGGGCCTCGATGTGCAACACCGGATCCTCGTCGCGCGATTCGGCGAGCCGCGTGAAGGCCTCGTCCATCAGCGCGTCAGCTTGCGGACCCAGCGGCGTGTGGTAGAGCCTGAGCTGTTGCATCGTGAGGCCCCGGTAGTCGGTACCGTTGTCGACGCGGACGACCTCAAGCTTCTCGTTCAGCAGGGCGATGGCCGGCAGGATGCGGTCACGGTTCAGGCCGTCCGGGTACAGGTCATCGGGCCTGAAATTGGAAGTGGTGACGAAACCCACTCCATTGTCGAACAGCGCACTCAGCAGTCGATGCAGGATCATCGCGTCCGTGATGTCGGCAACATGGAATTCGTCGAAGCAGATCAGCCGGTGCCGCCTGGCCATGCGCTCGCCGAGTTCGTCCAGCGGGTTCACCGTTCCCTGCAGGTCCGACAGTTCGCGATGAACCTCGCGCATGAACTCGTGAAAGTGCAGCCGGGTCTTGCGCAACACGGGCACTGCAGTGAAGAAGCAGTCCATCAGGAAACTCTTGCCGCGGCCCACGCCTCCGTGCATGTAGACGCCGCGCGGAATCTCGGGTCGGTTGATCAGTTTCTTGAAGACATTGGAACGCTGCTCCCTGAACTCCGCCCATTCGCGAGCGCAGCGATCCAGCGCGCCGACGGCCCGCAACTGGGCGGGGTCGCCCTGGTAGCCCCGCGCAGCGAGTTCGGCTTCGTAGACTTCCCGGACCGTGGCCACTTGTCCGGGCCGCTAGAAGTTGAGCGTCCTCTTGTCCACTGCGAGCGCGGCTTCCTTCGTCGCCTCGGACAGCGACGGGTGCGCGTGGCAGATGCGGGCGATGTCCTCGGCTGAAGCGCGGAACTCCATTGCCACCACGGCCTCGGAGATCAATTCGCTGGCCATCGGGCCAACGATGTGCACGCCAAGGATCTCGTCGGTCGCAGCGTCGGCAAGGATCTTCACCATGCCGGTGGTGTCGCCGAGCGCCCGGGCGCGGCCGTTCGCCATGAAGGGGAACGTGCCAGCCTTGTATTTGACGCCGGCCGCCTTGAGCTGCTGCTCGGTCTGGCCGACCCAGGCGATTTCGGGGCTGGTGTAGATCACCCAGGGGATGGTGTTGAAGTTCACGTGCCCATGTTGGCCGGCGATGCGCTCCGCCACGGCCACGCCTTCCTCCTCGGCCTTGTGCGCCAGCATCGGCCCGCGCACCACATCGCCCACCGCCCAGACATTCGGCAGGTTGGTGCGGCACTCGCCATCCACCACCACGGCGCCGCGCTCGTCAAGCTTCAGGCCGACCCCTTCCGGATTCAGGCCGATAGTATTGGGCACACGCCCGATCGAAACGATCAGCTTGTCCACCTCAAGGTTCTGCGCCTCACCCTTCGCGTTGATCCACGCGACGGAGACGCCCTTCTTGCCGACCTTGATTTCACCGACTTTCACGCCGAGTTCGATCTTCAGCCCCTGCTTGTCGAAAGCCTTCCTGGCCTCGCGGGCGATTTGCTCGTCCACCGCGCCCAGGAAAGTGGGAAGCGCCTCGAGCACCGTGACTTCGGAACCGAGCCGGCGCCAGACCGAACCCATCTCCAGGCCAATCACGCCCGAGCCGACCAGCCCCAGCTTCTTCGGCACGCCCTGGATGCGCAATGCGCCGTCGTTCGACAGGATGTTCTCCTCGTCGAAGGGCGCGCCCGGAAGGGCTCGGGCATTGGAGCCGGTGGCCACAACGACGTGCTTGGCGGTGAGGGTCTCCTCGACCGCACCCGACACCTTGACCTCATAGCCGCCCTCGCCCGCCTGGACAAATGAGCCGCGGCCATGGAAGAACGAGATCTTGTTTTTCTTGAACAGGAACAAGATGCCGTCGTTGTTCTGTTTCACGACCTGGTCTTTGCGGGCCAGCATCTTCTCCAGGTTCAGGCCCAGGCCTTTTACTTCGATGCCATGGTCGGCGAAGTGCTTGCCGGCATGCTCAAAGTGCTCGGACGATTGCAGCAGCGCCTTGGATGGGATGCAACCGACATTGGTACAGGTGCCGCCCGGGGCCGGCCCGCCCTTTTCATTCTTCCATTCGTCGATGCAGGCCACGTTGAAGCCCAGCTGCGCCGCTCGGATGGCGGCGATGTAGCCGCCGGGCCCACCGCCGATGACGATGACGTCAAATGAATTCATGATTTTTTCTTTTGCAAATCATGGCGAAGGACGCGGCCTCCAGGACGCGTCCTCACCTTGTTTAGATATCAAACAGCAGGCGGGCCGGGTCTTCCAGCGCTTCCTTCATCGCAACCAGGCCGAGAACGGCTTCGCGGCCGTCGATGATGCGGTGGTCGTATGACATCGCCAGGTAGTTCATCGGCCGGACGACGACCTGCCCGTTCTCCACCACGGCCCGGTCCTTGGTGGCGTGAACGCCCAGGATGGCCGATTGCGGCGGGTTGATGATCGGGGTCGAGAGCATCGAGCCGAACACGCCGCCGTTTGAAATCGAGAACGTGCCTCCGGTCATCTCCTCGATGCCCAGCTTGCCATCACGCGCCTTCACGCCGTACTCGGAGATCTTCTTTTCGATGTCGGCGAAGCTCATCTGGTCCGCGTTGCGCAGGATAGGCACCACCAGGCCGCGCGGCGAGCCGACGGCGATGCCGATGTCGAAGTAGCCGTGGTACACGATGTCATTGCCGTCGACCGAGGCGTTGATCACCGGGTACTTCTTGAGCGCGTGGACTGCGGCCTTCACGAAGAAGCTCATGAAGCCGATCTTGACGCCGTGCTCCTTTTCGAATTTTTCCTGGAAGCGCTTGCGCATTTCCATCACCGGCGCCATGTTCACCTCATTGAAGGTGGTCAGGATGGCATTCGACGATTGCGATTGCAGCAGCCGCTCGGCCACGCGGGCGCGCAACCGGCTCATGGGCACGCGCTGCTCGGGCCGCTGGCCGAGGTCCGGCGCAGCCACCGGCGCGTTCACCTGCGGCAGCGTCGCCTTCGGCACACCGCTCGGGGCGGCCACTGGCGCCACCGAAGCCATGGCACCGCCAGCAGCCACTGCGCCGAGCACGTCGCCCTTGGTCACGCGGCCGTCCCTGCCGGTTCCGGGCACGGAGCCCGCCGGCAGGCTGTTGTCGGCCATGATCTTGGCGGCGGCCGGCATCGCGATGCCGGCTTTCGAACCCCCGGCGGATGCGGATGCGGAAGCCGGGGGCGC
The DNA here is from genome assembly GCA_039926915.1 of Ramlibacter sp. Taxonomy (GTDB): domain Bacteria; phylum Pseudomonadota; class Gammaproteobacteria; order Burkholderiales; family Burkholderiaceae_C; genus Ramlibacter. The sequence continues at coordinate 17,925 of JBDSWB010000056.1, forward strand.
GGCCGGGGCCGGGGCATTCGAGGGTACTTCGGCGGGTGCAGCCGCGGCGCCCTTGGCTTCGGTGTCGATCCTCGCGATCACCTGTTCCGCGGCAACGGTGGCGCCGTCGGCCTGGACGACTTCGGCCAGCACGCCGGCCGCCGGAGCGGGCACTTCCAGCACCACCTTGTCGGTTTCGATCTCGATCAGGATTTCATCGAGGGCGACCCTGTCGCCGGCCTTCTTCTTCCACTGCAACAGTGTCGCATCGGCAACCGATTCGGAGAGCTGCGGCACTTTCACTTCAACGATAGACATTTTTTGTTCCTGGATTCTTGTTGGTTCGCGTAGCCGCGCAGTGAGCCGTCTTCGGGTCGGCCTCGACCGCGCGGGATATTTCGGCGCCTGGCGTCCGAAATATCACTTGGTCAGGACGAAGCCTTTGAGTTTTCCGAAGGCGCCATCGACCAGGCTCTTCTGCTGCTCCTGGTGCAGGTGCGAGTACCCGACGGCGGGCGAGGCCGATGCCGCGCGGCCGGAGTAACCCAGCTTCTGCCCATCGGTCATGTTCTCGTGGATGTAGTGCTGCACAAAGAACCATGCACCCTGGTTCTGGGGCTCATCCTGGCACCACACGATGTCGGTCGCGTTGGGGTATTTCCTGAGCTCGGCCGCGAACACCTTGTGCGGGAACGGATAGAGCTGCTCCACCCGAAGGATCGCGGCAGAGTCGTCGCCCCGCTCCTCACGCTTCTTGGCCAGGTCGTAATAGACCTTGCCCGAGCAGACGACGATGCGCTTGACCTTGTCCGCCTTCAGCTCCTTGCTTTCGGGGATGATGGTCTGGAAGCCGCCCTTTGTGAACTCGGACAGCGGCGAAGTCGCGTCCTTGTTCCGCAGCAGCGACTTGGGCGTCATGATGATCAGCGGCTTGCGCAAGTTGCGGATCATCTGCCGGCGCAGCACATGGAAGATCTGGCTGGCGGTCGTCGGTTGGACGACCTGCATGTTGGTGTCGGCCGATAGCTGCATGAAGCGCTCCAGCCGCGCCGAGCTGTGCTCCGGGCCCTGGCCTTCGTAGCCATGGGGCAGCATCAGCGTGATGCCGTTGACGCGGCCCCACTTCACTTCGCCGGATGCGATGAACTGGTCAATCACGACCTGTGCGCCGTTGACGAAGTCGCCGAACTGCGCTTCCCAGATCACCAGCGTGTTGGGGTCGTTGGAAGCGTAGCCGTATTCGAAGCCCAGCACCGCTTCTTCGGACAGGATCGAGTCGATCACCACGAATGGCGCCTGGCCCTCGCCGACATTCTGCAGCGGCGTGTAGGTGCCGGTGTCCCACTTTTCGCGGTTCTGTTCGTGCAGCACCGAGTGGCGGTGGGTAAAAGTGCCGCGGCCGCAGTCCTCGCCGGAAAGTCGCACTGGGTAGCCGCTAGCCACCAGCGAGGCGAACGCCATGTGTTCGCCCATGCCCCAGTCGACGTTCACCTCGCCCCGGCCCATCGCCGCGCGATCGTCCAGCACCTTTTTCACCAGGGGGTGCGGCGTGAAATCGGCCGGCACGGTGGTGATCCGTTCGGCCAGGCGCTTCCACTCGGCCATCGGGATCGCGGTGTCGGCGCTGTCGGTCCACTTCCTGTTGAGGAAGGGGCTCCAGTCCACCGCGTACTTGCTCTTGAAGTTGGTCAGCACCGGGTCCACGGTGTGCTTGCCGTCGTCCATGGCGGCGCGGTAGCTCTTGACCATCTCGTCGCCCAACGCCTCGCCCAGGCCCTGCGCCGCCAGCTTGTCGGCATACAGGCGGCGCGTGCCCGGGTGCTGGGCGATCTTCTTGTACATCAGCGGCTGGGTGAGCGACGGCGTGTCCTGCTCGTTGTGGCCAAGCTTGCGGAAACACACGATGTCCAGCACCACGTCCTTGGAGAATTCCATGCGGTAGTCAAGCGCCAGCTGCGTCGCGAGCACCACCGCCTCGGGATCGTCGCCGTTCACGTGCAGCACCGGCGCTTCGATCATCTTGACCACGTCCGTGCAATACAGCGTCGAGCGGCTGTCGCGCGGGTCGCTGGTGGTGAAGCCGATCTGGTTGTTGATGACGATGTGCACCGTGCCGCCGGTGAAGTAGCCGCGCGTTTCGGCCAGCGCCAGCGTTTCCATCACCACGCCCTGGCCTGCGAAGGCCGCGTCGCCGTGCACCTGCACCGGCAGCACCTGCTTGCCCTGCGGGTCGGCGCGGCGGTCCATGCGGGCGCGCACCGAGCCTTCCACGACAGGGTTGACGATTTCCAGGTGTGACGGGTTGAACGCCAGCGAAAGGTGGACCGGGCCGCCGGGCGTCGTCATGTCGGAACTGAAGCCCTGGTGGTACTTGACGTCGCCGGCCGGCAGGTCTTCCCTGGCCGTGTGGTCGAACTCGGCGAAGAGGTCGGCGGGCATCTTGCCCATGATGTTCACAAGCACGTTCAGCCGGCCGCGGTGGGCCATGCCGATCACGATCTCCTGCACGCCCCTGGCGCCGGCCTGCTGGATCAGCTCGTCCATCGAGGCGATGAAGCTTTCGCCGCCTTCGAGCGAGAAGCGCTTCTGGCCGACGTACTTGGTGTGCAGGAAGCGCTCAAGGCCTTCGGCCGCAGTCACCCGATCGAGGATGTGTTTCTTCTGTTCGGCATCGAAATTTGACTTGCTGCGGATCGATTCAAGCTTCTGCTGCCACCAGCGCTTCTTCACCTGATCGCTGATGTACATGTACTCGGCGCCGATGGTGCCGCAGTAGGTTTCGCGCAGGGCGTTGATCAGCTCGCGCAGCGACATGCTTTCCTTGCCGAAGAACGTGTTGCTGGTGTTGAACACGGTTTCCTGGTCGGCATCGGCAAATCCGTAAAACGCCGGGTCCAGTTCGGGAATCTTTTCACGCTCGGTGCGCTTCAGGGGATCGAGGTCGGCCCAGCGGGCGCCAACATTGCGGTAGGCGGCGATCAGTTGCTGAACGGCTGTTCGCTTGCGGCCCATCTCGGAATCCGCGCCGCTTGCCTGAACGACCTTGGTGCCGCCCATCTTGGCGCGCTCCGCGAACGCGTTGATGACCGGCATGTGCGGTACATCCTTCGCGTTGCTGCCATCGGCTGCCGGGACATGCTGGAGCGCGTCGAAATAGTCGCGCCATGTGTCGGTCACACTGCCGGGGTTCGCGAGGTAGTTCTCGTACATCTCCTCGACATAGGGTGCGTTGCCGCCGAAGAGATAGGAGTTGCCCTGATAGGCCGTGTAGACGGTGCTTGGCTCGCTCATGCTTCGCTGACTTTCCGCCCCCCTGCGGGAGGCATTAGCTGGTTAGGAAACCTTCCGCGACACGGCTGAACCGGATGGCGGATGCGACTGTGGCTGGAAGGGGCCTTGGTTGCAGGGGGAGATTGTGCCATCGAATCAGGGCGGTCGCCGATAATCCCCGCTTTGCACCCAAAGTCCCCCCGCTTCATGACCTCCACCGCGACGCCTTCCGATCCTCTGGGTAAACAACTGCCCGCCATCCAGAAACTGATCGCCCAGGGCAAGCTGCCCGACGCCGCGAAGAAGCTGAATGCGGCGTCGAAGATTTCCCCGGCCGACCCGCGCATCTACCTCATGGGCTCGCGTCTGGCGGAGGCAGCCGGCAACCCTGCGGGCGCCCAGGACGCAGCGCGTCGCGCCGTGAGCCTGGCTCCCCACTGGCCGGTGGCCGTCACCGAGCTGGCTTTCCTGCTGGCCCGCCAGAACCAGCTCAAGGAGGCTGTCACCCAAGCCCAGCGAGCCATGGAACTGGATGGGGACAATCCGCAGGTCCTGGCGCGGGTCATCGACATCGCCCACCGCGCCCAGCACTTCGAGCTGGCGATCCAGTGGCTGCGGCGCGCGCTCGCCCAGGCGCCGGGCGCCAAGGACATCCAGCTGCTGCTGGCCCGCGACCTGCGGCTCACCGGCAAACTGGACGAATCGCTCGCCCTGTACGACGAGTTCATCGGGGCCTCCCCCACCAATGGTTTGGCCTTGATGGGCAGGGCCCAGACGGCGCTGGCCCGCGGCGATCTGGCGCTGGCTCGCAAGGATTGCGAAACCCTGCTCGAACTGGTGCCCGGCAACGACGAAGTGCTGTTCTACCTCGATCTGGCCAACGGCAAGACGCCCGCGCACCAGCCGGCAGCGATGGTCCGTTCGCTGTACGACGGGTTTGCCGAACTCTATGACCAGCACGTGGTCGCCGGACTGAAATACAAGCTGCCGCGCGACGTTGGGAAGATCATCAGCGAACGCTATGCCGGACGCGGATACAACGTGCTCGACCTGGGCTGCGGCACCGGGCTGCTGGGCGCCTGCCTGGGCCGCATCGACGGCTTCCTGGTCGGTGTCGAGGTTTCTCCGCCGATGATCGAGCAGGCAGCCCGCCACAAGGTCTACGACAAGTTTCACAACGTCGACCTGCTCGATGCGCTGGCGGAGACGCCCGACGCGCTGTACGACGTCGTGGCGGCCCTCGACGTGTTCATCTACGCCGGAGACATGGGCACCGCGATCCCCAACGCATTGCGCATCCTGCGCCCCGGCGGACATTTCATCTTTTCCTGCGAAGAAGCCGCCGAGAACGAAGCAGACCTCGTCCTGCGTCCGAGCCGGCGCTATGCGCACAAGGCCAGCCACATCGAAACGCTCTGCCGCGCCGCAGGGTTCGATCCGGTCAAGATCGAAAGGATGCCGCTGCGCTATGAAAACAACGAACCCATCCAGGGCTTCCTGGTCATCGCGCAAAAAGCCGGTTAGACGCCGATCAGCTCGCGGATCTGCTGAAGGGCCGTTGGGTCCTCGATGGTCGTGAGGTCGCCCGGGTCGCGGCCCTCGGCAACGGCCTGGATCGCGCGGCGCAGCAGCTTGCCGCTGCGTGTCTTGGGCAGCATGTTGACGAAGTGCACGCGCGCCGGCCGCGCCACCGCACCGAGCTGGCCGTCCACGACCTTCATGATGTCGCCCTCCAGCTTGAGTCTCGCTGCGGCGTCGGCCAGCCCCGCGACGTCGCGCGGTACGACGAATGCCATGGCCACCTGGCCCCTCAGCGGGTCGGCCACGCCCACCACGGCTACCTCGGCCACATTCGGATGGCTGGAGATGCTCTCCTCGATTTCCCGCGTGCCCAGACGGTGCCCCGCCACATTGATCACGTCGTCGGTGCGACCCAGGATGTAGAAGTAGCCGTCATTGTCGCGAATGCCCCAGTCGAAGGTGCTGTAGACCATCTTGCCCGGCACTGTCTGCCAGTAGGTCTTGACGAAACGCTCGTCGTCGCCCCAGATCGTCTGCATGAATCCCGGCGGTGTCGGACCTTCAAGCACCACCACGCCCTTCTGGTTGGCGCCCGTTAGTTCCTCGCCGGTGCTTTCGTGAACCAGCTTGACGTCGTACCCGTACATCGGCACGCCGGGGCTGCCGAATTTGCTGGGCATCTTCTCCACGCCGTTGGCGATCGTGAGGATGGGCCAGCCGCTTTCGGTCTGCCAGTAGTTGTCGATGATGGGCACGCCCAGCGCGTCGCTGATCCAGCGCGCCGTCGGCTCGTCCAGCGGCTCGCCCGCCAGGTACAGTGCTTTCAGGCTGGAAAGGTCGTACTTCTTAAGGAACGCCGGGTCGTGCTTCCTGAGCACGCGCACCGCCGTCGGCGCGCTGAACATGCCGGTCACCCTGTATTTCTCCACCAGGCTCCACCAGATGCCGGCGTCGGGCCGGGTCGGCAGCCCTTCGTACATGATGGTGGCCATCCCCGCCAGCAGCGGGCCGTAGACGATGTAGCTGTGGCCGACCACCCAGCCGATGTCGCTGGTGGAAAAGTAGGTCTCGCCGGGCTCACCCATGAAGATGTGTTTCATACTGGCCGCCAGCGCGACGGCATAGCCGCCGACATCGCGCTGGACGCCTTTGGGCCGGCCGGTGGTCCCGCTGGTATAGATCGTGTAGCTGATGTCGGTCGATTCCAGCCATTCGCAATCCACCTTCGTCGATTCGTGCTTGCGCATCAGGGCAGCCCAGTCGTGGTCGCGCCCTTCGACGCGATCCATCGGGGCCAGGCCTCTGTTCGCCATCAACACGGCCTCAGGCTTGTGGCTGGACAGGCGGATCGCTTCGTCCAGCAGCGGCTTGTATGCCACCACCTTGCCGCCGCGCGAGCCGGCGTCGGCGCTGACGATCACCTTCGGCGTCGCATCCTCGATCCGCGATGCCAGCGAGACCGAAGCGAAGCCGCCGAACACCACCGAATGGATTGCGCCGATGCGCGCGCACGCCAGCATCGCGAACGCGGCCTCGGCGATCATCGGCATGTAGATCAGGACCCGGTCACCCTTGCGCACTCCCAGGCTGCGGAGCGCCGCAGCGGCCCGCTGCACTGCCGCATGCAATTCACGGAAGCTGTAGGTGCGCTCGGCGCCGGTCTCCGTGGAGACGTAGATCAGCGCAGCCTGGTCCGGCCGGGTCGCCAGATGCCGGTCGACCGCGTTGTGGCACAGGTTGGTGGTGCCGCCGGCGAACCACTGCGTAAAAGGGGGCCGGCTGTGATCGCAAATCGTGTGCGGCTGCGTCTTCCAGTCGATGAGCCGCGCCTGTTCGGCCCAGAAGGAGTCCCGCTCCTCGAGCGATTGGCGCTGAAATTCGGCGTAGCGGGTCATCGATGTCTCCTGGGGCCTTGCGGCTGGCCCATTGTTGCTCTCCGACTTGCCCCAGACCGACGCGGACCTGGGGTCGCGGACCTGGCCAACCGTTCTACTTGATCAGCGTCAAGACTTCCTTGAACTGGGGATGCTCTGCCGTGCGCAACCACTCGAATGCGACCATCTCGGTGGTCACCAGTTCGCAACCCGCGCCGGCCAGGCGGTCGAACGCCGCGTCGCGATTGCGCTCGGTGCGCGAACCGCAGGCGTCCGTCACCACCCAGACTTCGAACTCTTCGTCCAGCAGTTCTAGCGCCGTCTGCATCAGGCAGACGTGCGTTTCGCAGCCGGCCATCACAACGCTGCCGCGCGGGGGCGCCTGCGGCCTTTGCAGATGCCGCGGCAGGCTGCGTGCGTTGCCGACCGGGGAAGGTTGTTGCGGCCGCAACAACCCGGTCAGCCCATCGGCGCACGCGCTGAAGTGCATTTTTGGCATCACCGTGCGGCAAAGTGCGCGCAGGTTCGGCGGCATGGGCCCGAGCCCGCCCGGGTTGTGTTCGGTGCCCCAGACGGGGACTTGCAACGTCTTCGCGACGCGGCCCAGCCGTATGGCGTTCTGCAGCACCAATTCATGTTCGTGAATGAAAGGCATCAGGCGGCCCTGGTAGTCCACCAGCACGAGCTGTGATTCCTGGACGTCAAGCAGCATCGCGCTTGCCTCCCCGGGTTGTGCGGGCGCGCACCAGGAGCGCGTCCAGGTAATGGTCAAACAAGGTTCGCGCCTCCTGCCCGAACATCCGGATGCGGCCCGTGTGCTGCAACAGCAGCAGGCCGAGGCCATGCGCGAACAATGCGGTGTTTTCGCGGCTCGCTTCGGCGGCACCGAACCCCAGCCCGGCCAGCCCCTGCTCGCACGGAGCCAGAGCGTCGAGCAGCCTCTCGTTCAGGCCCTGGTTCAGCTCCGTGGTCAAGCCCCGGGGAGCGAGCCCATGGACGAGATAGAAGCCGAGGTCCAGCTCACGCGGATTCGCCGCGTAGAAGCCGAACCATCCTCGCGCCTTGGCCTTCAGGAAAGCCGCAGCGGACGCGTCCCGGGGTTCGGCGGCCTGCACCGCCGCGTGAAGCCGGTCCAGCGACTCCGAGAGCAAAGCACCGTAGATCGCTTCCTTGCTTTCGAAATAGGAATAGATGGCGCCCGGCGTGTACCCGGCACGCTTCGCGATCTCGCGGATGCTGGCGCCCTCGATGCCATGCTCTTCGAACACTGCCCTCGCAGCGTCCAGCACCAGGGACCGGCGAGTTTCGCTCATGCTCAGCTGTCGCTGAAGTCTTGTTTCCATCCGGGCACTATAAGGCCATTCCTTCGCTTGCCTGAACGTTGACAGTTTTTTTAAACACTGTTCAAATACATGCGTTCTGATCAGGAGTTCGCCATGAACGCACCCGCCCTTTCCGCCACCCTCATGACGGGCGACGAGTACCGCGAGTCCTTGCGCAGGTACCGGCCAACCGTCTATGTCGACGGACGGCGAGTTGAATGCGTGGCCGACGAACCCGCCCTGCAGCCCGGCATCAATGCCATCGCCCTCACGTACGACTACGCGCTCGAGCCCCGTTACGAGACCCTGATGACCGCGGTGCAGCACACCAGCGGCAAACGGGTCAACCGCCTCACCCACATCGACACCAGCGCCCAGGACCTGCTGAACAAACTGGAGGCGGTGCGGCTGGTGTGCCAGGAGACCGGTTGCGCCCAGCGCTACCTCACCCACGACGCGATGAATGCCATCGGACAGGTGACAGCGCGCATCGACAACGCCAAGGGCGGCAGGGAACACACGGCGCGATTCCTGGAATACCTGCACCGGGTGCAGGACCAGGACCTCACTCTCGGCGTGGCGATGACCGACGCCAAAGGCGACCGCAGCCGACGCCCGCACGAGCAGTCCAACCCGGACAGCTACGTGCATGTCGTCGAACGCAACGCCAGGGGCATCGTGATTTCCGGCACCAAGGCCATCGTCACCGGGGCACCTTACATGCATGAGTTGCTGGTCATGCCCTGCCGCAACATGGGTGAGGAGGATGCCGCTTTCGCCGTGTGCTGCGCCGTGCCCGTCGATGCGCCCGGCCTCGCCATCGCCGCCCGGCCGGCCGGGCGGCCCGGCGAAAAAGTCGAGCACGGGCAGGCGCTGTTCTCCCGCAAGTATGGCCAGAGCACGGGCGTGTGCATGTTCGACCGCGTTTTCGTCCCTTGGGAGAGCGTCTTCTACGCCGGAGAGTGGGAACACAGCGGCCACCTCACCTACAGCTATGCCACACACCACCGGCAGACCTGCATCGCGGCGCGAGCCGGATTCGGCGACTTGCTGATCGGCGCCGGCGCCCTGATGTGCGAGGCCAATGGTTTCGACCCGGGCAAGGAGACACACTTGCGCGAGCAGATGGTGGAACTGATCAAGATCACTGAAGGCTTCTATGCCTGCGGCGTGGCTGCCAGCGTCTACGGCAAGGCCGACGAACACAGCGGCATCTTCATGCCGGACCCGGTGTTCTCAAATGTTGGCAAGCTGCTGCTTTCGACGCAGATCTACGACATGCACCGGATCGCCCACTACGTGAGCGGCGGGTTGATCGTGACGCTGCCGGGGCCGGACGAGGACCACAACCCTGATACCGGCGCACGCCTGGCCGACGTGCTGCGCGCAAACCCCGCCGTGCCGTACGAGCAGCGCATCCAGACCGCGCGATTCATTGAGGACCTGACCGCCGGGTACCAGGGCGGCTGGTACAGCGTGATCAGCCTGCACGGCGGTGGCTCGCCTGAAGCCATGAAGCAGGAAATCTGGCGCAACTACCCAGTGGGTTCCAAGGTGGAACTGGTGGAGCGCCTGCTGGAGCGTGGCGTGGCGCACGACCCGCAACGCGCCATCACCCGCAATCGCCAACCCGGCAAATGCTGCGACATGGGTTGCAGTGTGCCGGGCCAATCCGTGATGGTGGACCTGCCGCTGTCGATGCGGCCCTAGCGTCGCCTGAACGAGATCGCCAGCCTGACGCGCATCAGCGCGGCACGATGCGCAGCAGGCTGCCGCGCTCGCTGTCCGTCAGCAGGTACAGCAGGCCGTCCGGGCCCTGCCGGACATCCCGCACCCGATCTCCTCCCACCGCCACCTTGTGCTCGCGCACCACCTTGCCGGCGGCCAGTTCCAGGCGGGCGAGGTAGCCGAACTTCAACGACCCGATGAAGAGGTTCCCCTTCATCTCGGGACCATACCGATCGCTCGTAAGGAAGGCCATGCCGGAGGGAGCGATGGAAGGCACCCAGTAGTGCAGCGGCTGCTCCATCCCGGCTTTGGCCGTGATGCCTTCCCCGATCTTGCCGCCGCCGTAGTTTTCGCCATAGGTGATCACGGGCCAGCCGTAGTTCCGACCTGCCTGAGGGAGGTTGATCTCGTCACCGCCCTGGGGGCCGTGCTCGTGCGTCCACAGGGTGCCGTCTGGGGCCAGCGTCGCGCCCTGGGAGTTGCGGTGACCCCAGCTCCAGATTTCGGGCAGTGCGTCGGCGCGGCCAGTGAACGGATTGCCCGGCGCCGGCGCCCCGTCTTTGTTGATGCGCACCACCTTGCCCAGGTGGTTGTCCAGCTTCTGCGCGTCCTGCAGGCGCTGGTAGCGCTCTCCCAGGGTCAGGAACAGGTTGCCGTCAAGCGCCTCGACGATGCGGCAACCGAAATGCAGGCGGCTGGCGACTTTGGGCTTCTGGCTGAAGATCACCTTCAGCTCTTCCAGCCGCGCGTAGTCGGGAGAAAGACGGGCCCGTGCCAACGCGGTGCTGTTTCCCCCCGGACCAGGTTCGGAGAAGCAGAAATACAGGGTCCGGTTGGTCGAGAAGCCGGAATCCAGCAAGAGGTCCAGCAATCCGCCCTGCCCTCCGACGGCCAACTCCGGGAGACCCGCGACCGATGGGCCTAGTTTTCCGTCGGGCTCGATCACGCGCATCCTTCCGATCCGTTCGGTGACCAGGAAGCGTCCCTGGGGCAGGAAAGCGACCGCCCAGGGGTGCTCCAGCCCGGTCGCGACCGGTTCCGCACGCAGCTCTTGTGCGAATCCCGCGCCGCAGGCAAGGCAAGCGA
>JBDSWB010000057.1:0-11439 GCA_039926915.1 Ramlibacter sp.
CCCGAATTCCAGCCCGCAGGAACGTCTCTATGCCCATCGCGGCCATCACCATCACCCCCGACCAGTACCGCGGCGGCGGCGACGCCCCGGCCTACCCGATCGAGCAATTCGCCCAAGCCTGTCTCGCGCAAGGCGATTCGTGGTTTTCCATCGGCGCGTTCCCGCCGTACCTCACCACCAACCTGCTGTTCAGCCTGAAGCTGGCCGCCTCCACCTGCATCGTCAATTGCGCAGTGCCAGGCAAGGAGCTGCAGCACATGACGGACACCACCACGGCCGTCGCCTTCCTGCAGATCCTCGACGGCGTGCAGGCCATGAAATTCGACGGCATCCTGCTGTCGGGCGGCGGCAACGACGTGATCGACGCCTTGCAGTCCACCGATGCGGACCCGGCCAAACGCCTGTTGCGAACGCAGGCCGAGTGGGGCCCGCCGGGCACGGGCGGGGAAAGGTACTTGAGCGAACCCGGCTGGGCCGTGCTCGTGGCGCACCTGGACGATGTGTTCCGGCGCTTCGTCGCGGCGCGCGACGCGGGCATCAATGCCAACGTGCCCGTCATCTTGCACACCTACGACTTCGCGGCGCCCCGGCCTTGCGGGGCGGGTTTCGGGGCCGGCCCCTGGCTGGCGAAGGCGCTCGGCCACTTCAGCGTGCCGCAGGGCGACTGGAACGCCGTGTCCGACGCGTTGTACCTGCGGCTGCGCGACCTGCTCCGCAGCCTTCAGCAACAACACGCCAATGTGCACCTGGTGGACACGCTGGGCACGCTCACGCGAGCAGGCAACAACGAAGCGGGGCCGACGGCGGACTGGCAGAACGAAATCCACCCGACTCGCCCGGGCTACAAGCAGCTCTTGGCCGTGTGGGCACCGGTGCTGGACGCCGTGCTCTAGGGCCGGGTGTCGCGCGTTTGGAGACTCATGCTCATCCTTACGGGCTTGAGGGAGAATCGCGCCATGCGCAAATTACTCCCCCTCTGCCTGTTGCTGGCGCTGGCCGCCTGCACCGCGGCGCCGCCCACCCCGGTGACGACCACGTCCATCACCAGCCCCAGCGGGATGGTCTACCAGTCTTTCAAGGAAGGCTCCGGCGCGTCACCCACGGCCACCGACACCGTGCGGGTGCATTACCGCGGCACGTTGATGGACGGCAAGGAGTTCGACAGCTCCTACAAGCGCGGCGAGCCGGCGGAGTTCGCCCTCAACCGTGTCATCAGGTGCTGGACCGAGGGCGTCGCGTTGATGAAGCCGGGCGGCAAGGCGCGCCTGACCTGCCCCGCCGCGATCGCCTATGGCGAACGCAACGTGGGCAACGGGCTGATCCCGCCCAACTCCACGCTGCTGTTCGAGGTGGAACTGCTGTCGGTGAAACGCTAGAGGGCGCTGCGCCGCGGCTACACGCGGTTATCGACCGGATCGTGGAGCCGTTGCGCCCGGCGGTTTGAAGCCGGCCTCGGCCCAGGAAGCTGCGCTCGCGCGTGTCAGCTTGAAAGACGGAGCGACGCGCACTTCTGCCAGCAACTCACCCGCTGCGTGACAAGCGCGCAAAGTGGCGGACGGATTTTCCTCATCGGGCTGGATGTCCAGCGAAACCGAGACGCGCCTACCCTGGTGCTCGATCTCGATCTGCTGGTGCAGCGTCGCGTGCAACTGTTGCTCATGCCGGCGCACGAATTCGGCGGCCGTCTTGACCAGCGTATTGAATGCCGAGGGGTCCAGCGGCTTGGGGTTCTTCTTGTCGCGCCCCATGGTCCAGGGGCCGACCAGGGCCGGCTCGATCTGGCCATCCGGCGTCATGGCCACGGCCCAGCCGTCGTCGTCCTCGTTCTTGATCACCTTCGCCGTCCAGCCATTGCCCTGCCACAGGCGCGGGGCCGTGACCTTTTCTTCCGTGTCGTTCAGCTCAGCCATTGATATCCCGATGTTGAATCCAAGCGGGCAGTTTACGATCGAAGGATGAACCGAATGAACCAGCCATGCTGACCGTCCATCACCTCGGCACGTCCCAGTCCGAACGGATTCTCTGGCTTTGCGAGGAACTGGGCGTGCCCTACGAGTTGAAAAGGCACGAGCGGGACGCGGTGACCCGGCTCTCTCCGCCCGAGCTGCTGGCGCTTCATCCGATGGGCACGGCGCCGGTGATCGTCGACGAAGGCCTGGTGCTGGGCGAGTCGGGCGCAATCGTCGACTACATCATCGCCAAATACGGGGGGGAACGGCTCGCGCCCGGGCCGGCGCATCCGGACCACGCCGCCTACCTTTACTGGTTTCATTTTTCGAATGCGACTTTCCAGCCACTCATGGGGCGCAACATGCACCTGCATCGGCTTGCGCTGCCGGCGGACCATCCCTTGCTGCGGTCCACGCGAGGTCGGCTGGACCGTGCGCTGGCCCTGCTGGAAGAGCGGCTGGCTGGTTCATTTTTTCTTGCCGGCGCCGAACTGACCGCTGCGGACATCATGATCGTGTTCTCGCTCACCACCATGCGGCTGTTCTATCCGCTTGACCTGTCGCCCCACCCCGCGATCCGCGCATACCTCGGGCGCATCGGTAAGCGCGAAGCCTATCGAAGGGCCATGGCCAAGGGCGATCCCGGCCTCGCGCCGCTGCTGGCCTGACGGCCGGTTCCGGCGCAGGATCGGGCCTGCCTGGAGATCATCAGCTTTCCCGCCGAACGCTTACGATGGAGGCTGGGGACGCCCCGGACAGGCGGGCGGCACCACCACATCAAGGAAGACAGACATGGGAGCGCAGTGGAAAGCAAAAGGCAAGGCACAGGCCGCGGATGCCAGGGGCAAACTCTTCGGCCGACTCGCCAAGGACATCATCGTGGCAGCGCGCGCCGGCGCCGACCCGGCCAGCAACTCCCGGCTCCGGCTGGTGGTGGAACAGGCCCGCAAGGTGTCGATGCCCAAGGAAACGCTGGACCGCGCCATCAAGAAGGGGGCCGGCCTCACGGGTGAGGCGGTGCATTTCGAGCATGTCATCTACGAAGGTTTCGCGCCGCACCAGGTGCCGGTGATGGTGGAATGCCTCACCGACAACGTGAAGCGAACCGCGCCCGAAATGCGTGTGCTGTTTCGCGCGGGGCAGCTGGGCACGTCGGGCTCGGTGTCCTGGGACTTCGACCATGTGGGGATGATCGAAGCCGAACCGGCGGCCGGTGCCGACCCCGAAGTGGCTGCCATCGAGGCCGGCGCGCAGGACTTCGAGCCCGGTGAGGAGGAAGGCACCACGCTCTTCCTGACCGACGCGTCCGACCTGGACTTGGTGAGTCGGGCCCTGCCCACGCACGGCTTCACGGTGCTGTCAGCCAAGCTAGGCTACAAGGCGAAGAATCCCGTGAGTGCAGCGGCGCTCGGCGCCAACCTCGAATCGGTGGAAAGCTTTCTTGCGGCCATCGACGCGCACGACGATGTGCAAAACGTGTTCGTGGGCCTCGCCGGCTAGGCACGATGGTTGCCAGGGCGCCTTACTCGCTGAGCGCCACCGACCTCGAGCTGCTGCTGGCGCTGGTGCGGGGCGGCACGCTCGCGCAGGCGGCGACGCGGGTGGGTGCGGATGCATCGACGGTCTTTCGCACGGTGCAACGCATCGAAAAGGGCCTGGCGCAACGGCTTTTCGAACGCTCGCGCCAGGGCTACCGTCCGACCGATGCGATGAACGCCATTGCGCTGCATGCCGAGCGCATCGAGGCGGAACTCGAGGCCGCGCGGGCCGTGTCGATGAGCGCGGACCAGGAAGTGTCCGGGCGCGTGTGTCTCACCACGGTGGACGCGGTGCTGCGCGGCCTGGTGCTGCCTTGCCTGCCCGAGCTTGCCGCACGCCATCCGCTGCTACAGCTGGAATTGCGCGCAACCAATGAACTCAAGAGCCTGTCGCGTCGCGATGCCGACCTGGCGCTTCGGGCCACCACGGGCAAGCCGCCTGACCACCTGATCGGCCGCTTGCTGGGCACCATGCAGTTCGTCGCCTGTGCGGGCCGCGCAATGTCGGCCTCGCAGCGCAGGCGGCCGCTGGGGCAGCAGGACTGGATCGCCCCCGACGAGGCGATGCCGGAGCATCCGTCGGTTCGCTGGCGTCGCAAAGCGCTGCCGAAGGTCACGGCGCGCCACATGGTCGACAGCATCAGCAGCGTGGTGGATGCGGTCCGCACGGGCCTGGGCGTCGGCGCCGTGCCCGCCTTCATGCTGCCGCTGGAACCGCAGCTGGTGGCGATCAGCGAGCCGCTGGAGGGCTGCGAATCGCAGCTTTGGCTGCTGGCCCATCCCGAGTCGCGGCACCTGAGGCGCATTGCCGCTGTTTACGACCACTTCGCGAAGCACATCCGTCCAACGTAGCGAGTCGCCGCCCCGTTGGCAGTGGCGGCCGCGTCGCAATTTCCCCGACATTCCCGCGGGCACTTGTCTGACACGTCTCGCCCCTTACGCGGATCAAGCTCTTGAGTTGGGGCCTTCGGGCGCATCCGGCCGGAGGTGACCCAAGTCCGTTCATCCAAGACCAAGGAGCAACCATGTCAGACAACAACCCAACCAATTCAGACCCCATCTCCGGCGCTCCGGGCGCTCACCCTGTCGGCACCGGTGTCGGCGCTGCCGGCGGTGCCGTCGCGGGCGCGACCATCGGCTCCGTGGCGGGACCGATCGGCACCGTGGTGGGCGGCGCGATCGGCGCCGTGGCCGGTGGATTGGCCGGCAAGGGCGCCGCTGAAAGCGTGAACCCCACCGCCGAAGACACCTACTGGCGCGACAACTACACCAAGACGCCCGGCTACAAGTCCGACTACACCTATGACGACTATGCACCGGCCTACCGTACCGGCTACACGGGTTGGGAGCGCGCCCGCGCATCGGGCGACAGCTTCGACAGCTACGAACCGACGCTGCGCAGTGAGTTCGAGCGCGCCAAGGGCAAGTCGCGCCTGCAGTGGGAAGAAGCCAAGGACGCATCGCGTGCCGCCTGGCACCGCCTGGAGCGCGGCACTGCGGGTGACTCCGGCCGTTAAGGCTGCTCCGGCTGATGAACAGGCCCTTCGGGGCCTGTTCTTTTTTAGCCCTGCTTTTCGAGCAGCTTCACCATCGCCCACAGCACTCGATTAGCCGGCGTGGGTATGCCCAGCGCCTCTCCGCGTCGCACAATGAAGCCGTTGAGGTGGTCGATTTCGCTGCGCCTGCCGCGCGCCAGGTCCTGCGCGGTGGACGAATACTGCCCTGGCATGCTCTCGACGATCATGCGGATGGACGCAGGGACGTCCCCGGCCACCTGGACGCCTTCGGACTTGGCGACTGCCAGGCACTCATCGACCACGTCGCGCATCACCTCCTTGACACCTGCGCCTTGAACGGCCTGCCCGTACGGTTTTTGCGCGATGGCCGAGACGGCGTTGTAAGCGCAGTTGAGGATGAGTTTCAGCCACAACGCGCCACGCACGTTGTCCGACACCTGCGTGGGCACCCCCGCGGCCACCAGCGCCTGCGCCAGGGTGTCACTCGAACCTGAAGGCTCGATCAGCAGCTCGCCCCGGCCATGGTGCTTCACATGCCCCGGTCCCGCCATTTCCGCACCGACGTAGACCACTGCGGCGGACACCTGCGACGGCGGCAGCACGGAGCGCAGGCGGTCGGCGTTGTCCACGCCGTTCTGCAGGCACAGCACCAGTGTGCCGGCGCCGAGGTGCGGGCGGATTTGCGCGCCGGCCGACTCGGTGTCGGTCGCCTTCACGCAGAACAGCACGACATCGGCGCCGCTCACTCCACCGGCGTCGGCAACCGCTTTCAAGCGGACCTGCTCGTCGAACGTGCGGGTTTCCATGCGCAGGCCGTCGCGCTCTATGGCTTGCGCGTGCTGGGGCCGGGCGACCAGGGTCACGTCATGTCCGGCGCGCGCCAGCATGCCGCCGTAATAGCTCCCGACAGCGCCCGCGCCCATCACGGCGAATTGGAGTGATTTAGTCATCGATGCATTCTAGGAAGGATGGGCCGATCCTGCAGGCACGCGATAAACTCCGCGCAATGGCAAAGAACTACTGGCTGATGAAGTCCGAGCCCGGCGAAGTTTCGGTCGACGACGCTCTGGCGGCGCCCGGATCCTCTGTGGCATGGACCGGCGTCCGCAACTACCAGGCGCGAAATTACATGCGCGACCTGATGCGAGTGGACGACGGCGTGCTGTTCTACCACTCCAGCTGCGCAGAGCCCGGCATCGTCGGCATCGCCCGCGTCGCGTCAACGCCCTACCCGGACCCGACCCAGTTCGACCGGAAGTCGCATTACCACGATTCCGCGTCGAAGAAGGACGAGCCGCGCTGGACTCTGGTCGACGTCCAGGTGTTGAAGAAGACGCGAACCCTTGGCCTGCCCGAGTTGCGGGCTGCACCCGGGCTGGAAGACCTGCTCGTGCTGCGCAAGGGCAACCGGCTGTCGATCACGCCGGTGGAGCCCAAACACTGGAAGCGGATCCTGAAACTGCTTGGCGCCTAGGGGCGGCCTCTCAGCGCGTCCCGAACTGCGCAAAGAGCAGGAGCAGCACCACCACGGCGAGGACGGCCGAAACGCCCTTCCAGAAGCGCGCGGGATGCCTTTCGACCAGCGGCGGGCGTGTCCTGCTGATAAAAGCACTGTTCGGGTGGCGCAGGTCGTGGACGAACTCCGAAAGGCTGTCGTATCGCTTGAACGGGTTGGGGTGAACGGCCTTGGCCAGCACGCCGTCGATCCAGGCCGGAATCTCGCGGTCGTCGCCCAACACGGACTCGTATTGCAGCCTTGCCTGCGCGGCCAGCGTGCGGGCCTGCGACACGCGCGTGCCGTAGGGCAGGCGGCCCGAAAGCATCTGGTAGGCGATGACGCCCAGCGAGAACAGGTCGGAGCGGTCCGTGCCTTCCTCCCCCAGGAAATACTCCGGCGCCGCGTACTGTTCGGTTCCCAGGATGGCGCCGCGTTCCGCCGGCGATTCCAGCTCGGCGATCCCTGCCACGCGGGTTGCGCCGAAGTCGATGATCTTCACCGTCCCGGTGGTGTCGATCATGATGTTGTTCGGCCGCAGGTCCTGGTGCAGCATTTCGAGCCGGTGGAAGGCCTGCAGGCCGCGGGCGACCTGCTCGACGATCCCGCGCACGGACTCCAGTGGCGGCTCGGGGTTGTCGATCATCCACTGCAGCAGCGTCTGGCCTTCAATGTATTCGGTCGCGACGTAGAGGTGTCGGCGCACACGTGTCTGCTGGCATGGCTTGACCACATGCGCGCTGGCTATGCGTCGCGCCACCCATTCTTCCATCAGGAAGCGCTCAAGGTAAGCTGCGTCGCCCTGCTGGTCGATCGAAGGGGTCTTGATGACGACCAGGGCCTCGGTGTCGGGATCGACGGCCAGGTAGATGTGGCTGCGGCTGCTGCCGTGCAGTTCCCTCATGATCCGGTAGCCGTCCAGCGTCATCCGCGCTTCGAGGATGGGCGGCAACGCCAGCTCGGACACCCGGCGATGCAGCTCGCCAGCCTCTTCGGACGGCAACTCGTCGATGGCGACGATCTGCACTGTCAGGTTGTCGCTGCTGCCTTGCTCGAACGCCCGCTGGACAATCGCCCGCGCCGCCGCGTCCAGGTCAGCGCGGCCTTGCCGCACTGCTTCAGCCATGAACGTCGCATCGACATGCTCGTAGACACCGTCGGAAGCCAGAAGGAAGACGTCGCCCTCGTCCACATGCAGCGCGACGTAGTCGATTTCAATCTGGGGATTGAAGCCCACGGCCCGGCTGAGGTAGCTCTGCGACTCCGACACGCGCACGCGGTGGTCGTCGGTCAGCTGCTCCAGCGCGCCGCCCACCACGCGGTAGATGCGCGTGTCGCCGACATGGAAGACATGGGCCGTGGTCGACTTGATGACCAGCGCGCTCAACGCGCAGACATAGCCTTTGTCCTTGTCGTACCGGTACTCGCTCTGGCGCGTCTTCGAGTGCAGCCACGAGTTGGTGGCCGTGACGACGCGCTCGACCGACTTCTTGACCGACCAAGCTTCGGAGGTGCAGTAGTAGTCCTCCAACAGGCCGCGCACCGCGAATTCGCTCGCTATCTGGCTCACCTCGCTGCTGCCGATGCCGTCCGCCAGCGCGACGGCCACGCCTTTGGACGACAGAAGCGGCTCCCTGGGAACCAGCACGCCGTGGAAATCCTGGTTGACTTCCTTGCGGCCCTTTTCGGAGTGCTGGCCGACCGAGACTTTCAATCCATGGGTCACTTCAGCCCAGGGCACTCTTCGGCGTCGCCTTCAGCGGCGCGGCATGTTCGCCGCGCTTCGCGCCAGTGCGGACGTGGGTGGCGTAGAGGGTGAGGCCGGTGAAGGCGAGGCCGCCCACCAGGTTGCCGAGCACGGTGGGGATCTCGTTCCAGATCAGGTAGTCCATGATCGTGAAGTGTGCGCCCAGCAGGAGGCCCGACGGGAACAGGAACATGTTCACGATGGAGTGTTCGAACACCATGTAGAAGAAAAGCATGATGGGCATCCACATCGCGATCACCTTGCCGCTGACGTGCGTGGAGATCATCGCACCGACCACGCCGGCCGACACCATCCAGTTGCACAGCATGCCGCGCACGAACAGCGTGAGCATGCCGTTGGCGCCGTACTTCTGGTAGCCCAGGGTGCGGCTCTCGCCGATCACGCCGAGGGCCTTGCCCACCGCGCTGGGTTCGGTGGAGAAGCCGTTGGTGACGTAGATGGCCATCATCACGGCCACCGTGAAGGCGCCCAGGAAGTTGCCCACGAACACCAGGCCCCAGTTGCGCAGCACCCCTTGGAGGGTGACGCCCGGACGTTTGTCGATCAGCGCCAGCGGGCACAGCACGAACACGCCGGTGAGCAGGTCGAATCCGAGCAGGTAGAGCATGCAAAACCCGACCGGGAACAGGATGGCGCCGGCCAGGGGCTGGCCCGTCTGGACGTTGATGGTCACCGCGAACCAGGCGGCCAGGGCCAGGATGGCACCGGCCATGTAGGACCTTATCAAGGTGTCGCGCGTGGACATGAAGATCTTGGACTCGCCCGCGTCGACCATCTTGGTCACGAACTCTGAAGGCACCAGATAGGCCATTTAATTTCCCCGAAAAAGTTGGTCGAAAGAATTCACACGAATTCGTTCCGAGCAAAGATCGGGCCAAACGCCTCAAGGCGGGGCGCATCGCCAGCCAATACGTCCCTTGCGGGGTAGGAGGCCCTTCGGCGGCGCGGAAAAGCTGCAATGCCACGCACCACCATAACGCGTCCGCCGCCTCGAACTGGCGCCGTCAAACCCAGTCCATGCACAGTCCCAGTGCGTTCGAAACGGGGCCAGGCCAAAAAAAGCCGCCCCGCGGCGGCTTTTCAAGGTCAAGGCCACCGTTGGCGGCTCTGTTCCCTTTGGGTCATTCGCTGGAAATCTCTTCCGGCTCCGGCTTGGCCTTGCCCTCTTTCCTGGGCAGCGGCTGGATGTCCAGCAGCACTTCGGACTGCTCCACGCCCTTCTCGTCGTTCTTGAGCTCGACGTCCACCGTGAGTCGGCCACCGTCGGTGAGGCGACCGAACAGCAGCTCGTCGGCCAGCGCGCGGCGAATGGTGTCCTGGATCAGGCGTTGCATCGGCCGGGCGCCCATCAGCGGATCGAAGCCCTTTTTGGCCAGGTGCTTGCGCAGCGTGTCGGTGAAGGTGACTTCCACTTTCTTCTCGGCCAACTGCGTTTCCAGCTGTAGCAGGAATTTGTCGACCACGCGCAGGATGATGTTCTCGTCCAGCGACTTGAAACTCACCGTGGCATCCAGGCGGTTGCGGAACTCCGGAGTGAACAGGCGCTTGATGTCCACCATTTCATCACCCTGCTCACGCACCTGGGTAAAGCCCATCACCGCCTTGTTCATCGTCTCGGCGCCCGCATTGGTCGTCATGATGATGATGATGTTGCGGAAGTCGGCCTTGCGCCCGTTGTTGTCCGTCAGCGTGCCGTGGTCCATTACCTGCAGCAGCACGTTGAAGATGTCAGGATGGGCCTTCTCGATTTCGTCGAGCAGCAGCACCGCGTGCGGCTTCTTGGTGACGGCTTCAGTCAGCAGTCCGCCCTGGTCGAAGCCGACATAGCCGGGTGGCGCGCCGATCAGGCGGCTCACCGCATGGCGCTCCATGTACTCGGACATGTCGAAGCGGATCAGCTCGATGCCCATGATGTAGGCGAGCTGCTTGGCCGCTTCAGTCTTGCCGACCCCCGTGGGGCCGGAGAACAGAAACGAGCCGATCGGCTTGTCGCCCCGGCCCAGGCCCGAGCGCGCCATCTTCACCGAAGCGGCGAGCACTTCCAGCGCCTTGTCCTGGCCGAACACCACGCTCTTCAAGTCACGCTCCAGCGTCTGCAGCTTGCCACGGTCGTCGTTGGAGACGTTGGCCGGCGGGATACGGGCGATCTTGGCCACGATCTCCTCGACCTCGGTCTTGGTGATCGTCTTCTTGCGCTTGCCCACCGGCAGGATGCGCTGGGCCGCTCCGGCTTCATCAATCACGTCGATCGCCTTGTCCGGCAGGTGCCGGTCGTTGATGTACTTGGCAGACAGTTCGGCTGCGGCCTGCAACGCGGCCACGGCGTACTTGACGCTGTGGTGCTCCTCGAAGCGCGACTTCAGGCCCTTGAGGATCTCGATGGTCTCTGCCACGCTGGGCTCGACCACATCCACCTTCTGGAAGCGACGGGACAGGGCGGCGTCCTTCTCGAAGATGCCGCGGTATTCGGTGAAGGTCGTCGCGCCGATGCACTTGAGCGCGCCCGAACTCAAGGCGGGCTTGAGCAGGTTGGAGGCGTCCAGCGTGCCGCCCGACGCCGCGCCGGCGCCGATGAGCGTGTGGATCTCGTCGATGAAGAGAATGGCATTGGGCTTGTCCTTGAGGGACTTGAGCACGCCTTTCAGCCGCTGCTCGAAGTCTCCGCGGTATTTGGTTCCCGCCAGCAGCGCGCCCATGTCCAGCGAATACACGTTCGACTCGGCCAGGATGTCCGGCACTTCCTTCTGGGTAATGCGCCACGCCAGCCCCTCGGCGATGGCGGTCTTGCCTACGCCGGCCTCGCCCACCAGCAGCGGGTTGTTCTTGCGGCGGCGGCACAGGATCTGGATCACCCGCTCCACTTCGTACTCGCGGCCGATCAGCGGGTCGATCTTGCCGTCCTTGGCCGCCTGGTTCAGGTTCTGCGTGAACTGCTCGAGCGGCGAGGCCTTCTCGTTCTTCTCGCCGCCCTCCTCGCCCTCGCTGGAGGACGCCTCGCCGCCCTTGGCGGGCTCGGGCGGATCGCTCTTCTTGATGCCATGGGCGATGAAATTCACCACGTCCAGGCGCGTCACGCCCTGCTGGTGCAGGTAGTAGACGGCGTGCGAATCCTTCTCGCCGAAGATGGCGACCAGCACGTTGGCCCCGGTGACTTCCTTCTTGCCGTTGCCCG
>JBDSWB010000058.1:0-4327 GCA_039926915.1 Ramlibacter sp.
GCGCCGATGGCGCCGGGAACGCGGTTGCCGTCGGCGAAAATCAGGGTCGGGGTTCCGCTGATGCGGTGCTTCTTGCCGAACTCGACATTGCGCACCAGCGCGGCCGCGTCGCAGGTGGCCTGCGGCGCGCCGCGGTCCCGGACCATCCAGTCCTGCCAGGCCTTGGACTTGTCCTTGGCGCACCAGATGTTGCGCGACTTTTCCAGGGAATCAGGCCCCAGGATGGGAAAGAGGAACAAGTAGATGGTGACGTTGTCGACCTTCTGCAGGTCGCGCTCGAACTGCTTGCAGTAGCCGCAGTTCGGGTCCTCGAACACCGCGACCTTGCGCTTGCCGTTGCCCCTGACGATGGTGAAGGCATCCTTGACCGGCAGGGCGGTGAAGTCGATGGCCAATAGCTTGTCCTGGCGCTCTTCGGTCAGGTTGCGCGACTGCTTGGTGTCGATCAGCGCACCCTGGAAGAGGTAGTTTCCTTCCGCGTCCGAATAGAACAGGTCGGTCCCGATGCGGATTTCGAAGATGCCGGGCAGCGGCGTCTTGGTGATCTCGTCGATCTTCTGCAACTGCGGCAGGCGGTCGGCCAGGTTCTTGCGGATCGCGGCGTCATCCGCACGTGCGGCAGTCGCCAGCAGGCACAGGGCAGACAAGGCTGCAACCGCAGCGGCATTCATTGAATTCATTCCATGTTCCATTCAGTACAGCTCAAAACCGCCCCATCGCCCGCCGGGCCACCCAATCCTTGAGGGGCCCGCTCCGGTCGAAGCCCGTCATGCCCCAGTTCCTCAGCATCGCCCAGGGCTGGGCCTGCTGGGCAAACAGCTGCTGCAGGCCATCGGTGGCAGCGCTCATCGCCAGCACCTCCGCCTTGCGCGAGCGCTCATACTGCCGAAGCAGCTTCACATCGCCCAGGGCGCGCCAGTATTCGCGCTCGTGCAGCACCTTCTCGAGATCCCTCGCATCCGCCAGCCCCAGATTGAGGCCCTGGCCGGCGAGCGGATGCACGGTGTGGGCGGCGTCTCCCGCCAGCACCCAGCCCGGCCCGCACCAGCGATCGGCCTGCGCCAGTTGCAGCGGCCAGGCCGCCCGGTCCGCCGCCAGGCTCAAGTTGCCCAGGGCCTGGTGGCTGGCGGCTTCCAGCCGACCGGTGAATTCCGCTGCGTCGAGCGCCAGCAGTTCCGCTGCCTTGTCCTCCTTGACAGACCAGACCACGGCCACAGAGTTCCCGCCGGTCGTCCGCGTATCGACGCCGGTGGTCGCGCCGTCGCCGCCCAGCGGCAGGAAGGCCAGGATCTCGCCCGCTGAAAACCACTGCCTTGCGATGTGGCCATGGTGCTTTTCACAGTTCAGTCGCGTGGCGATGGCGCGCTGCGGATAGGGGGTGACGTCGTACTGCACCCCGAATTCCGCGCGAGTGGCGCTGGCCTTGCCTTCGCACACGACCGTGAGCGCGGCCGGCTGCGGTGCATCCAGCCACTCCACCAGGGGCTGGTAACGCAGTGCGTCGGCCAGCCGCTCCTGCAGGGCCTGCACATCGACGATCCAGGCGAGCGCCGGTTCACCCTCGGCGCCGGCATCGAATTCCACGGCTCCGCCATCGTCCCCGTGCACCTGCATGGCCTTCACCGGCGTGGCATGCCCGGCATCGGGCCAGGCCCGGACCAGTTCCAGCAATTCCCGGGAGGCGGCGTTGAGTGCGTAGGCCCGCACGTCGCTCGTCGCGCCGGAGGCGGGCGCGCCCTGGCGCACCAGCCCCACGCGAAGCCGGTCGCGCGCGAGCAGCAGGGCGAGGGTGCGGCCGACGATGCCGGCACCGCGAATGCAAACGTCCAGGGCAAGTGCCATCGGGCCATTGTAGAAGGCGCCGAGTTCGCGGGCCTGTGCGCGCGCCCCGAAGGGATCGCGCCATGCGGGCACAATGGCCGCTGATACCGGCTGTTGCCGTCAACTTCTGCATTCCATGATGAACTCCTCCGACGTCACGGCGCGCATCGCGCGGCTCTTTGTCTACCCCATCAAGTCCTGTGCCGGGGTGGAATCCCAGGAAGCCGTCCTCACAGAAACCGGCCTGGACCTCGATCGCGCCTGGATGGTGGTCGACAGCGAAGGCGAATTCGTCAGCCAGCGCGAGTTGCCCCGCATGGCTCTGGTGCGCCCGCAGATGAAACACTTCGAAGTCGTGCTGCGCGCGCCCGGCATGCTGGCCCTGCACCTGCAGATCGACTCCGTCGAAGAGCCTGTGCAGGTGCGGATCTGGGACGACGCCGTGCGCGCCTACGACATGGGCGATGTCGCGGCGCAATGGTTCAGCGACTTCCTTGGCCGCAAGCTGAGATTGGTGCGGTTCGACCCCGAGCACAGACGCCTGTCCGATCCGCGCTGGACCGGCGATGACGAAGCGCTGAACCAGTTCGCAGACGGTTTTCCGTTGCAGGTGGCTGGCGAGGCCTCGGTCGCCGAGTTGAACCGGCGGCTCGGCGAGGCCGGGGTGCCCGCGGTGGGCGTGGAGCGGTTCCGCCCCAACATCGTGCTCTCCGGCCTGGACGCGCATGACGAAGACCGGCTGGACGTGATGCGGATCACGACCGCCGAGGGCGACGTGCGCCTGCGGCCGGTCAAGCCGTGCCAGCGCTGCCCGATTCCCGACATCGACCCGGCCACGGCCGAGAGCGACTCGCGCGTGAGCGACACGCTGCAGGCCTACCGGCGCAGCGACGTCGTCGGCGGGGCGGTGGCGTTCGGCATGAATGCGATCGTTCTGGAAGGGGTGGACCGCACGCTGCGCGTGGGCCAGGAGGTCAGCGCGAATTGGCGCTTTGCTTGAAGTCCAGCGCCGCAGCGGGCTCGAGCAACATGCTGTCGGTGTCTCGCATACACTTTCTGGCTTGATTTTCTGGAACTGCCATGAGCTTGAAGTGCGGGATTGTAGGTTTGCCCAACGTCGGGAAATCCACCTTGTTCAATGCGTTGACCAAGGCCGGGATCGCAGCGGAGAACTATCCTTTCTGCACGATTGAGCCTAACGTCGGGATCGTGGAACTGTCGGACCCGCGGCTCCACCAACTGGCGGCCATCGTCAAGCCCGAACGAATCGTGCCAGCCATTGTCGAGTTTGTCGATATTGCCGGGCTGGTGGCCGGCGCGAGCAAGGGCGAGGGACTGGGCAACCAGTTTCTCGCCCACATCCGCGAGACCGATGCCACCTTGAACGTGGTGCGCTGCTTCGACGGCGACAACGTGATCCACGTCAACGGCAAGGTGGACCCGATTTCGGACATCGAGGTGATCCAGACCGAGCTGTGCCTGGCCGACATGAGCACGGTGGAAAAGGCGCTGCATCGCCACAACAAGACCGCCCGATCGGGCGACAAGGAAGCGGCCAAGATCGTTGCGGTTCTGGACAAATGCCAGGCCGCGCTGAATGAAGGCAAACCGGTGCGCACCATCGCGTTCAGCAAGGAGGAGCTGCCGCTGGTCAAGCCACTGTGCCTGATCACTGCCAAGCCGGCGATGTTCGTGGGCAACGTCGATGAGAAGGGGTTCGAGAACAACGCCTACCTTGACCGGCTGCGCGAGTACGCGGCCGCGCAGAACGCGCCGGTGGTGGCCATCTGCGCCAAGATGGAGGCCGAGATGGCCGATATGAGCGACGAGGACAAGCAGATGTTCCTCGCGGAGATCGGACAGGACGAGCCGGGCCTGAACCGCCTGATCCGGGTTGCGTTCAAGCTGCTGGGCCTGCAAACCTATTTCACCGCCGGCGTCAAGGAAGTGCGCGCCTGGACCATCCACGTTGGCGACACCGGGCCGCAGGCGGCCGGCGTGATCCACACCGACTTCGAGCGCGGCTACATCCGCGCGCAGACCATCGCGTTCGGCGACTTCATCGCCTGCAAGGGCGAGCAGGGCGCCAAGGACGCGGGCAAGATGCGCAGCGAGGGCAAGGAGTACGTCGTCAAGGACGGCGACGTGCTGAATTTCCTGTTCAACGTCTGAGAGTCAGGGCGTGAACCCGGAAATCGCCCCGGGAAAAAAGTAGAGCAGCACCGTCGTCATGATGATGTAGCGCAGCAATTTGCCGATCAGCATGTAGCCCGTGCAGGGCCAGAACGGCAGCTTGAGCCACCCGGCCACGGCACACAGCGGGTCGCCCACCAGGGGCAGCCAAGCCAGCAGGCAGGCCTTAGGCCCCAGTCGTTCCAGCCATTCAATCGCCTTCACGTGTGACCGCTTGTGCCCGAACTTGTCCACCACCTGATGGGCGCCGTAGCCCATCCACCAGTCGACCATGCCGCCCAAGGTATTGCCGGCCGTCGCGACCAGGATGGCG
>JBDSWB010000059.1:0-10342 GCA_039926915.1 Ramlibacter sp.
TGGGTGGTGCACGAAGGGTGAACGCCAACCGCCTCCACCAGGCCATGGTTGCCGGGTAGCCTGCTCGGCGAAATCAAGGAGGAGGTGGCCCTCCCGGCCACCGGGGGACATTCGCCGAACAGGCTACCCGGCGTCCGTGGCCCGCCACTGCACTGAAGTGATCAGCCCGCGAGCGCCGCTTTCACTGCTGCCGACACCTGCCCCATGTCGGCCTTGCCGGCGAGTCTGGCCTTGACGGCGCCCATGACTCTTCCCATGTCGCCCGGGCCCTTGGCCCCCAGTTCGGCGACGATGGCGTTCACCTCGGCGGTGATTTCATCGGCGGACATGCGGGCCGGGAGGTAGGCCGTCAGCACTACGACTTCGGCCTTCTCCTTGTCGGCCAGGTCCTGGCGGGCAGCTTTCTCGAAGGCCTCGATGCTGTCCTTGCGCTGCTTGAGCATCTTGTCGACGATGCCGATCACGGCGACGTCGTCCAGCTCGATACGCTCGTCGACTTCCTTCTGCTTCATCGCCGCCGTCAGCAGCCGGATCGTGCCCAGGCGCTCGGCGTCCTTGGCACGCATGGCGGCCTTCATGTCGTCGGTGATGCGTTCTTTCAGGCTCATGGTGCCTCCCGACGAGCCGCCTCTAGGGAGGCGCGCGCCCCCTCTGGGGGCAGTGAACGGATGTGAACGTGGGGGTCCATAAACTCTCCTGCAGGTGAAACGAAAACAAGAAAGCCCGCTTGAGCGTCCCCAGGCGGGCTTGGCACCTCGTGGCAGGCGGTGAGGCCTGCCGTTTGCGCGAGCGTTTAGTAGAGCTTCTTCGGCAGTTGCATGCTGCGAACGCGCTTGTAGTGGCGCTTCACGGCGGCGGCTTTCTTGCGTTTGCGCTCGGCGGTGGGCTTTTCGTAGAACTCGCGTGCGCGCAGTTCGGTCAGCAGGCCCAGCTTTTCAATGGTGCGCTTGAAGCGGCGCAGCGCCACGTCAAACGGCTCGTTTTCCTTAACACGGATCATCGTCATCAGCTATGAATTCCAAAATGTGCAGAAATAGGGTGCTCGGGAAGATCGGGCCCATGCGCCGTAACTGCGGTTCCCCAACTGAAAAGGTGATCAGGCCGTTGGGGTTTGCCAGCAAAGCCTGACATTATAGCCTCAGCCCCAATTCCGGCAACCCGGGATCGCCAGCCGGAGTCAGGCCGCCGAACCGAGGGCTTGGGCACAGGCATATCCGCTGGCCCAGGCCCACTGGAAGTTGTAACCGCCCAGCCAGCCTGTGACGTCCACGGCCTCCCCAATGAAAAAAAGGCCCGGATGGCTCGATTCCAGGGTCTGGGAGGACAAGTCGCGCGTATCCACCCCGCCAGCGGTCACTTCGGCCTTTTTGTAGCCTTCGGTGCCGGACGGCAGCAGCGACCAGTGCGCAAGTCGGTCCGCCAAGTCGGCCAGTGCCTTGTCCGACGCTTCGTTGATGGGGCGTTGCCAGGCGGCGTCCTGCTGCACCCAGGCATCCGCCAGGCGGGACGGCACGAACGCGGCCAGCTCGTTGGCGATCAGCTTGCGAGAGGTCGCCTTGGCCCGCAGCAGAACCTCCTGCAGGTCGAAGCCGGGCGCCAGGTCGATGCGTATCGCCTGTCCCGCGCGCCAATAGCTCGAAACCTGCAGCACCGCCGGACCGCTCAACCCGCGGTGCGTGAACAAGAGGTCTTCGTGGAAGACCATGCGACTCTTCTTGTCCCCGGTTTCGATGGCTACCGGCAGCGAAAGGCCCGAGAGTTGGGCATAAGGCGTCCAGCTCGCGCCGTCGAAGGTGAGCGGCACCAGCGCAGGCCGGGGCTCGACCACGCGCAGGCCGAACTGGCGGGCGAGGCGGTACGCGAAGTCGGTCGCGCCGATCTTGGGGATGGACAGGCCGCCGGTGGACACGACGACGCTGTGGCACAGCACAGGCCCGCGATCGGTCTCCACGCGGTAGCGGCTTGCTGGCACCCCTTCTTCCAGCGCCACCACGCGGCTCACCGCGCAAGGCTGCCAGTGCGTCACGCCGCCGACCTTGCATTCAGACAGCAGCATCTGGATGAAGTCCTCGGCCGAGCGGTCACCGAAGAGCTGGCCCTTGTGCTTTTCGTGGAAGGCAATGCCATGGCGCTGCACCAGCGCGATGAAGTCGTGGGGCGTGTAGCGCGAGAGGGCGGAGCGGCAGAACTGCGGGTTGTCGCCCAGGAAGTGCTTGTGCGGCGCGCGCGGGTCCAGGTCGCGGTTTGTGAAATTGCAGCGCCCGCCGCCTGAGATGCGGATCTTCTCGCCGACCTTCTCGCTGTGGTCAACCAGCAGGACCTTCAGCCCTCGCTGACCCGCCGCGCCCGCGCAGAACAGGCCGGCCGCGCCGGCGCCGATGACGACGACGTCGAACCGCGCCAACTCACTCAAGTTGTTCGCGCATTGTGCGTCCGGGACATGTCATCCCTTCCAGGTGAACGGAAACTTGAACTGGCGAACGAAGCCGTTGGGCACGTAGTCGCCCAGCACGCCGTAGGCTTCGGGCCATTCGCGGGTGCTCTTCACGGCGGTGCCGAACAGATGGTCGAGGAAGGCGAAGAAGATGAAGATGAGCGCCGAGCCGAGCAGGTCCAGGATGAACCAGTCCAGGCCGATGTAAGGGGTGTTGTCGGCGAAGTCGTTCACCGGCACCTTGTGGCCGCCGAGAAGGGCCGTCAGGACGACGAACATGAATGCGAACGAAGCCAGCCAGCGCGATCGGTTGAACAGGATGTTGACCAGGCTCACTCCACCGGCGACCACCATCGCACCGAACATGACCTTGCGCAGCATTTCCACGTCGTAGTTCTTGCGAAGCTGCCGCGTCGTGAGGTATTCCGGGAAGTGAAAGGCCAGCACGCCCAGGAAGCACAGGATGCCCAGCGCCAGCGCGATCGAACCCGTGAGCCGGCCCCGGCCGGGTCGCAGGGCGCCGTGGCTCTCCGTGAATTCGTTGATTTTTTCCAGCACGCCGCCTCCGAATTGCGATTCTGCGGCGGAGTGTAGCGCTCCCGTGCGCCTCCACGAAATTCAGGCGACGTGGAACTGGACCGGCGCCGCGGCCGCTGCGACGCCGCTGATCACGTCCCCGACGACGATCACCGAGGGGCTGCCCAGCTGCTCCCGGGCGATGGTGGCGTCGAGATCGCCGAGGGTGGTCACCACGCTCCGCTCGTCGGGCAGGCTGGCGTGCTGCACCACGGCGACCGGCGTGGAGGCGGGCAGGCCGGTGAGGAGTTCTTCCTGGATGCGTGCCGCACCGCTGACCCCCATGTAGATGACCAGGGTGAGCTTTGCGTCGCGCGCGGTCGTCGCGAGCGCTCGCCAGTCGGTGCCCTTGGAGCCTGGCCGGGCATGGCCGGTGACGAACACCACGCCATGCGCATGTTCGCGGTGCGTGAGCGGCACACCGAGCGATGTCACGGCGGCCAGGCCGGAGGTGATGCCGTTGACCACTTGCACCTCGATGCCGGCCGCCTGCAGGTGCTCGACCTCCTCACCGCCCCGGCCGAAGATGAAAGGGTCGCCCCCCTTCAACCGCACCACGTTTTCGCCTTCGCGCGCAGCCATCACCATCAATTTTTCGATGAATGCCTGGGGAGTGCTGTTGCAGCCGCCGCGCTTGCCCACGTGGACGATCCGCGCCTGCGGCGAAGCGAAAGCGACGACGTCGGGGTTGACCAGGTCGTCCACTAACAGCACCGTGGCGGACCGGATCGCCTTGACCGCCTTGAGGGTGAGCAGTTCGGGGTCGCCCGGGCCGGCGCCCACGAGTGTGACTTTTCCGGTGGGGTTCATGTCTCTTGCATCGTTGTAGTGGCTGCCGCTGCGAGATGCAAGATATGTTCCACTTGCAGCGCCATGGAGGCGGGTACGGGTTTGTCCCCGGCCAGCACGGCCTGGATGTAAGAAGCTGTGCTCTCGGCGTCGATTTCGCGCGGCAGGTCGGGCAATTCAGTCAGGGTGCCTTTGCGACCCTCCTGCAGTTTGACGTGCACGCCGGCGATGTAGCCGTCCATCTGCGGCAACCGCCTCGCGTCGGCGACCACTTCGCCTTCTGTGCCGCGTAGCAGCAAGGCCGTCGATCCCATCAGTTCGAACACGGCCGCCATCGAAACCGCGTATTCCGGGTGGGTGTAGCTGCTGACCACCACCGCTGGACCGGTGCAGGGGTTCATCAGCTTGACCAGGCTGTGGCTGGAGTTGCGCAAGCCCACCACGCGCCGCACGTCGAGCAGGCGCTTGAGACCGGGCGACAGCAACTCCGTCGGCGCATAGGCGGCTTCGCCAGACGCTATCGGACGGATGACGGGCAGGGGCCGGATGCCCAAGGCTTGCAGCACATGCGGCACGAAGACGCGGCTGGACTCCGTCGCCGTGCCGTGGATCAGCACGGGAAGGCCGTGGCGAGCCACCAGCAGCGCCAGCAGGGGCGTGAGCACCGGCAGCTTCCGGGCGCCGTTGTAGCTCGGCAGGACGACCAGGGGTTTTTCACCGGCGGGAACCCGGTTCAGGCGGCTGTAGGTGGCATCGAGAAAGCCGGCCATTTCCTCGGGCGTCTCGCCCTTGATGCGCATGGAAAGGCAGAACGCGCCGATTTCCAGGTCGGTCACGGCCCCGTCAAGCACCTGGCCGAACAGGTCTGCCGCCTGTTCGCGGCCGAGCGAACGCGCGCCTTGCTTGCCGCGGCCGATCTCCTTGATGTACTGGCTGATGCCCATGGGAGCGATTGTCCCCGATGGCTCATGACTTGCAGTTATTTGCTGAATGTCACTGAATCGGCTTCAGGCGGCCAGTTTCAACGGAATCACAGAACGAACCATGCGCTTGAGTTCCGGCACGCAGGAGCCACAATTGGTGCCGCACTTCAGCTCCGCCTGCAGCGCTTCCAGCCGTTGGGCGACGGGGACTTCGCAGCCGCCCAGGTACTCGGTGATTTCCTCATCGGTCACGTTCAAGCAGGTGCAGACCTGCCTGCCGCGCGATTGCACGGCGGCTGGCGCCTTGGCGCCCGGGGCCAGCAGCAGGCGGCCATAGGCTTGCGCCGGCAGTTCGTCCTGCAACAAGGTCCTGATCCAGGCTTCTGCGCTGGTGTCGCCGGCCAGCAGGAAGGCTTCGAGCCGCGCCTCACTGCCCGTGCGCACCAGCCGGATCGCGCGGCGCTGGCCCTTGCGGCGATCGGCGTAGCGCAGTGCATCGGGTGTCGAAAGGCCCAGCAGGCTTTCGATGCGGACCAGCAGTTCGTCCGGCGGCGCTTCGTGCGCCGCTGCTCGCAGCAGGACGCCCGAGCGCTCCCGCCCGAACGGCACGCAGGTGGCGAAGGGAAACAGGGTCATCACCCGCTTGAATTCGTCGCGCACGCGCAGGGCTTCCTCGTCGGCCAGCCAGGCGACACCCAGCAGCGACCAGGGCAACTCGGCTTTCAGGATCTTCACCGCGGTGTGCTTGAGCTCGGGCTGCTTCGACGTCGGGCAATACGCCGAGGTGGTGATGGCATTGACGCCCGCCAGCGGCTCGCCCGTGCTCGAGCAGCCGGTGAGGAATTCCGATCCCCAGTGCATGGCGATAAAGGCCTGACTCATGCCGACTTCGGCGCTGGCCTGAACCGGCGCGACGATCGAGCCGCGCTTGCTGGTCACGTGGACCAGGTCGCCTTCCTTCAGCAGGCGGCGGTCCATGTCCTGCGGATGCATTTGCACGGAAGGCTCCGCCACATGGCCGAACAGCCGTCCGAAGGTGCCGGTGCGGCTCATGCCGTGCCACTGGTCGCGCAGGCGCCCGGTGGTGAGCGAGAACGGATACCGCGCCTCGCGCGGCTCGGCGACCGGCCGGTACGCAATGTTGGCGAAACGCGCCTTGCCGTCCGGGGTGGGAAAGACGCCGTCTTCGTACAGGCGGACCTTGCCTTGCGCCTCACCGGCTTTCATGGGCCACTGGAGCGGCGACTGGTCCAGCAGCGCATAGCTCATGCCGGTGATGTCCAGGTCGCGGCCGCGCGTTGATTCGCGGTGCTCGTTCCAGATGGCTTCGGCGCCAGCGGTCTCCTGCGTCAGCGAATAGGGGAACAGCGTGGGCTCGCCCGGACGCAGGCTGCGTTCGAGCCGGTGCGCGAAATCGACCGCGATTGCCCAGTCGTGCCGCGTGCCCGCGGGCGGCGGCACTGCGGGCCGCACGCGGCTCACGCGGCGTTCGCTGTTGGTGACGGTCCCGGTCTTTTCGCCCCATGTGGTGGCCGGCAACAGCAGGTCGGCGTAGTCGCAGGTGGCGGTGGTGGAAAAGGCTTCCTGCACCACCACGAACTCGGCGCGTTCCAGCGCACGCCGCACGGTCGACTGGTCGGGCATGGATTGAGCGGGATTCGTGCAGGCGATCCACAGCGCCTTGATTTCACCTTCGGCCGCAGCTTCGAACATTTCGACCGCGGTCTTGCCGGGCTTCTCCGGGACCGAGGGCACGCCCCAGAGCGCTGCCACTTCGGCGCGGTGCTGCGGATTGGCCAGGTCGCGGTGCGCGGAGAGCAGGTTGGCCAGCCCGCCGACTTCGCGCCCGCCCATGGCGTTGGGTTGGCCCGTCAGCGAGAACGGTCCGGCGCCCGGCTTGCCGATCTGGCCGGTTGCCAGGTGCAGGTTGATCAGGGTCGCGTTCTTGGCCGTCCCGCTGGACGACTGGTTCAGTCCCTGGCAATAGAGGCTGAGCGTGGCGGGCGAGGTGGCGAACAACCTCGCGGCCTGAAACAGGTCCTCCTTCCGTATTCCGCAGACCTGGCTCACGAGCTCCGGCGTGCATTCGCGCACCGTCGCCCTGAGTTCCTCGAAGCCCGTGGTGTGGGCGGCGATGTAGTCCTGCTTCACCCAGCCTTCCCACAGCATGACGTGCAGCATGCCGTGGAAGAGCATGACGTCGGTGCCGGGCTGGATCGGCAGGAACAGGTCCGCGATCTCTGCCGTATCGGTGCGGCGCGGATCGCAGAAGATGATCTTCAGCTGCGGGTTGGCGGCCCTGGCGTCCTCGATGCGGCGAAACAGGATGGGGTGGGCCCAGGCCGTGTTGCTGCCGACGATGAAGATGCACCCGGCATGGTTGACGTCGTCGTAGCAGTTGGGCGGTGCATCGGCGCCCAGCGTCATCTTGTAGCCGGCGACGGCGCTGCTCATGCACAACCGCGAATTGGTGTCCACGTTGTTGGTGCCGATCAGGCCCTTGGCCAGCTTGTTGAAGACGTAGTAGTCCTCGGTCAGCAGCTGCCCTGAAATGTAGAAGCCGACGGCGTCGGGCCCGTGTTCGCCGATCACCTGGGCGAAGGTTTCACTGGCAAAACCCAGCGCCTGATCCCACGAAATGCGGGCTGGGCGCTCGCCTCGGTGGTCCCGGCGCATCGGGTGCAGCAGGCGGGCCTGCTGCGTGATGGGTGCCGCTGCCGTCAGGTGCAGCGAGGCGCCCTTGGTGCACAGGCGACCGAAGTTGGCAGGATGGTCCGGGTCGCCCCGCACCCCGGTGATGCGGTCGCCCTCGGATTCGATGACTACACCGCACCCCACGCCGCAGTACGGACAGGTGGACTTCGTCTCAAGGGCCATCACGCGCTGTGCGGTGCCTGAACGTCATAGGTGGAATCGCCCACGGCGCCGGTCGAGGCGCCGGGGCCGGCGAGCGGCGGCGCCAGGTCCAGCGCCAGTGTGGCCAGTTCGACGGGGTCCAGCAGGACCTGGCCGGCTTCGACCCGGCACGCGAACTTGGTCGTGCAACCTTCATCCGGCGACTTCGCACAGCCATCCTGCAGGCCGATGGTCCAGTTGTGCAGTGGGCAGGCCACGCTGGTTCCGAAGACGATGCCTTGCGACAGCGGCCCCCCCTTGTGTGGACAGCGGTCGAGCAGCGCGAACACCTGGTCCTGGCCGTTGCGGAACACGGCGACGTCCATCCCCCGGGGCCGGGCGACGCGGCGGGAGCCGAGGACGGGGATGTCCTCGACACGGCAGATGACGGTCCATTCGTTCATCTTCATGCCACCTGCCCCGCAGGCGCCAGCTTCGCGAACTGGCGCGTGTCGACCGCTGCCTTGTCGTGCTCGAACCAGGGATCGGGCTCGCCGTCCAGGCTGAACTGCAGCCGCTCCCACAGCGCCTTGCGGCCTTCGTGGTCCTCCAGAATCTTCTTCTTCGCGTAGTCCAGGCCGACGCGATTGACGTAGTGCAGCGTGCGCTCCAGGTAGAAGCCTTCCTCGCGGTAAAGCTGCAGGAAGGCGCCGCTGTACTCCAGTACCTCGGCTGCCGTCTTGAGTTTGCAGAAGAAGTGCGCCACCTCGGTCTTGATGCCGCCGTTGCCGGCGACATAGATTTCCCAGCCCGAATCGACGCCGATCACGCCCACGTCCTTGATGCCTGCCTCCGCGCAATTGCGCGGGCACCCCGACACCGCCAGCTTGACCTTGTGCGGCGCGTACATCCGCCAAAGGGCACGTTCCAGGTCCTTGCCCATCTGGGTCGAGTCCTGGGTGCCGAAGCGGCACCACTCGCTGCCGACACAGGTCTTCACCGTGCGCAACGCCTTGGCGTAGGCGTGGCCGGAAGGCATCCCGATGTCCTTCCAGACGTTCTGCAGGTCTTCCTTCTTCACACCCAAGAGGTCGATCCGCTGGCCGCCGGTGACCTTCACCGTGGGGATCTTGTACTTGTCCACCGCATCGGCGATGCGGCGAAGCTCGGCGGCGGTGGTCTCGCCGCCCCACATCCGCGGGATGACCGAGTAGGTGCCGTTCTTCTGGATGTTGGCGTGGCTGCGCTCGTTGATGTAGCGCGACTGCGGGTCGTCCTTGGCTTCCTTGGGCCAGGTGGAGAGCAGGTAGTAGTTGATGGCGGGGCGGCAGGAAGCACAGCCGTTCGGGGTGCGCCATTCCATGAACTTGAAGGTGTCGGCGATGGTCAGCAGTTTGTTGACCTTGATCGCATCGCGCAGGTGCTGATGGCTGTGGTCGGTGCAGCCGCACATCGCCTTCGTCTTGGGCGCGGCGGAATAGTCGCCGCCCGCGGTGAACATGAGGATCTGCTCCACCAGCCCAGTGCAGGAGCCGCAGGAGGCGCTGGCCTTGGTGTGCTTCTTCACCTCGTCGATGGTGAACAGGCCCTTTTCCTTGATCGCCTTGCAGATGGTGCCCTTGTTCACGCCATTGCACCCGCAGACTTCCGCGTCGTCGGGCATGGAGGCCGCCTTGGTGTGGCCTTCATGGCCCACGTCGCCAATGCTGGATTCGCCGAACATCAGCTTGTCCCGGATGTCGCTCACGCTTCGGCCGTCGCGCAGCAGCTTGAAGTACCAGCTGCCGTCGACTGTGTCGCCGTACAGGCAGGCGCCTACCAGCTTGTCGTTCTTGATCACCAGCTTCTTGTAAACGCCGGCGAAGGGGTCGGACAGCACGATCACTTCCGTGCCCGCGTCCTCAGGACGCTTCGACGACTCGCCCATGAAATCGCCGCAGGAGAACAGGTCAATACCCGTCACCTTGAGCTTGGTCGAGGTGAGCGAGCCGGTGTAGCGGCCGATGCCGAACTGCGCCAGGTGGTTGGCCGCGACCTTGGCCTGTTCAAACAGGGGCGCCACCAGGCCGTAAGCGATTCCACGGTGCGCCGCGCATTCACCGACTGAGTAGATTCGCGCATCGGTGACGGTCTGCATCGTGTCGTTGACCACGATGCCGCGATTGACATGCAGGCGCATCTGCTCGGCCAGCTGCGTGTTGGGGCGGATGCCGACGGCCATCACCACCAGGTCAGTCGGCACTTCGCTGCCGTCCTTGAACTTGATGGCCCGCACGCGCCCGGCTTCGTTGCCCACCAGCTCCTGGGTCTGCGCGCCGATCAGGAACTTCAGTCCCCGGTCTTCCAGCGACTTCTGCAGCAGCTTGCCGGCCACGTCGTCAAGCTGGCGCTCCATCAGCCAGGGCATGACGTGCACCACCGTGACGTCCATGCCGCGCAGCATCAACCCGTTGGCCGCTTCCAGCCCCAGCAGGCCACCGCCGATGACGACGGCCTTCTTGTATACCTGCGACGCGTCGATCATCGCGTTGGTGTCAGCAATGTCGCGGTAGGCGATCACGCCCTGCAAATCCTTGCCGGGTACCGGCAGGATGAATGGGTTGGAGCCGGTGCACATCAGCAAGCGGTCGTAGGTCTCCTCGGTGCCGTCCTCGGCGCGCACCACGCGGCGCACCCGGTCGATCTCGACCACCTTCTTGCCGGCATGAAGGGTGATGTTGTTTTCCTTGTACCACTCCCAGGAATTCAGGACGATCTCGTCCAGCGACTGCTCGCCGGCCAGCAC
>JBDSWB010000060.1:0-10630 GCA_039926915.1 Ramlibacter sp.
AAATCGCACCACAGAACATCGCTGTCGCCCGACAGCAGCGTGTGGTCCAGGTCGAAGAGCGTGAGCTTGGGCTTCACGGGCGGCGCAGGTGCCAGGCCCGGGGCCGGGTGAAGGTTTCTATGCCGTAGGTCGACAGCGTCAGGCCCACGCCTGAATCGCCGAACCCGCTCCAGGGCAGGCGCGGGCTGACGCGGTCGCAACAGTTCCAATACAGGCTGCCGGCGTGAACCTGCGACAGCAGGGACTGCGCGCGGCGCGCGTCGGGTGTGTAGACTCCGGCCGTGAGCCCGTAGCGGGTGTCGTTCATCAGTCGCACGGCCTCGTCGTCGTTCGAAACTTTCTGGATGCCGATGATCGGGCCGAAGCTTTCTTCGCGCATCAGCTCCATGGTGTGGTCGACTTGGGAGAACACGGTGGGCGCGTACCAGTTGCCCGGGCCCGGCAGGCGCCGGCCGCCCAGGTTCAGCGTGGCGCCCCGGGCGCTGGCGTCGGCCACCTGCGCATCGAGCACGTCGAGTTGCGGAGCACGGGTGATCGCGCCGACATAGGTGTCTTCGCTCATCGGGTCGCCGGTCTTGAAGCCCTTCACGGTCTCGACGAAAGCGGCGACGAAGGCATCGTGGATCTTCTCGTGCACGTAGATGCGCTCGACCGAGCAGCAGCTCTGGCCGGTGTTGTACATCGCGCCATCGGCCAGCGATTCGGCAGCGGTCCGGGGATCGGCGTCGTCACAGACGTAGGTCGGGTCCTTGCCGCCCAGCTCCAGCTGCAGCTTGATAAAGCGTGGGCCGACCGACTGCGCGATGCGCGCGCCGGTCGCATATGAGCCGGTGAAGAACAGGCCGTCCAGTTTCTGCTCCAGCAAGGCAGCGCCTACCGCGCCGCCGCCCACCAGCGCGGCGAACACGTCCTGCGGAACGCCCGCCTCGTGCAGCAGGCGGGCGATCTCCAGGCCCGTCAGCGTCGCATACTCGGAGGGTTTGTACAGCACCGCGTTGCCGGTCAGCAGCGCCGGTACGATGACATTGCAGCCGACGAACCAGGGGTAGTTCCAGGCGGAGATGTTGCCGACGAGGCCCAGCGGCAGGTGCTCGATGCGCTCCTGCATGCCGCCCTCGTCATAGACGGTTTCGACGGCCGTCATCGGCTCGACCATGCCGACAAAGAAGTCGAGCCGGCTGAGCAGGCCGTTGAGCTCGTTGCGCGACATCTTGATCGGCTTGCCGGTTTCACGCGTCATGGTCACGGCGAGCGACTCGAGGTCGCCCACCACACCGGAGCGGAAGCGATCGATGCAGGCCTTGCGCTCGGCCAGCGGACGCGCCGCCCAGCCGGGTTGCGCGGCGCGGGCACGAGCGGCCTTGACGGCGACAGAGGCTGCGTCGTCGGCCGGAACGTCGGCGATCTTTTCACCGTTGGCAGGATTGTGGATGGCAAGCGTGCTCATGGGGTTTGCAGTGTCTTTCGGGCGGCGGCGGCCGCAAGGAAGTCTTCCAGCAGTGCGGCGTCATCGATGGTGTCCGAATCGGCGCGATGGAACTCGGGATGCCATTGCACCGCCGCCAGGTAGGGCAGGCTGCGGTCGCTGCGGCGGATCGCCTCGACGATGCCGTCCTCATGGCTCGTCGCTTCGACCTCGAATCCCGGCGCCAGGTCCTTGATGGCCTGGTGGTGGATGCTGTTCACCCTGGCGCGCGGCCCGGCCGGGTACAGCGACGCCAGGAGTGAGCCGGGCACGAATTGGACGCCGTGGAAATTGTTGTCGTAAGTGGTCGCATCGCGATGCCGCAGCGCTTTCGGGACCTGTGTCTCGATGTCCTGGAACAGCGTCCCGCCGAAGGCCACGTTCAGCAGCTGCAGGCCGCGGCAGACACCGAACACCGGCTTGCCGTGACGCTCGAAGGCGGCCACCAGGTCGATCTCATACTCGTCGCGGATCCGGTCGCCTGCCCACTTGTCCTGCAACGGCTTTTCGCCGTAGCTCAGCGGCGAAACGTCGGCGCCGCCGTGCAACACCAGGCCGTCAAGCCAGTGCGCGTAGTGGTCGAGCGTGACGTCGCCGCGCTGCGTGGCGCCGGTCGGGCTGGGGATCATCACCGCCAGCGCGCCGGTGGACATCACCCAGTGCGCGATCGACTGCTCGACGTACTGCAGGGTCTTGCCGGTGAAGAGCTGGCGCGCCGGGTCGGCGTGCATGAAACACGCCGAGATACCGATCTTCAGGCGTTCGTTGTGGGGGGCACTCGTCATTGCCCGCCCGGCCGCCCGAAGGGCAATGAGCGCCCCCTCGGGGGGCAGAGAACGAAGTGAACGTGGGGGCCCATTCCTACATCGCCTCCTCGAACAAGCGCTGGAAGTCGGCGGCGGTGCAAGGGCGTGGATTGGTCCGGTGGCAGATGTCGGCCACGGCGATCTCCACCAGCCGGGGCAGCTGCTCGCGCTTGACGCCGTGCTCGGCCAGCATGCCGGAGATGCCGACGCGGGCCTTGAGCGCGCGCAGCCACGGCACGAACTGTGTGCCGCCCCCCTGCACCTTGCACACGTGGGCAAGCTCCTCGAACTTGGCGGGCGCCGCTTCGTGGTTCCAGGCCAGCACGGTGTCGATCATCAACGCGTTAGCCAGGCCGTGGTGCAGGTCGCACACTGCGCCCAGCGCGTGCGCGCAGGAGTGCACCGCGCCCAGGTCTTTCTGGAACGCGATGGCGCCCATCATCGAGGCCATCATCATGTCGCTGCGCGCCTGCAGATTGCCCGGCTCGGTGACGGCCTTCAGCAGCGCCGCGGCCGCGATGCGTGTGCCTTCCAGCGCAATGCCGTCGCACAGCGGGTGATAGGCCGGCGAAAGGTAGCTCTCGATGTTGTGGGTGAGCGCATCCATGCCGGTGGCCGCCGTGACGTGCGCCGGCAGGCCCAGCGTGAGCTCCGGATCGGCGAACACCACCCTGGCCAGGATCTTGGGGCTGAACACCACGCGCTTGAGATGCGTGTCGTTTTCGCTGACCACCGACGAGCGGCCCACTTCGGAGCCGGTGCCCGAGGTGGTGGGCAACGCGATGAAATAGGGCAAGGCCTTGTCGACGGGCCGCACCTTCGGATGGTCCCACACATATTCAAGGATGTCGCCCTCATGGGTGGCGGCAATGCCGACCACCTTGGCAACGTCCAGCGCGGCGCCGCCGCCGAAGCCGATCACGCAGTCAGCGCGGTGCGCCTTGTACGCGACGGCCCCGTCCATCACCTGGCTGCAGGTGGGGTTGCCGAACACGCCGGAGAAGACGGCGAGGTCAAGCCCCGCGAGGTGCGACTTGAACTCGGCCAGCACCGGCAACTGTGCGAGCGCCTTGTCGGTGACGATGAGCGGTCGTTTGAACCCCTGGTCCAGCAAATGCCGGGCGACTTCCTTGCGGGCGCCGGCGCCGAAGCGGATGGCGGTGGGAAACGAAAAACCGGCGATGCTCATGATGTGGGGAATTCCAGGTACATATGGTTCTTGGCGAAGTAGCGGTCGTCGACCTTCATCGCGCGTGGCTCGATGCCGAACGAGCGAAAGCCAGCCGCCTCGTAGAAACTGGTGGCGACCGTGTTGCCCTCGGTCACGGTGAGCACCAGCAGTTCGATGCCCACCTCACGGGCATGCGCGATGAGTGCGTCGATCAGGGCGCGGCCCATGCCGGTGCCGAAGTACTCCTGCGACACGTACATCCCGACCACTGTGGCCTTGTGCCGGCTCTTGGATCGGGTCTCGCGTTCCATGCCGACGATGCCGCAAAGCGCCTGCCCTTCGAATGCGCCCCAGAACACGGTGTGCTCGCCGGACAGGCGCACCTCGGACGCTTCGATCGGCTGCCTCTCGAACTCGTCGTAGCTGGACGTGAACGCTTCGGGAAATTCCCACAGCGCGCGGATTCGCAGCGCGCGGTATTGCGTTGCGTCGTCGGGACCGATGCGGCGGATTTCCATGGCGTACTCGATTGGATCAGGGGCGGGTCAGTCGGTAGATCATGATCGCGGCGCGGATCGCGCCGCGCTCGATGGAGGCGATCTCGAGGTCTTCGTCGTCGGTGTGCTCGCCGTTGCCCGATGCGCCAAGCGCGTCTATGCCTGTCGTGTACGGGGCCGCATCCTGAATATCGCCTGCACCGCGCAAAGCGGGGTCGTCGGCAACGACGCGGCCGAATCCGGCATCCTCGCTGGCTCGCGAATAGACTTCGAGCAGCCGCGCTCCGGCTGGCGTTGGCGGCATCGGCGGTCGGGCCTCGACGATGTTGATCGTGGCGCTGGCGCCCGGCAGGTTGGCGGCGACGATCTGTCGCATGCGCTGCATCACGCGCTGGCCCTGCTCGGGCGAGAGGTAGCGGATATCGCCATCGGCGCGGAACTCGCGCGCGATCACGTTGACTTTGCCGAAAGCAGTGGCGGTCGAAGTGTCACGCGCAAATTGCGCGTCCGTGCCTCCCACCACTAGGCCGACGTTGAACGTCAGGTTGGGTTCCATCAGCTGCTCGCGGAAGGCGTTCAGAATGCGCGCGCCTTCGTAGATCGCTCCGTAACCCGACTGCTGCGAGAACACGCCCATCGAGTGACCCGGCTTGCCATTGACGACCAGGGTCCACGAGGCAATGGAGCGCCGCGCGATCACGGCCATGTTCTCTCCGTTGCGTCGCCCCGCGCCTTCAAATGACAATGCATAGTCGGCGCGACGGGCCAGCTCGCGCATCTCCGCGCGCGAGACGTCGCGCGGCATGCCGGTTCGCTCTTCGTCGCCGGTGAGCATCACTTCGACATTCGCAGATTGAAGTGCGCCCACCGAATCGAGCGCCCGCAACGCTTCGATGATGATCACGTCGCCACCCTTCATGTCATTCACGCCCTGGCCACGGACGCGGTCACCGCGGCGCTCCCACAACGCCACCGAGCTGCCTTTCTCGAAGACCGTGTCGAGGTGGCCGAGCAACAGCAGGCGCTTGCCCTGGTTGCCCGCATGCGAAGCGACGAGGTGACCGGCGCGCTTCATCGCGGGCGGCAATTCGACCCAGCGCGTCTGGAATCCCAGCGCGTTGAATTCGGCGCGGTAAATCTCGCCGACAGCTCGCACGCCTTCAGGGTTAAGCGTTCCGCTATTGATGCGCACGGATCTCTCAAGCAGCTCCAGCGCCTGCGGCGAGCGCTGCCTGACCGCGGCGACGATGCGTTGCTCGACGTCCGAAAGCTGCGCGTGCACCGACGGCGCCAGCATGCCAAGTGCCAACACCAGGGCAACCGCGGAACCGATTTTCATTTTCATATGATTTCGAAGTAGCGCTTCAGTTCCCAATCTGTCACGCCGTCGAGCCACTGGCGCCACTCCCAGTCACGGGTGGCGGCAAAGTGCTCGACGAAAGTGTCGCCCAGCATCTCGCGCGCGATCTTCGAGTTGCTGAAGTTTCGCGTGGTCTCGATCAGCGTGCGCGGAGCGCGAGGAATGTTCTCCGCGCCCTGATTGGTGCCGGTGATCGGCGGCGCGGTGAGCTTCAGTCCCTTCTCCACGCCATACAGCCCGGCGGCGATGACGGCCGCCATCGCGAGGTAGGGATTGACGTCGGCGCCGGGGCAGCGCGTTTCCAGGCGCGTTGACTTGACGCCGCCGGTAATCACGCGAAAGCTCGCGGTGCGGTTGTCGATACCCCAGGTCGGCTTCGTTGGCGCCCAGAAGCCATCCACCAGCCGCTTGTAGCTGTTGATGGTCGGCCAGAACATGGGTGCGAATTCCATCAGGCAGGCCACCTGCCCCGCGACATAACTCTCGAACAACTTGCTCATCTTGCGCGGGCTCTTCGCGTCATGGAACTGGTTGGTCTTGCCATCTGACAGGCTCTGGTGGATGTGGCCGCTGCAGCCCGGGAGCTGCGCGTTCCACTTGGCCATGAAGCTGGGCATGATGCCGAAGCGCGCACCGATTTCCTTGGCGCCGGTCTTGAAGAGGATGGCGCGGTCGGCCTGCGCGAGCGCTTCTGAAAATACCAGCGCCGCTTCGTAGACGCCCGGGCCGGTCTCGGTGTGCAGGCCTTCGATGGGTACGCCGAAGGCTTGCATCTCGTCCATGATGGTGTTGAAAAATTCGCGGTTCTGGTTGACCCGCAGCAGCGAATAGCCAAACATGCCCGGCGTCAACGGCTCCGGAGCCACGCCTTTCTTGGCAGCCCAGCTTTGCGGGGTTTCAATGAAGTTGAACCACTCGTACTCCATTCCGGTCATCACCTGGAAGCCCATCTTTTCGGCACGCTTGAGCACGCGCTTCAGGGTCTGGCGAGGGCACACCGCATACGGGCTCCCGTCGGCATTGATGAACTCGCCCAGGAAGAAGTCGATGCCGCCATCCCAGGGCACGTTGCGGTGCGTGTCCAGGTCCAGCCGCGCCAGTGCATCCGGAAAGCCGTGTTGCCAGCCGGTGACCTGCGCGTTGTCGTACACGTTGTCGCTGGAGTCCCAGCCGAAGACCACGTCGCAGAAGCCGAAGCCGCTGTCCACCGCTCC
The DNA here is from genome assembly GCA_039926915.1 of Ramlibacter sp. Lineage (GTDB taxonomy): Bacteria > Pseudomonadota > Gammaproteobacteria > Burkholderiales > Burkholderiaceae_C > Ramlibacter. Next base: position 6,514 of record JBDSWB010000060.1, read on the forward strand.
CTCGAACTTGTCCTTGTGCAGGTATTTGCCGCGCAGCACGCCGTCGATGTCGCTGCAGGCGACCTTGACCTTGTTGGCGCCCGACTTGCGGACTTTCGCCAGGGCGGGGTGGACCTTGCTTGCCATAGAGTTGTTCCTTCTCGAAGCCCGTGCCTCAGATAGCCGGTTCACCGGAGGCGATGCCCATGTCCTCGAGCGTCAGCGCGACGGCCTGCACCGCCTGCTCGATCTCGTTGGGGCCGATCGCGCCGATACAGCCTACGCGAAAAGTTTCTACCTGTGTCAGCTTCCCGGGATACAGGATGAAACCGCGCTGCCGCGCTGCCGCGTAGAACGTCTTGAAGTCGTAACGCGGGTCGCCCGGCGCATGGAAGGTGACGATGATTGGCGCCTGGATCGAAGGGTCGAGGAAAGGCATGAAGCCCAGCCGCGACATGCCGTGAATCAAGGTGCGGTAGTTGCTGGTGTAGCGCGACAGCCGCGCGGCCTGCCCTCCCTCGGCCTCGAATTGCTCGATGGCCTCGGCGAGCGCCACCACCACGTGCGTGGGCGGGGTGAAGCGCCACTGGCCGGTCTTTTCCATGTAGGTGTACTGGTCGTGCAGGTCCATCGCCAGCGACTGGCTGCGGCCGGCGCACTCGTCCAGCACGGCCTTGCGGATCAGCACGAAGCCCATGCCCGGCACGCCCTCCAGGCACTTGCCGCTGGCGGCGACGAGCGCGTCGAAGCGCGTTTCCCGCGCATCGATGGGCAACGCCCCGAAGGAGCTCATGGCATCGACGATCAGGCCCTTGCCGTGCCGGGAGCAGACTTCGGCCACTCCCTGCAGCGGGTTCCAGACACCGGCGCCGGTTTCGCAGTGAATCAGCACCACGTGGGTGACGGTCTTGTCGGCCGAGAGTTTTTCGTCCAGGGCGGCGGGCGACACCTGCGACGCCTCGTCGAAGCCCATGACCGTGCAGGTGCGACCCATCAGCGTGGTGAGGCGCGCCGCCCGCTTGCAATACGCGCCGTTGTCCATCACCAGTACATGGCCGCCCTGCGGCACCAGCGTGGCCACCGCGGCTTCGACGCTGAACGTGCCGCTGCCCTGCAGAGGAACCACCACGTGCGTGTCCTCGCCGTGGATGACCTTCAGCAGGCTGCGCCGCACCCGCGCCGTGACCTCGTTGAAATCGCTGTCCCAGGAGCCCCAGTCGCGCAGCATCGCGAGCTTGGTGCGCAGCGTCGTGGTAAGCGGGCCGGGGGTCAGAAGGATCTTGTCTCGGTCCATTTTGTTTTCCTATTTGGCCGGTTTCGCCGCCGGGCCGCCCCAAGGTGAAAAGCGTGGGGGCATCATGACCTCCAGGCTTGCGTACGGCGATTGACCCACCAGGCCAGCGCCATGAAGAGCAGGGTCGCCGTGGCGGACACGATGCCGATCAGCACGGCCATCGCGGCTGCGGCGCCCATTTCGCCGGCTTCGTCCAGGTTCAGGATCGCGATCGACGCCACCTTGGTTTCCGGGGAGTAGAGGAACACCACTGCCGAGATCGTCGTCATGGCGTTGATGAAGAAGTAGCGCCCGATGTCGACCAGCGCCGGCGTGCAGATCGGCAGCGTCACGCGCCAGAAGGTCTTGAAAAACGGCACCTTGAGCGAGGCGCTCACCGCCTCGAATTCGCCATCCAGCGATTTCAGCGCCGTCACCGCCGTGAGGTGCCCCGTCGTATAGAAGTGCACGATGGTGCACAGCGTGAGCAGCGCCACCGTGTGATACAGGCCGTTGAGCGGGTTCTTCGGCTCATTGAAGAAGAAGATGTAGCCCAGGCCCAGCACCAGCCCGGGCACCGCCATGGGCAGCATCGCCAGCAGTCGCACAACGCCGCGCAGGCCGTTCGCGCCTTTGGTTTTTTCCAGCAGGTAGGCGCCGCAGAACACCAGCGCCGTGCCGAACACCGCGGTGCCCGCCGCCATCTTCAGGCTGTTGACAAACCCGACGCTCACCTCGGCATCGACCAGCCCGAGCACATAGTGACGCAGGCTCGGCGTGAGGTTGTAAGGCCAGAAGCTCGCGAACGATGCGAATACCGCCATGCCGAGGATCGCCAGCACCAGGAAGGCGATGAGGGAGCAATACAGCGTCATCGCCGCGTCGTAGCGCGCCGAGGGCTTGGGGCGGTACGGCACGGCACGCGCCGTCAGCATGGCGGTCTGCCTGCGGCTGACATAGCCGTCGACGGCGAAGGTCAGCACGGCCGGTGCGAGCAGCAGGATGGCGACCACGGCCCCCTTGGCAAAATCCTGCTGGCCGATCACCAGCTTGAACACGTCGGTGGCCAGCACGTTGAAGCTGCCGCCGATCACCTTGGGGATACCGAAGTCCGTGATGACCAGCGTGAAGGTCACCAGCGCCGCGGAGATCAGCCCGTACTTGGCGCCGGGCAGGGTGATGGTGAAGAACTTGCGCGCGCCGGTGGTGCCCATGGCATCGGCCGCCTCGTAAAGGCGCGCGTCGGACAGGCTGAGCGCGGTAACGAGGATCATCAACGCATGCGGGAACACGGCGAAGCATTCAGCGATCACGATGCCGGGCGCGCCGTAGATCTCGTTCCAGCCCAGGCGGGTCATCCAGCTTTTGAAGACACCCTGGTTACCGAACCAGTAGATCAGCGAGATCGCCGACAGCAGCGAGGGTGCCAGCAGCGGAATGAGCGTGATGCCCCGGAACACGGGCTTGAGCGGCATGAAAGATCGCGCCAGCGCGTACGCGAAGCCGAAGGCCAGCGGCACCGCGATCAGTGTCACCACCGTGGACACCCAGAGGCTGTTCCACAGGCTGCCCAGCAGCGAAGGCGTCTGTGCGTACTCGATGAAATTGGACAGCCCGACGAACTGGCCCTCCTTGCCCTGCAGCGCCTGCATCAGGATGGTGAGCAGTGGCAGCGCCAGGAAGGCGACCAGCATCAGGGCGACCGCCAGCAGCGCGCCGTGCGCGACGCGGTCGGTCCAGTGCGCGGACTGCCTGACTGGTGGGCCGGCGATCGTCGTGGGCAGCACCGCAGCCATCTAGAACACCTTGATGCGCTCGGGCAGGAGCTTCAGCTTGAGCGACGAGCCCACCTCGAGCGACTGCTCCGACAGGAAATTGAGCGACAGGTACACCGTGAGCTTGTTCGCGTCGAGCGCGGGCGAGGCCACGCGCACATGGCAGTACGAGCCGAGGAACTCGATCTTCTCGATGTTCGCGTCGAAGACATGCGCATCGCCCTCGGTGATCGGCCGCGCCAGCACATCCTCGGGCCGCAGGTACACGCGTGCATCGCGGTCCACGCCCTCCCAGGGAATGGACAGTGCGCCGAAGCGCAGGTGCCCGGCCGCCACGCGCGCCGGCAGGGCATTCACCTTGCCGACGAAATCCGCGACGAAGGGCGAGGCTGGTTCGCGGTAGATGTCCAGCGGCGTGCCGACCTGCTCGATCACGCCGTGATTCATCACGACGATACGGTCCGCCACCGACAGAGCCTCTTCCTGATCGTGCGTGACCATGATGGTGGTGACGCCCACTTTCTGTTGCAGCGCGCGGATTTCCTGGCGCAGCCGCACCCGCTCCAACGCGTCCAGCGCCGACAGCGGCTCGTCCAGCAGCAGCAGCCCGGGCGCGGTGGCGAGGGCGCGCGCGAGCGCGATGCGTTGCTGTTGTCCGCCCGAGAGCTGCGCCGGGTACTTGCCTTCGCTGCCCGGCAGGCCGACCAGCTTCAACAGTTCGCTGACGCGCTGGCGGATCTCCGCCCGCGGCGTCTTGCGGTTCACCAGTCCATAGGCGACGTTGTCCGCGACACTGAGGTTGGGGAAAAGCGCGTAGCTCTGGAACACGATGCCGTAGTCGCGCTGCGCCGGCGGCAGCCGCGAGATGTCGCGCAGCGCCCCGCCAGCCCCGCGCTGCCACACTTCGCCGGAGGTCTGCACTTCCAGGCCGGCGATGACTCGAAGCAGCGTGGTCTTGCCACAGCCCGAGGGCCCGAGGAAGCAGACGAATTCGCCCTGGCGTATCCCCAGATTGATGTCCTTCAGTGCCGTGAAGCCACCGAAGTCCTTGCGGATGTGGCGCAGGTCAAGAGAGAGATCAATGGTCATG
>JBDSWB010000061.1:0-10790 GCA_039926915.1 Ramlibacter sp.
ATCTTGAGCAGCACCTTCCAGGGCACCACCAGTTCCATCTCCTCGAGGAACACCTCGCGGCGAGTCTTCTTCCTCTTGCCGGCGTACTCCGCGTCCGCAAAACTGATCTGGCTCATTGCGCAGGCTCCTTTGCATCAATCAACGCGCCACGGCATGATCGGTGGACTTGTTCAGACTTTCCCTAAGGCGAAAGCATCGCGGCGCGTTCCGCCCACGACGCGTTTTTTTCTGGACTATGACGCCTAACGTCGGAGTTGCCGGGCGCGCAACAACTGCGGCGAAGCCGCGGCCTGCTGTTGCGTGCCTCTGCCGAGCGACCTGTTAGGCGTCGCACTCAGTTTGTGCGATCAGCCACAATCCGCTCCCGATCCGCAACTGCCCGCAGCCTGATGGTAATTCTGCATCAGCCGTATGCGCTCGTGCTCGCCCAAACGAAGCCATCCGCTCGAGTCGGGCGCGTTGTCGGGATCGTAGCCCGCAGGCATGGTTCCGTGTCGAAATGTTAGGCAGCTCCTGTTGAGCTATGAATTGCGGCGCGTCGGCTTAAGCTATTGCCCACTGCCAATAAGAGCCAGCAAGCGAAAATGAAGGCCACGGCCATGCCGGCGACATACACTGAAACACCCGCATAGCCACCTACGTTTGCAGGATTCAGGAAAGGGTAGGGATACCACCCGATGGCGTGTCCGCGACAGAGCACATACACAACGTAGAGCACGATGAAGGCTAGGCACACAAGTATCTGCTTTACGCCCAACTTCACTCGGGGAGGCTGTAGAAGCCAGTCAAGCACAACCGCACAAGGCATGACGTAGTGCAGCAGGACATTGATCCACGGCAAGAGAGAGCCAAGATCCACGTCACGGAGCAACACCGTAAAAACGACACCGACCACTGCCATATTTACGACGCAGATATAGCGTACTTGATCGGTCAGATCGGACGTCTCGCGATGCAAGAAAGCTCTGCTCGCGACATACAAGAGAACGCCAGCAGCGAAGAGATTTGACAGATTTGTGAAGTAGCTAAAAAAATTGAGAGTGCTGAAACCGTTTCGGATATGGATCGATAGTTGCAAAAAAATAGCGATCAAGGCAATGAGGCCGAGTAGCAATCGTAGAAGGGTCAGTAGTCGGCGAGTCGTCATTCGCAAATACTCTGGAGTCGTAATCTCGAACTCATGCAGTGCCGCCCTAACGAATGAAAGGGACTTCCCCGTCCCGAACTAGCCGCGACTTGCGGCGACCGGCAACGAAGTGCCACGATGGGAAGTGCGAATGTCTCATCAACTCGTTCAGAAGGGGAAGTCCATGGCTATTGTCACTGTTGGAATCGATCTCGCCAAGAACGTCTTTGCGCTGCATGGCGTGGACGCCACGGGCCGCGTGCAGTTGCAGCGCCCCAGCGTGCCGCGTGGCAGGCTGCTGGAGCTGGTCGCCTCGCTGCCCGCGTGCCTGATCGGCATGGAGGCGTGCTCCGGTGCGCACCACTGGGCACGCCTGTTCGCCGCGCACGGTCACACGGTACGCCTGATGGCGCCCAAGTTCGTCGTACCCTATCGCCTGTCGGGCAAGCGCGGCAAGAACGATGCTGCCGATGCCGCCGCGATCTGCGAAGCCGTCATGCGCCCATCGATGCGCTTCGTGCCCGTGAAGAGCATCGAGCAGCAATGCCAGCTGCTGGTGCATCGGGCCCGCCAGGGGTTTGTCCAGCAGCGCACGGCCACGCTCAACCGCATCCGCGGCCTGCTCTCGGAGCTGGGCATCGTGCTGCCACTCAAGGCCGCTGTGGTGCGCCGCGAGGCGCTTGTCCACCTGGAGGACCTGCCGGGTTGGGCCAACACGGTGATCGGGGATTTGCTCGGCGAGGTGACTCGCCTGGACGAGCGCATCACCCAGTACGACCGTCACATCGAGCAGATCGCCAAGGCCAGCGAGCGGGCCCGGCAGTTGATGCAGTTGCCCGGCGTGGGACCGACCACCGCTTCGGCGCTGGTGGCGATGATTGGGCGCGGGCAAGACTTCAAGTGCGGCCGGCAACTGTCGGCCTGGCTGGGCCTGGTGCCCGGGCAGTACAGCTCGGGCGGCAAGCAGCGCCTGGGACGCATCACCAAGGCGGGCGACCCGTACCTGCGCATGCTGTTGATCCTGGGGGCGCGGTCCGTGCTCAATGCGGCTGCCACCAAGAGCGATGCGGTGAGCCGGTGGGCCGTGCAGCTGGCAGCCCGTGTGGGCTACTGGAAGGCCATCGTGGCGATCGCGGCGAAGAACGCGCGCATGTGCTGGGCGGTGCTGCAGCGCGGCGAGCAGTTCAAACTGCCGGCCTGAGGTCAGACAAGAACGTGAATTCCACTGCGTGAAGCAAAGCGTTGATGTGTAAAGGTTGGACCTGCGCGGGGTGTGCCTGTTCATCTCCAGGAGGCCCAGGTGGTCCTCGGCTAACGATTGAGGCCCCCGCGTGCGTCTTTCATCAGGGTCCGCAGCATTTGAACCACTGCACCAATGACCGTTTGTAGTTTCGCTGTCCGCACCTTTCGCACGGGTACAACGCAACACGCCGAACGCGGCTGGAATGTTTGAGAGTGGTACTTCTTCGGTGAGCAGATCGCTCACCGCGAGACCGCTTTGCTTGACAAAGAGGGAAGCCCTTGTAGACGAGGTGACGCTGTCAGTGCGCGTCATCACCCGCACCGGCAGCCGCCGTGTTGCGAAAGCCGCATTCGAGCTGGCGCGGCAACGGCGCAAGCACCTGACCTATATCCACAAGGACACCGTCTTCAAACTCAGCTGCGGTATGTTCGTCGAGGAGTGCAAGAAGCTCGCGCTGGAATATCCGGACGTGCGGGTCGATGACGTGATCGTGGACACCTTCGCCATGCGCCTGGTGCGCGACCCGCAGACTTTCGACGTGGTGGTCACGACCAACCTGTTCGGCGACATCCTGTCGGACGAGGCGGCCGGCCTGGTCGGCGGCCTGGGCATGGCGCCGGGCCTGTGTATCGGCGATGGCGACGTGGTGATGGCGCAGGCCACGCACGGCTCCGCGCCCGACATCGCAGGCCAAGGCATCGCCAACCCCTACGCGATGATGGAATCCACCCGCATGCTGTTCGACTGGCTGGGCCACAGCCGCGGCAATGAAGGTGCGGTGCGGATGGCGGCTTCGATGTCGCGCGCCATCACCGAGGCACTGGGCGATGAACAGGCCCGTACCGGCGATATCCGGGGCAAGGGCAACACCGCCAGCATGACGCAGGCCGTGTTGCGCGGCTTGCGGGCGTAGCTGTTCTGCGCGCGGCGGCCGCCGCCCGTTGACCGGCCATAATCGTCCGTCCCGGCTTTTCCCCCGCAATGGCGCTCCTCGAACTCCTGCTCCTGCTGCTTCTCAGTTCCGTCGCCCTGGTATGGATCGCGCGCCATTTCAAGTTTCCCTATCCCATCGCGCTGGTCGCCGGCGGCGCCTTGCTCGGGTTGATCCCCAACTTGCCGCAGTACGCGTTCGATCCCCAGTTGATCCTGGTGGCGGTGCTGCCTCCCATCCTCTACCAGGCGGCGCTGCTAACGTCCTGGACGGATTTCAAGGCCAACATCCGCCCGATCGGCCTGCTGGCCATCGGCCTCGTCGCGGTCACCACGCTGGCCGTGGGCGCGGCCCTCAAGTGGATGGTGCCGGACGTGCCCTGGGCTGCCGCCTTCGTGCTGGGAGCCATCGTCTCCCCGCCCGACGCCGTGGCCGCGACGGCGATCCTCTCGCGCCTGAACATGCCACGGCGCATCGTCACCATCCTGGAAGGCGAGAGCCTGGTCAACGACGCCTCCGGGCTGGTGCTCTACAAGTTCGCCATCGCCGCGGTGCTGACCGGCGCCTTCTCACTGTCGGGCGCGGCCGTGCAATTCGTGGTGGTGTCGGCCGGCGGCCTGACGGTGGGCGTCGCGCTGGCCTTCGTCTACATCGCCATCCACCGCAAACTGGGTGACCCGTTCATCGAGGTGCTCACGGTCCTCACCATTCCCTATGCCGCCTACCTGGCGGCCGAAACGCTGCATGTATCGGGCGTGCTGGCGGTGGTGGCCGCGGGCCTGGTGCGCGGGCGCTATGCGCCCGAGATCGTCTCGGCCGAGATGCGCATCATGGCGCGCTCGGTGTGGAACCTGCTCGTGTTCCTGCTCAACAGCCTGGTGTTCATCCTGATCGGCCTGCAGATCCGCGGCCTGGCGCTGGAGAACCTGGAGCGCTACCCGCTGTCGCAACTCGCCGCGATCAGCGCCGTGGTCACAGGCGTGGCGATCGCTGTGCGCTTCGCCTGGGTATTTCCGGTGGCCTACCTGCCCCAGCGGCTGAGCGGGAGCCTGCGCGACGACCAGCCCCGCCCCAACCGCAACGAGCTGGTGATCATCGGCTGGTGCGGCATGCGCGGCATCGTCTCACTGGTGGCGGCGCTGGCCCTGCCCCTGACGCTTCCGGCCGGCGACCCATTTCCCCATCGCGACCTGATCATCTTCCTCACTTTCGTCGTCATCGTGGCCACGCTGGTCGGGCAGGGCCTGACGCTGACGCCGCTGATCCGCCGGCTGAAAGTGGGCTCCAACTGGAGCCTGCACGACGAACAGCTGCGCGTGCGCGCCGCAATGAGTTCGGCGGCGCTCGGAGCGATCAACGAAGTGCTGGCGGCCGAGGGCGTTCCCGAGCAGTGGGCCCAAGGGCTGAAATCGGAAATCGCCGAACGCATCGCGCTGGTCTCGGCGGACGCCTCGGAACTGACGCCGCGAATGGAACTGGTCAACCGGCTGCGACACGCCGCCATCGGCTCGGAAAGGCAGGAGCTGATCCGCCTGTGGCGCGCCAATGAAATCGGCGACGAGGTCATGCACCACGTGATGGAGCTGCTGGACTACGAGCAGGCTCACCTGCCGCCGGCGGCGGCGCGTCCCGGCGCGGGCTCGGGTATGGCGACCCGCTCCGCTGAGTAGCGGCCGGCGCAAGGCGGGGTGTCCCACGCCGCTGCCTATCCGGTCTAGGCCCTGCGATAAAGCCGGTCGATGACTTCGACGGTGGTCGAACGCAAGGCCTGCGCGATGGCGACAGTGGGCTCTTCCCCTCCGGTTGCACTGCGCGCAGTGCGCCACAGCTTTTCGTAACGCTTGCTTTCGTCGGCCAGCAGGGCGTGCGTTACCGCCTTCCACTGCTCGGGCGGCTCGCGCACCGAGTCGGCATCCAGGCGGCGCGCGTGAATGGCGGCGAGGTAATGAACGACCAGCCGCCGGGCCAGCGCCAGCAGTTGCTCATCGCTCAGCCGGACTTCCGTTTCGCCGAACCAGCGCGCCGCCCCGAAAGCCCCGCTCCCGCCGATGAGCGCGCCCACCGCAGCGCCCGCGCCCATGGTGAGCCCACCCGTGAGCAGGTCAATCTTCGCGCCGGCGAGCGCGCCCGCCGCCATGCCGGCGGCGGCGCCGGCCACCGCCGCGTTGGGCGGATGGAGCAGCTCGGCGGAAGTCTCCACCGCATTGGAGTCCCACGGCCCTTCCTGGGAGTTCGCCACGAGCGCGGGCAAGCCATGCAGTTGCCGCAATTGCTCCAGCGCCTGCGCCACATGCCCATTGACCTTGACCAGCACCTGGGCCATCGCTTCCTCGCGAGCCCGGTTGCGGGCCTTCGCATCGCCGAAGGGCAGCCGGGACCGCCAGGATGTATCGGCTTCCAGCGGCTGCGCTTCCACGGCCGATTGCGCCAGCGCCTGACCCAGCGCATGCATGGCTTCGCGCAGGCGCGCCTGCTGCGCATCCTTCAACTCCCGCACCAGCCGCCGGCCGCGTTCCTGCTTGTAGGGCGGCAGGCGCGCGAGCAGCAGGTCCCAAAGGGGGCCTTCAACAGTCCAGCAGGACACCGACCCCGCAATGGGTGCGACATCGGCAGTCAACCCGGCACCGGCCGCAATCGCGCGCAAGGCGTCGGCGCCGGCCGATGCGGCGTGCAGGACCAGCACCGGCTTGCCGATGGCCTTCAACATGGGGACGGCGGCGGCCAATTCGGCGCTCGTGGCCACGCACAACCAGACCTGGTCCACCTCCGCCTGCGCGGATGCGGGCACGGCCCGCAGTTCATCGCCCGGATGCGTGCGCAGCAGGAGCGTGGAGGCGGTCCCGGCCAACAGCAAGTTCGCCGGGGCACGCGATGCCTGCTCCAGTACCGTGCGCACCAGCTCCCCCATGCTCGTCGGCGCATCCACATAGCCCACGGCGACCACCGGGTTCATTCGCGCCAGGATGTCGGCGTAGTAAGCCTCCGACAGGTCGAGTGGCACCGCCTGGGCCAGCGCCCGCGCGCGCCGCCGGGCGAGCGCGGCGAGCAGCGCGCGCGGTAGCACGACCACGAGCAACAGCAAGCCCAGGTACAGCCAAACCCATTTGCGCGCCTGATCAAGGCCTACGACCACGCCCGCGCCCGAATGCAACCGCTGCAGTTCCTCGAACGTGAAACCTTCTACCGGCAGCAGCCACAGGACCGGGGCGAAGACCGCGTTGAGCACAGTCTGGACGCCGTGAGCGTCGAGCCAAAGGCTTTCCCAGCCGACCCGGTATTCACGCACCAGCCCTCCCGCGGCGATCGAGAGCGCGACGCCGATGGCCCAGGCCGCGGCAGAAGCATGCAGGACCTGCTGCAGACGCAAGGACTCCAGGGTCCCCGCAGCGCGAGTCCAATGGGCAGTGAAGCCGGTGCGCAGCGAGGCGCGAATCCCCGAGCCGGACAACTCGCGCAATTGCGAAGGCAACCGGCCCAGCCAGCGTGTGGCGCGGTCAGCCCAAGTTGTGTGCCGTCCCAACGGCAGCGCGGATGCGGCCAGCAAACCATACACCAGCACGTTCCACACGATGAACGCCAGCAGAGGCGGCGACAGCAGATCGAGCTTGTGCGGGTCGCCGAGCCGGTCGAGCGTCAGGCCCGAGATGAAGGCCAGCAGCGGCAGCAACCAGGCGAGGTGGCCTTGCCACGGACCCGCCACTTCCAGGGCGGCGACTCGCGGATTGCGGCGCCCCACCGCGAGGAGGATTTGGCGGGCGCGCTCGGCCAGGTAGCGCAAGGGCGCCGGCCGCTCGTCGGGCGAGCCGGCCGACACCGAATCGAAGGCAGCTTTCTCGATCCGCTCGCGTTCGCCCGCTTCCAGCAGGCGCTGGGCACTGTCGGCTTCTTCGATGGCCCGGACCAGAAGCACCCCGCGCGCGGTGGCTTCGTCAACCGCGAACCGCTGCGTTTCGCTCACAGACCCACTCCGTTCATCACTGCGATAAACACTTCCATGTGACGCGGGTTCATGGGTCCTCGGGGTGTTGACCGCAGTCTAACAGTGGGTTCTTCCTGTGCGATGGACGGCGTCCTGGAAGACTCCTGACGAGATGCTCGCGAATTTGTCCTACGAACCCGCTGGCGCGGCAGAGCGATAGTGCACCATCGCCGGACCGGATTCCGGCCAGGAGAATTTGCATGCCCGTCTGCGACCATTGCGGAAACGACTATGACAAGGCCTTCCAGATCGTGAAGGACGGCCAGACCCACTCCTTCGACAGTTTCGAATGCGCGATCGCGCGCCTGGCGCCGGTGTGCACGCACTGCCAGGTGCGCATCATCGGCCACGGACTCGAATCGAAGGGCCAGTTCTTCTGCTGCGAGCACTGCGCGGAAAAACACGGCGTCGAAGGATTGCGCGACCGCATTTGAAGCGCAATCTCCTTCCCCTGCTGCTGGCCGCGGCCACGGCGTCAGTCCAGGCCGAATGGCTGACCCAGCTCGGCGACCGGCGCGATGCGAACCTCAACACAGTTCAGGGGGCTCCAGCCTCATTGACCGGCGCGGTCGCGCCCTCGCCAAGCCACGCCATTTCGGCCGCCCAAGTTCGGCGGGCGATCCAGCAACGCTTTCCGGTGCGCCGCGACGTCCGCGGCGTGGTGGAACTGGAATTGCAGATGCCGCGCCTGCGCTTCCTCGCCTCGCAGAATCGGCTGGGCGCCGAACTGCCGGTCACGGCATCCGGTCCGGCCTTGCGCCGCCCTCACACCGGCCAGGTCGACCTGGACTTTGCATTGCGCTACGAGCCCAGCGACAAGAGCGTGCGCGCGCACCAGGTGCGGGTGTCTGCGGTCCGCGTGGAAGGGCTGTCAGCCGATGCGCAGGCGCTGCTGGACCTTTACGTACGCCGGTACGCCGAGCAAACGCTCCAGGAATTCGTCGTTCACCGGCTGCGGCCGGAGGACCTGGCCCTGCCGGACGCCATGGGCCTGGAGCCCGGCAGCATCAGCGTCGGGGCGGATGGCCTGCTCATCGGTTTCGCTCCAAAGGGCACGCGCTGACCCTGCCAACCTGCCGGGCCGTACAGCGGCACGAGCCTCGCTCCTACAGCCGGGCTCCGGCACAGCAGGAACAATTCAGACAGCCCGCTCCGGTTCAGCATGCGCTGCGGATGGGCATGAACTTTCAACAACCAACCCCGCAGGGAGCCTCAATTGAACAAGACCATTCTCGCCATTCTCGCCATCTCGTGCGGTGCACTCGGCCTGTCCGCGTGCGACGTGAAGAAGACGCAAGAGGGAAACGTCACCGTTCCGAAGTTCGAAATCGAGAAGAAGCAGGCTGGCGACGTCACCCTGCCGAAGTACGACGTCACCACCCCGGACATCAAGGTCGGTACGGAAAACAAGACCATCGTCGTGCCGACCGTGAAGGCCGAAGAAAAGACGATCAAGGTGCCGACGATCGACGTGACGACGGCCAAGGAGAAGGAAGCTGCTGCCGAGGCCGCCAAGAAAAAGTAAACCGGCGCCAGCGCCGGGCTGACCCCCGTCAGCGCGGCGCGGCTTCGGCCGGCAGGCCGACGATGCAGTGGAAACCCCGCTGCGTGTCCATGTACTCGCGCATCCGGTGGATGCGCCCCTCTTTCACTTCGATGACGAAGCAGTACTCGTTGTCGTAGTGGCGGCCGCTGGCCAGCGTGGCCTCGAAGCGCGTTTCCAGCACCGCCGTCTCGCCCTCTGCGGTGAGGCTGCGTGGCGTGGACTTCACATCTCTCACGAACAGTTGCGCGAACTCGTGCGCCAGAAATTGCACGATGAGCGGGCGGTCCAGCACCTGCGCATCGGCGTGCCCCAGCGCCACCGCCGTGGCGTTGCCCGGGGGAACGAACCACCGGGCGTCCTCAGTGAACACACTTTCGATTTGCGCCGCGTCGCGTGTGGCGAAGGCCTTCCAGGCGTTCTTCACGATGTCCTTGGTGGCAGATGAATCCATGGTTACTCCTTGATAGATGACGCCATGGTCAGGCCCTGCCAGCTTCCGGTCTGGCTGATTTCGGACGCGTGCATCCTGCCCCTGCAGTGACGTCAACATCACATCGGGAATGACGGCAGGTCCACCTGCTTCGCCGGATCGGCGGCGCCGTGCACGAACAGGTCGGGCTCCGGCAATTTCACCAGGGCCATGGCCTCTTGCACCGTGCCGCTGAGCCATTGGTCCCAATGCTCGCGCTCGATAGGGATCACCGCCCGCTTGTCCTGCTGGTCGGGCGGCAACGACGGGTCCGGCTTGTGCATCAGGTTCAGCAGCGGATGCCGGTCGCAGTTCTGCGTGAGCATGGTGTAGCTCACGACGATCTCGCCGGTCTCGGGTTCCGTCCACTCAGTCCAGATGCCCGCCAGCGCCCACGCAGTGCCGTCGCGCCGGCCAAAACGCCACCAGATGTTCTTGCCGGTGCCCCAGTAAGGCTCGTCGTAGTCTGTCGCCGGAATCAGGCAGCGCTGGCCTCGCGCCCAGGGTCCCTTGAAACTCGGCGCCGTCGCGACAGTTTCGATGCGGCAATTGTTGGTGCTGATGGGGCGGCCCATCTTGCCGGTGGGGCGCTGGGTCTTGCTGAACCAGGGGATCAGCCCCCACTGCCCGACTTCCAGCCCCGCCGCCCGCACAAAAGGCCCTTGCTGCCAGGGGCCGATCCCTTCCGTGGAGTAAGGCTCGCGCTCCTTGATCGACGTAAAGCCGAACACGTCTCGGATGTACGTGACGCTGGCGGGACGGTACCGGTTGCACATGGGTCTGCCGCGCTCGCCGTCAGTGCACCAGCGCCACTGCCGCCGAGAAGGTGAAGAACGCGGCGGCCGTGGTCAACAGGATGATCCGCGCGATGCGCCCGGTGTCCGCGCCGAAGCGCTCCGCCAGCAGCGCCACGTTGCTGGCCGACGGCAGCGCGGCCACCAGCACCATCACCGTCAGCGCGAAGCGGGAGAGCGGAACGCCCGCCAGGATGGCCAGGCTGCCCGCGCCCCACACCAGCAGCGGGTGGACCAGCAGCTTGACCAGCGCCACCGGGACGAAGTCGCGCAGCGGCATCGGTGCATGCTCGCCAGCGGCAGCGACGTATTGCGAGCGCGCCAGCACCGCGCCAATCGTGAACAGCGCCACCGGTGAGGCGGCATCGGCGAGCAGGCCGACTGTCTGCGCGATGGGTTTCCAGAATTCGAATTGCAGGGCCGACGCCACCGCGCCCAGCAGGATGGCCCAGGGCATGGGGTTGAGCGCCACGCCCTTGAGCGCACTGACCGCCGCCTTGCTGACGCCGTGTCCGTCGGCGCCGTCCAGGCGCGATAGCGCGATGCACAGCGAGCTGGTGATCAGCAGGTCGACCACGATGGTGACGATGGCCGGCCCCGCCGCCTGCGCGCCCAGCAGCGCCACCAGCAGCGGCACGCCCATGAAGCCGGTGTTGGGAAACGCCGCGACCAGCGCGCCGAACGATGCGTCGTTCCAGCCGA
>JBDSWB010000062.1:0-7492 GCA_039926915.1 Ramlibacter sp.
CGGGCCGCTGCCGCGGCGGCATCACACGGCATGAAGTACCTGACGGGCACCGAGGTCTCGGTGACTTTCGCGGACCAGACCGTCCACATTCTGGGCTTGGGATTCGACCCGGACAACACCTCCATGCGCGAGGGCCTGGCGCTGACGCGGGGCGGGCGCGATGCACGCGCTCAGGAGATGTCGCGCCAGCTGGAAGTGGCGGGCATCAAAGGCGCCTACGAAGGCGCTTTGCAGTACGCCGGCAACCGCGAACTGGTGTCCCGCACGCATTTCGCGCGCTTCCTGGTCGAGACTGGCGTTTGTGCCGACACCGGCGAAGTCTTCCGGCGCTTCCTCACTGAAGGCAAGCCGGGCTACGTCGAGCACCGCTGGGCGTCGCTGAAAGCTGCAGTTCAATGGATCACCAACGCAAGTGGCATGGCGGTGATCGCCCACCCCGCGCGGTACCGGTTCAGTGCCAACGAGGAGCACGCGCTGTTCACCGAATTCAAGGCGCATGGCGGCAAGGGCGTGGAAGTGGTGACCGGCAGCCACACCCCCGCCGAGTACGTTCAATATGCGGAGACGGCGCGCGAATTCGGCCTGGCCGCGTCGCGGGGGAGCGACTTCCACAGCCCCGGCGAAAGCCATACCGACCTCGGCCAGCTGCCCTACCTGCCCGGCCAGCTCACACCGGTCTGGGAAGTGCTGGCCGACCGCATCCAGTGAAAGGGCCGCTGGGCCATCCCGGGGCGGGCGCAAAAACGGCCTTGGCGGGCATCGCGCTGGTGGTGGCCGCGGGCGCCTGCTTCTCCGCACTCGACATCACCACCAAGTACATCAGCACCACCGTGCCGCTGTTGATGGCCCTTTGGTTCCGCTACGCCTTTCAGGCGGTGGCCACCACCGTCACGGTGTTGCCGCTGCGGGGCATGGCTGCGCTGCGCACGAGGCATCCCGGATTCCAGGTCCTGCGCGGCGTGCTGCTGCTCGTGTCCAGCCTGTTTGCTTTCGCCAGCCTCAAGTACATGCCGGTGGGCGAGTTCACGGCTATTGTGATGATCACTCCGCTGGCCATCACCCTGCTGGCCGCCACGGTGCTGAAGGAAACGGTGTCGCCGATGCGCTGGGCATTGGTGGCGGGTGGCTTCGCCGGCACCCTGGTCATCGTCCGTCCGGGTGGCGAGGCTTTCCACTGGGCCAGCCTGCTGCCGCTGGGGCTGGTCGGCAGCAATGCGTGGTTCCAGGTGCTCACCAGCAAGCTGGCGCGTACCGAAGATCCAGTGACCATGCACCTTTACACCGGCTGGGTCGGCACGTCGATTGCGACACTGGCCCTTCCATTCGCCTGGATGGCCCTGGACGACGGGTGGCTGTGGGCGGCGCTGTGCTTCATGGGTGTGATGGCCACCGTGGGGCACTTCATGCTGATCCTGGCCTACCAGCGCGCGCCGGCAGCTACGCTCACGCCCTATCTCTACGCCCAGATCGCCTTCGCCATGCTGGGCGGCTGGCTGGTCTTCTCGCATGTCCCCGATGGCTGGTCCATGGTCGGCATCGTCCTGATCGCCGTCTGCAGCGCCGGCGGCGCCTGGCTCACCGTCCGCGAAAGCCGGATGGCCCTGGAACCGCTGGAATCCTGAGGCCGGCCACCAAACACCATGGCCCAGTACTTCGACGTCCATCCCGAGAACCCGCAGGTGCGGCTGCTCAAGCAGGCCGTCGGCCTGCTCGAAAAAGGCGGCATCCTTGCGGTGCCTACCGATTCCAGCTATGCCCTGGCCTGCCACCTGGACGACAAGGCGGCCGCCGACCGGCTGCGGCAGATTCGCGGGGTCGACGACAAGCACCACCTCACCTTGCTGTGCCGCGACCTGAGTGAACTGGCCAATTACGCGCGCGTCGACAACCGCCAGTACCGGCTGCTGAAGGCAACCACCCCGGGCGCCTACACCTTCATCCTGGAAGCCAAGCGCGAGGTGCCGCGGCGGGTGAGCCATCCGCAGCGCAAGACCATCGGCCTGCGGGTGCCGGAGCACCGCGTGCTGCAGGAACTGCTGGCCTTGCACGGCGCACCGCTGCTTGCCACCACGCTGATCCCGCCGGGCGAAACCGAATCGCTGAACGACGCCCAGGAAATTCGCGACCGCTTCGAAAAACAGATCGCCGGCGTGATCGATGCCGGCGCATGCCCGTCAGAGCCCACCAGCGTGATTGACCTCACACCCATGGGCAGCGGTGGCGAGGCGCTGGTCGTGCGCAAGGGCCGCGGCGACATCGCGGCGCTGGGCCTCTGAAGGAGGTCTGAGACAATCCCCCGGTGAATTCCGCCAACATTATCCAAACCGTCCTGATCTACGCCCTGCCGGTGCTGTTCGCGATCACCATCCACGAAGCGGCGCATGGCTACGTGGCGCGCTACCTGGGCGACGACACCGCGTACATGATGGGACGCGTCACGCTCAACCCGATCAAGCACGTCGACCCGATGGGCACGATCCTCATGCCGTTGCTGCTGTACTTCGCGACGTCCGGCGCCTTCCTCTTCGGTTACGCCAAGCCGGTGCCCGTGAACTTCGGCCAGTTGCGCCATCCCAAGCGCGACATGGTGTGGGTCGCGCTGGCCGGTCCAGCATCCAATTTCATCCAGGCCATCCTCTGGGCGATCGGCTACACCGTGCTCGCAGGTTCGGGCATCACCGAGCGTTTCTTCCTGGATATGTGCAAGGCCGGCGTGCTGGTCAACCTGGTGATGTGGGCTTTCAACCTGTTCCCGTTGCCTCCGCTGGACGGCGGACGGGTCCTGGTGGGCCTCTTGCCGCGCAAACTGGCCTGGGCCGTCAGCCGCGTCGAGCCCTATGGTTTCTTCATCGTCATGGGCCTGGTCCTGCTGGGCGTCGTCAGCACCTACTGGCTGCGGCCGCTCCTCGCGGTCGGCTACGGTGCGCTGGACCTGCTGCTCACTCCCCTGGTTTCCCTGTTCCACTGACTGCGCCATGATCCCGAAACCCCCCGTCCGTTTCCTCACAGGCATCACCACCAGCGGCACGCCGCACATTGGCAACTACGTGGGCGCCTTGCGCCCCGCCGTCGAAGCCAGCCGGCGCGAGGGAACGGAGAACTTCTATTTCCTCGCGGATTACCACTCGCTCGTCAAGTGCGACGAGCCCTCGCGGGTGCAGCGCTCCACGCTGGAGATCGCAGCCTGCTGGCTGGCGATCGGGCTGGACCCGGAGCATGTGTACTTCTATCGCCAGTCGGACATCCCCGAGATCCCGGAGCTGACCTGGCTGCTCACCTGCGTCACCGGCAAGGGCCTGCTCAACCGCTCTCATGCCTACAAGGCCTCGGTCGACAAGAACACCGCGGCGGGCAGCGACGCCGATGCCGACGTGACGGCGGGCCTGTTCATGTACCCGGTGCTGATGGCCGCCGACATTCTGATGTTCAAGGCGCACCAGATCCCTGTGGGCCGCGATCAGGCCCAGCACGTCGAGATGACGCGCGACATCGCGCAAAGCTTCAACCACTTGTACGGCGAGCACCTGGTGCTGCCCGAGGCGGCCATCGACGACACGGTGGCGCTGCTGCCCGGGCTCGACGGCCGCAAGATGAGCAAGAGCTACGACAATGTCATTCCCCTGTTCTCCACCCGCGACTACTTGCGCAAGCAGATTGCCGGCATCGTGACCGATTCGCGCGCGCCGGGCGAGGCCAAGCAGGTGGAAGGCTCTGCGCTGTTCCAGATCTTCGAGGCGTTCGCCGACCCGCAGGAAACCCGAGCCCTGCGCCAGGCCTATGCCGACGGCATTTCGTGGCGCGACGCCAAGCAGGCGCTGTTCGAGCGCATCGACCGCGAGATCGCGCCCATGCGCGAACGCTACGACGCGCTGGTCAACAACCCGGCCGAGCTGGAAAAGGTGTTGCTCGCCGGCGCGGAAAAAGCACGCGCCCTGGCCCGGCCCTTCTTGGCCGAACTGCGTGACGCCGTGGGCCTGCGCAGCCTCTCCGCCAAGGGCGGAAAGGGCAAGGCCAAGCCCGCCAAGGCCGCGCGGCCCTCGTTCAAGCAATACCGCGAATCCGACGGCAAGCATTACTTCAAGTTCGTCGATGCCGAGGGACGGTTGCTGGCCCAGAGCGTCGGTTTCGACTCGCCGCAACTGGCGGGCCAGGCCATCGGGCGGCTCCGGCAGCAGGACATGGCCAGCGTCGGGGACTTGCAGTTGGCTGATGGCGTCGGCCCGGCCGTCGTCGCCGCGGCCCTGGCGTCCCTTGCCGCGCTTGCGCAAGGCTGAGGTTGGCGTGGCACGGCCCGTGGGTGATGGCATGCTAATGACATCCCCCACCATGGGTTACTGATTCGGAGTTATCCTTAGTTCCTATGTCCGTCCCAGAAACCAAAACTCCCAAGCCCATGAGCTTGTACGTCATTGATGACCATCCGCTCATGCGCGAAGCGGTCGTCATGCTGCTGCGGCGCCTGCGTCCCGGCTCGAATGTGGTCGAGCTCGACCGCATCGGCGGCGTGGAATCGGCCGTCAAGCAACATGGCACGCCCGACTTGATCTGCCTGGACCTGAAGCTGCCGGACACCACCGGCACCTCGGGCATCCACGAGCTGAAGAACCGCTTTGCCGACACCCCGCTGGCGGTGTTGTCGGCCTCCCCCGCGGCTGACGCCGAGG
Organism: Ramlibacter sp.; assembly: GCA_039926915.1. GTDB lineage: Bacteria > Pseudomonadota > Gammaproteobacteria > Burkholderiales > Burkholderiaceae_C > Ramlibacter. Next base: position 4,665 of record JBDSWB010000062.1, read on the forward strand.
AAGCCTGCATCGAAGCGGGCGCTGACATCTACATCGAAAAGTCAGCCGGCGCCCAGGAAATCGGCAATGCCCTGCGCGCGCTGATGAACGCCGACGGCGGTTTCGAGGAACTGTCACCGACCGACAGCAAGCTGTCGAAGCGCCAGAAGCAGCTGATCGTCATGCTCGACCGGGGCCTGTCCAACCGCGAAATCGCGGACGAACTGGGCATCAGCGAGCACACGGTCAAGGTTCACCTGTGGCGGCTGTTCCGGCGCCTGGGCGTGAAGAGCCGCACCCAGACCATCCACTACGCCCGCACTCACGGGATGCTGGCGAGCTGAGTCGCCGCGGCTGCCGCCCGGTCGGCGGCGTCCTGGGCGTCGGTGGGCTTGAGCATCAGGCGGAAAACCGTTCCGCGCCCGGGGCGTGAAGCCAGCCTCAAGGGATGGCCCAGAATGGCGGCCAGCCTCGCGACGATGTACAGCCCCAGGCCGAACCCGTCTTCCGTGCCGGCATGGCTGGGCACCTTGTAGAACTCCCGGAAGATTTCCCGCAGGTGCACCGGCGCAATGCCCAGTCCGGTATCCCAGACCTCGATACGCCAGCCGGCAGAAGTCGACCGCGCCGCCACCAGAACCCCACCCCTCTGGGTGTACTTCACAGCGTTCGAAATCAGGTTTCCGACGATGCGCCGAAGCAGGATCGGATCAGACAGCACGCTGCCCGGCTTCGAATGCACGCGGAACTGCAGCCCCTTGGCCTGCGCCAGCGGCCGGTACTGCAGCTCCAGGTCGTGCAGCACCCGCTCCAGTTCCACCGGCTCGATGTTCAACTTGATCTTGCCCGAGTCCAGGCGCACCAGGTCGAACAGCGAATCGAACAGCGCATTCACTGCCTTGGTCGACTCGACGATCTTGGGCGCGATCTCGTGCACCAATTCCGGCTCGCTGCCCAGCCAGTCCGCATACAGACTGAGCGCGTGAACCGGCTGGCGGATGTCGTGCGCAGCGCTGGCCAGAAACCGGTTCTTGATCTCGACGGCGTCCAGCGCGGCCTGAGTCTGCCGGGTGAGCGACTCGATGAGCTGGTTGTTGCGGTACTGCAGCTCAAAATTCTTGCGATGGGTGATGTGCAGCCGCAGGCCCGCCTGCCGCAGCACCTGCCAGAAGATCAGCAGCAGCGTGACGATCCAGTAGTGGTAGTACGGCCCGCCGAATTGCAGCTCGATGCCGATGCGCCAGAACATCACCGCCAGCGAAGTGAGGGCAAGGGTGTCCAGGTAGGCGCGCAGCGTGGCGAGATGGCTGGACAGCGCGTTAATGGAGAACATCGCCAGCCCCGCCATGATGAGCCAGCAGACGAACTGGTCGGCCAGCGGTGAGCGGTCGAAGTACAGCAGCGTTGCCAGCCCCCAGATCAGCGCACTCAGCGGCCAGAGCCGGCGGTAGCGGCCGAAGAACGCCGTGTGCTCAACCGCGCCCGCCCGCAGCACTTCGCGGACGTACTTGCGGATGACCGCGAAGCGCGCCGCCGCCACCGCCGCAGCCGCCATGGCCCAGATCATCAGGACACCCAGGGTGGCGTCGTCCCAGAGCACGCCCAGGAAGACGGGAATGATCATGAGGCCGATGAGCTGGGTGTTCCTCGCCGTGCGCATCAGGCTGCGGATCAGCTCGCCCTCGACCCACTGCGCTTCGGCGTGGGGAGCGGCCGGCGGCGCGACATTGGGCTTCATGCGCTGAGTCTAGATCAGAAAAAAGTATCGGCATTTCCACCGACAACCACTGAGGTCCCCCGAACATGCACGCGACCGGGCAGCCGCCGGCTGTAGGAAACGGCGGGCGACCGCTGGGTCGGGGCTCTGACAGGAAAGCGCCCCGGCATCCCATAGGATGATCCGACGTATTCCGCAAGGAGCCCCATGAGTCCCCAGTCAGCCATTTCTGATGAAGCCGCCCTGTCGCGCGCCTGCACCGCCCTCTGGTTGGCGACGCTGGCCCTGATGACCGCTTTCCTCCACAACTCCGCCCCTGCCCATCGCTACCTCATTGCGCGCAAAATCGCACGCAACCTTGGCACCTTGCGCGAGCAAGATTGCTTCACCACCGAGTGCCGAATGATTTTTTCAAACCTCTCGGAACGCTGGCTCGCCAAAGCCGAACAGCTGTACCCCGGCGACAACCGACCCCGCGGTGGTGTCGGGTTCCTCGACGGTGGTTGGCGCACCGGATTGCCTCAGCTGTAGGACAACTTCCAATCCTGCTGTCGATCTCTGGCACGGCGCCGAGGACTCCGATCAGAATGTGATTTTCCTGAAGGAGCCTTCGTTATGACGCCGGACATACCCAAAAAATCGCGCCGTGGCTTCGCCGCGATGGACAAGGAGCGCCAGCGCGAAATCGCGAGCCTGGGCGGCCGGGCCGCGCATGCCAGCGGGCGTGCGCATGAATTCACGGTGGAAGAAGCGCGCGCTGCCGGCCGCAAGCGGCAGGCGTTGAACGTCAACGGGAAAATACCATGCGTGGCGCCGTGAGTTGAGGCGGCTGGTCTGACGGTGCCTGCAAGCGGCGAGCCTGTAAGGTCCGCGTTCAGAGACCAGGCTGATCTCGCGGTACGTCCGCTGCGCCGGAAGCCACACTTCCAGGCTGTAGTCTTTCGCTGAGCCAAAGTCCAGGTCGCCGATGCAGGAGTGTCGCGCGAAAGGATCGCTCGCGCACTGAAAGTGCGCGAGCTCAGTGTCACCCGAGACTCAAGGAAGAAGCAGTCCCGGGAACGGAAATGGCGAAGGCGCTGGAGCAGGCGCCGGAGCAGGCGGCAACAAGATCGATGGAATTGGAAAAGGTGCT